>NZ_POTZ01000408.1 GCF_003236365.1 Streptomyces sp. NTH33
GCCCGAGCCCGATAGGCGTCGATCGCAGCCTCGGCCACCGGCCCCGACCCGGCCACGTCCAGCCGCGACAGCGCGTCCGTCGCCTCCCGCAACGCCTCCGCCAGCTCCCGCTCGGCCTCACCCAGCGACGGCACGTCGGCCGGCGGCGCCTCCCGCACGGGCAGCACGTGCCACACCACCTCGGCGTGCACATCACCCTCGGGCCCCGCCTCGTACACCTGGGGCACCAGCCCGAAAGCGGCCCCGTGACAGATCACGGCCTCCTCGGCCTCCAGCGCCCGCGCATTGAACTCCGGCGGCCCGCTCAGCCCCAGCGGATGCCCCGGCGCGGGCAGCGCCACCCGCAGCGCACTCGCCCCGAGCGTCCGCAGCCGTCCGAGGGCCAGCGTGAGCCCGACCGGCCCCGACTCCCCGGGCAGTCCCTCCACCCGGTGGACGGCGTCGTCCTCGACCATGGCGAGCACGGCGTCGTCCGGCGAGGCATATCCGGACAAAAGGGCATTTCCCCAAGCGGCAAGGCGTCCAGAACGCGGTTCCGAGAGCATGCCTCCACCCTAAGGAGAGGACCGATGGGCCGCCCCGTCCGGCTCGTGGCGTAGATTCGTTGGGGGCTGCGCCCACCGGCGCGGCGGACCGAGCCACAGGCGTACGCGACGGCCGAGACCGGCAGCACACTGCAAGGGGAGACAACGCGCTCATGAGCGATGTTCTGGAGCTTCAGGACGTATCCGTGGTCCGCGAGGGCCGGGCTCTGGTGGACCAGGTCTCCTGGTCGGTCAAGGAGGGCGAGCGCTGGGTCATCCTCGGCCCCAACGGCGCCGGCAAGACCACCCTGCTGAACATCGCCTCGACCTACCTCTTCCCCACCACCGGCACCGCCACCGTCCTCGGCGAGACCCTCGGCCGGCCCGGCACCGACGTCTTCGAGCTGCGCCCCCGCATCGGCGTGGCCGGCATCGCCCTGACCGAGAAGCTCCCCAAGCGCCAGACCGTGCTGCAGACCGTGCTCACCGCCGCCTACGGCATGACCGCGGGCTGGCAGGAGGAGTACGAGGACATCGACGAGCAGCGCGCCCGCGCCTTCCTCGACCGCCTCGGCATGAACGACTACCTCGACCGGAGGTTCGGCACCCTGTCCGAGGGTGAGCGCAAGCGCACCCTGATCGCCCGCGCCCTGATGACCGACCCCGAGCTGCTCCTGCTCGACGAGCCCGCCGCAGGCCTCGACCTCGGCGGCCGCGAGGACCTGGTCCGCCGCCTCGGCCGGCTCGCCCGCGACCCGATCGCCCCCTCGATGATCATGGTCACCCACCACGTCGAGGAGATCGCCCCCGGCTTCACCCACGTCCTGATGATCCGCCAGGGCAAGGTCCTCACCGCCGGCCCCCTGGAGCTCGAACTCACCTCCCGCAACCTCTCCCTGTGCTTCGGCCTCCCGCTCGTCGTCGAGCAGGCCGGCGACCGCTGGACCGCCCGGGGCCTGCCGCTGTCCTGATCTCCCCTCACCGCACCCTGTCCGCCGTCATCACCGGCGGCCTACCATGACCATGTGAACAACATCGACGCATGGGTGTGGTGGCTGGTCGGCGCGGCAGGGCTCGGAATCCCGCTCGTGGTGACCGCGATGCCGGAGTTCGGCATGTTCGCGGTGGGCGCCGTCGCCGCCGCGGTCGTCGCGGGCTTCGGCTTCGGCGTCGTCGCCCAGGTGCTCACCTTCGTCGTGGTCTCCGTCGCCCTCATCGCCGTGGTCCGGCCCATCGCGGCCCGGCACGGCAAACAGCGCCCCGAACTGGCCACGGGAGTCGACGCGTTGAAGGGCAAGCAGGCCGTCGTACTCGAACGCGTCGACGGCTCCGGCGGCCGTATCAAGCTCGCCGGGGAGATCTGGTCGGCGCGCGCACTCGACACCGACCGCGCCTACGAAGTCGGCGAACAGGTGGACGTCGTGGACATCGAGGGGGCCACCGCCGTCGTCATGTGACCGCCCACCACCGGGCAATGACGCAAGTGGGCCGAACGCCCTACGAGATGTACGACGGTCTGTCAGACTCGACCAGCCAAGATCTTCAAGAGTCACAAGATCTTCCAAAAGAGCCGAGGCGGAGAAGGGGTACGGGCAGCAACGATGGCACCGGTCATCATCGTCCTGATCATTCTGGTGGTGTTGGTCTTCATCGCCCTGATCAAGACCATCCAGGTCATTCCACAGGCGAGCGCGGCCATCGTCGAGCGCTTCGGCCGCTACACGCGGACGCTGAACGCGGGCCTCAACATCGTCGTCCCGTTCATCGACACCATCCGCAACCGCATCGACCTGCGCGAACAGGTCGTACCGTTCCCGCCGCAGCCGGTGATCACGCAGGACAACCTGGTCGTCAACATCGACACCGTCATCTATTACCAGGTGACCGACGCCCGCGCCGCCACCTACGAGGTCGCCAGTTACATCCAGGCCATCGAGCAGCTCACCGTCACCACGCTGCGCAACATCATCGGCGGCATGGACCTCGAACGCACCCTGACCTCCCGCGAGGAGATCAACGCGGCCCTGCGCGGCGTCCTCGACGAGGCCACCGGCAAGTGGGGCATCCGCGTCAACCGCGTCGAGCTGAAGGCCATCGAACCCCCGACCTCCATCCAGGACTCGATGGAGAAGCAGATGCGCGCCGACCGCGACAAGCGCGCCGCGATCCTCCAGGCCGAGGGTGTCCGGCAGTCCGAAATCCTGCGCGCCGAGGGCGAGAAGCAGTCCCAGATCCTGCGCGCCGAGGGTGAGGCCAAGGCCGCCGCCCTGCGCGCCGAGGGCGAGGCGCAGGCGATCCGCACGGTCTTCGAGTCCATCCACGCCGGTGACCCCGACCAGAAGCTGCTCTCCTACCAGTACCTCCAGATGCTCCCCAAGATCGCCGAGGGCGACGCCAACAAGCTCTGGATCGTCCCCAGCGAAATCGGCGACGCCCTCAAGGGCCTGTCCGGCGCCATCGGCAACTTCGGCTCGCTGGGCGGAGGTTCGGGCGGCAGCTCGGGCGGCGGCAACGCCGGTACGGGCACGGAACGCCGCGAGAGGCCGTCCATCGACTGAACAACCCAGTCCTACGGCAGTGGGGCCCGCCTTCGTCGCGAAGGCGGGCCCCACTGCCGTAGCGCTACGCGGCCGACCGAGCCAGCCAGGCGGGAAGCGCCTCGAACTCCTCCCGCCCCAGAGCCAGAAGCATCGCGTCGGCCGGCGTCGGCTCGAACGGCTCCCGCAGCAACGGCATACCCGCCTGCTCCGGAGTCCGGTCCGCCTTCCGGTGGTTGTCCTCCGCGCACGAGGCCACCGTGTTCAGCCAGCTGTCCCGCCCACCCTGCGACCGCGGCACCACATGATCCACGGTCGCCGCCCGCCGCCCGCAGTACGCGCACCGGTGCCGGTCCCGTACCAGCACACCCCTTCTCGACCACGGAGCCTGTCTTCGGAAGGGCACGCGCACGTACCGGCACAGCCGGATCACCCGGGGCGCGGGCATGTCCACCACCGCACCCCGCATCCGCAGCTCGGGGTGGGCCTGCTCGACCACGGCCTTCGACTGCAGCACCAGTACGACGGCTCGCTTCAACGTCACCGTCGACAGCGGCTCGAAGCTCGCGTTCAGCACCAGCGTGTCCCGCATTCCAGCCCACCTCCCGTGTGCACCGGCCCACCCCGTGGCGGGCTGGATCAACTCTGGCCGGGCACGCCGGGACGGGACAACGTAATAAATGCCCGCCTCCGGTCGATCCCAAGACCGGAGACGGGCAAACGTTCAGTGCGCGCGGGCCCGCGCCGTGCGGGACTCAGCCCTCGGCGGGGTTCTCGTACTCACCGATCAGCTGGGCGCGCGCCAGCGTGTGGAAGCGCAGATTGAAGCCCACCACCGCGGGAGAGGCGTCCGAGTCCGGACCCAGCTTCTCCTGGTCGACGGCGTACACCGTGAAGACGTACCGGTGCGGCCCGTCCCCGGGCGGCGGCGCGGCACCTCCGAAGTCCTTCGTCCCGTAGTCGTTGCGCGCGTGCACGGCACCCTCGGGCAGCCCCTCGAACTTGCCGCCGCCCGCACCCGCCGGCAGCTCCGTCACGGAGGCCGGGATGTCGAACACCACCCAGTGCCAGAACCCGCTGCCCGTCGGGGCGTCCGGGTCGTAGCAGGTCACGGCGAAGCTCTTGGTCTCCGGAGGGAAATCCTCCCAGCGCAGCTGCGGCGAGGTGTTCCCGCCCGCATGGACCTGAGCATCCTTGAGCGTCGCGCCCTCCCGGACGTCGTCACTCGTGACCGTGAACGACGGCACGGGCGGATGGAAGTCATGGGGGAGCGGCCGCCTCTTGAGCTCGGTCACCTCGATACCTCCTGATCGATTCCTGGGTCTCCGGTTCCCGAGCCTAGAACCAGTTACGCCTGCTGCCGACCTCGGCGATCCACTGGTGGAGATACGCCGCCCAGTCGGTCCCCTGGTAGTCGTGCAGACCCACCTGGAACGACCGGAACGTGTCGCTGCCCTCGCTGAACAGACCCGACTTCTTGTCCATCTCCAGCACCACGTCCATGGCGTGCTCGTCGGCCACGAAGCTCAACTCCACCTGGTTCAGTCCCCGGTACTGCGACGGCGGATAGAACTCGATCTCCTGGTAGAACGGCAGCCGCTGCCGCGTCCCACGGATGTGACCGCGCTCCAGGTCCGCGTTCTTGAACTGGAAGCCGAGCCGGATGAACGCGTCCAGGATCGCCTGCTGTGCCGGCAGCGGATGCACGTTGACCGGATCCAGGTCACTGGAGTCCACGGCACGCGCGATCGCCAGCTCCGTGGTCACTCCGACGTGCATGCCCCGCAGTGCCTGCCCCTCGATCATCGTGACCGGCGTCTCCCACGGGATCTCCAGCCCGAACGGCACCGCGTGCACGGCCCCCGCCTGCAGCTCGAAGGCCCCACCGAGCCGCACCTTGGTGAACTCGATGTCCTGCTTGTACTCCTGGTCGCCGCTCTCGACCTCGACCTGCGCCTGCAGCCCGACCGACAGCCCCTCGATCTGCTGGTTCACCGAGCCGCCCTCGATCCGTACCTCCCCCTGGACGACCCCGCCCGGCACGACGTTGACCTCGTGCAGCACCGTCTCGACCGAGGCACCGCCTGCGCCGAGGCTCGCGAGCAGCTTCTTGAACCCCATGACTCTCCCTTTACGTGGATCTCCGGCCCCTGCAAACGCGATCCGACCGCCGCCGGTTCCCCGCCCGCACTCCGCAAGGGGAGCGGGCCCCGAGTCCGGACGGGCACCCACCCGTCCGGGTTACGCTCGGAAGTCATGATCGCGCCCTCGGACCGTACGCCCCTGCCCAGAGAGTTCTTCGACCGCCCCGTCCTGGAGGTCGCCCCCGACCTGCTGGGCCGCCTCCTGGTGCGTACGACCCCCGACGGCCCGATCACCCTGCGTCTGACCGAGGTCGAGGCCTACGACGGCCCGAACGACCCGGGCTCCCACGCCTACCGCGGCCGTACCGCCCGCAACGGCGTGATGTTCGGTCCACCCGGCCACGTCTACGTCTACTTCACCTATGGCATGTGGCACTGCATGAACCTGGTGTGCGGACCGGAGGGCCGGGCGAGCGGGGTCCTGCTCCGGGCCGGCGAGATCGTCGAGGGCGCCGAGCTGGCCCGCACCCGCCGGCCCTCGGCCCGCAGCGACAAGGAACTCGCCAAGGGCCCCGCCCGCCTGGCCACGGCCCTGGACGTGGACCGGACCCTCGACGGCACCGACGCCTGCGCCGCCGACGAGACCCCCATACGGATCCTGACCGGGGCCCCGACACCCCCCGAGCAGGTACGCAACGGCCCGCGTACCGGGGTCGCCGGCGATGGCGGCTGCGGGCAGGCTCACCCCTGGCGCTTCTGGGTCGCCGACGACCCGACGGTGAGCCCCTACCGCGCCCACGTGCCGCGGCGCCGTCGAAGTTGACTCGCCGACGGAAGGTGCGTAACGTGGCCCGAGCCGCTGAACCGGGTACGGCCATTGCCTGCAGCCGGAGCGGTCAACCCACTACCTACCGAGAACCCCTCATCGGGGTCGGTTTCGGTGCGCCTGCGCGCCCGGATTCGAACTCGCGAGACTCGATTATGAGTTACCGGGAGAATCGGCTAACGTAGTGAACACCGAAGGGAAGCGCCCGGAGGAAAGCCCGCGAGGGTGAGTACGAAGGAAGCGTCCGTTCCTTGAGAACTCAACAGCGTGCCAAAAATCAACGCCAGATATGTTGATACCCCGTCTCCGGCCGGAT
>NZ_POTZ01000409.1 GCF_003236365.1 Streptomyces sp. NTH33
GTAGTCCCCACCACCCTCCCCCTCGCCGAGTTCTACCGCGAACTCGTCCGGACACAGGCCGTCATCAACGCCAAGCACCTCGGCTGGCGCACCGCCCTCGGCGCCGCCCGCCTGCTCGGCGGGCACCTGCTGCGCGGGCAGACCAACTTCGCCCGCATGCTGTGGAAGTTCCACCGCGTCTACAACCCCCCAGCGGCAGCTCGCCGACCACCGGCGCCCCGTCTCCTACGAGCTGCCCCTCCCCCAGCGCGTCGACGTCGGCGACCGCCGCCGGCTCTACATCCACACCCGGCCTTCCGTACGCGACACGGAATCCTGAGCGGACGATCCGCGGAAAGCGCGGAGCGGAACCGCCCGCAACGCCGTGCGCGGCCGGGCCGATTGAGCACAGCGGCCAGGGGAAACCCGGGTCTCGACGCGAAGGAGACCGCCGTGAGAACCGGAACCGGCAAGGCCGCACGGTCCACGTCGACCGGCAGGTCCGTATGACGCCGGGCGAGACACCGCCGGGTCCCGGGCCGGCCGGAACGGCACGTGACGGAGTGCTCCGCACCCGCCTGAAAGGAGGGCTGCGGCTCCTCGCCCTGTCCGCCCTGCTGCTCGCCGGAGTCGGAGCCGTCGGGCGGCTCGTGGGGTGGATCGCGCTCACCACCACCCTGGGACCGACGGCGTACCTGCTGCTCGCCCACCCGCATTCGGTCAGCGCCCGGCTGCGCAGCGCGGTGATCGGGCACGCGCTGGCGGTCGTCGTCGGTCTCGCCTGTCTGGCCCTCTTCGGCCTGTGGAGTCACCCGTCGACCGCCGCCGAGCAGCACGACACCGGTGCGCAGATCGGCGCGCAGGCCCTTTCCGTGGGACTGACCCTGTTCCTGCTGCACGTGTGCGAAGCGCACCACCCTCCGGCCGCCGCGACGACGCTGCTCATCACGTCCGGCATCTCCCGTCCGGGCCCACCGCTGTACGGCATGCTGACCGGGCTGGTTCTGATTCTGGCGATCGCACCGTTGATGAGCGTCGCCACCACTCCGAAGCAGCCGGAGCAGGCCGAGGGCGACGGCTGACCGCGGCTTCGGCCTGCACCACCTGCCTACCCGGGAGGGCGCGTCCCATCTTCTCCTTCCAGCCGGCGACGCCGAGACTCAGCCGGCCGATCGTCTCGATCCAGCCGGCGGGCTGCGTGCGAAGCTCCATGTGCCCACCCGTGGGACAGCCGACCGACCACGGCCTGGTCGGCCTCCACCGTCCGGGAGCGCGCTTCCAGGACCGTTTCCCTGCGGCATGCGAGGGGCGTTCACTGCTCGGGGCGGCCCTCGACGAGGCGTCGCAGTGAGGGGAGCAGGGCGTCGATGTCCTGTCCGGTGCGGAAGGCGACGACGGTGGTGCCGCCGTCACCGGCCTGTGCGCGGGACTGGGGGCCGGGAAACAGGGCGAGCACCTCGCGCATCGCCTCGTCGACCTCTCCGACGGGGTCGGAGGACTCGCCCCGGAGCCATCGGCGCAGCACGTGGTTGTGGGCCGCGACCACGGACGCGGCCATGAGCTCGGCCCTGAGCGAGGCCGACTCGGTGGAGCCTCCCATCCAGTTGGCGATGAACTCGCGGAACAGCCTCTGATAGCGGGCCACGCTGGCGATCTCGCGGTCGCGGAGCGCGGCGACCTTGCTGGTGAGCCGGTATCGCCGACGGGCGAGGTCACCTTCGTCGAGGTAGTGCATCAGCACCAGGCGGACCGCGTCGGAGACGGCGGCCAGGGCGGTGTCGTGGCTGGAGGTGGCCAGCCGGTCCTTGATCTGCTCGAGCAGCCGGTCGTGGTCGGGGAAGATGACGTCTTCCTTGGACCGGTAGTGCCGGAAGAAGGTGGTGCGGCCCACCCCGGCCCGTTCGGCGATGTCGTCGACGGTGGTCTGCTCGTAGCCGCGCTCGTCGAACAGGGCGAAGGCGGCGTCAGCGAGTCGGGTGCGCGCGGCTGGCTTGCTCATGATCACCCATCCTCCCCTCTCTCGGCCTCGAGGAGCCACTTGCTCACTTGAATGGTACTGAGTACCGTTCATAAGAGATTGGGTACCAGAGGAGATCGATGTGGGTTCCTTCGCACGCAGCGAGTCCGGCCTGCCGATTCAGCCGGTCTACGACGGCTGGTCGCTGACAGACTTCGACGCGGACGCCAAGCTGGGCGCCCCGGGACGGTTCCCGTTCGCCCGCGGCGTGTACCCGTCGATGTACACCGGCCGCCCCTGGACGATGCGGCAGTACGCCGGGTTCGGCACCGCGAAGGAGTCCAACGAGCGCTACCACGAGCTGGTCGGCGCCGGCACCGGGGGCCTGAGCGTGGCCTTCGACCTGCCCACTCAGATGGGCTACGACTCGGACGAGGACATCGCCCGCGGCGAGGTGGGCAAGGTCGGCGTGGCGATCGACTCCATCGAGGACATGCGGACGCTGTTCCAGGGCCTGCCGCTGGACAAGGTGTCGACGTCGATGACGATCAACGCGCCCGCGTCGACGCTGCTCCTGCTGTACCAGCTGGTGGCGGCCGAACAGGGCGTGGCCGGTGACCGGTTGACCGGCACGATCCAGAACGACGTGCTCAAGGAGTACATCGCCCGCGGCACGTACATCTTCCCGCCGAAGCAGTCACTGCGGCTGATCAGCGACATCTTCGCCTACTGCCACCGGGAGCTGCCGCGCTGGAACACGATCTCCATCTCCGGCTACCACATGGCCGAGGCCGGGGCCACGCCCGCGCAGGAGATCGCGTTCACCCTCGCCAACGCCAAGGAGTACGTGCGCGCCGCGATCGCCGCGGGCCTGGACGTCGACGACTTCGCTCCGCGTCTGTCGTTCTTCTTCGTCGCCCGCACCACGCTGCTGGAGGAGATCGCGAAGTTCCGCGCCGCCCGCCGGATCTGGGCGCGCATCATGCGCGACGAGTTCAAGGCCCAGAACCCCAAGTCGCAGATGCTGCGCTTCCACACGCAGACCGCCGGTGTGCAGCTGACGGCCCAGCAGCCCGAGGTCAATCTCGTCCGGGTCGCCCTGCAGGGCCTGGGCGCGGTCCTGGGCGGGACGCAGTCCCTGCACACCAACTCCTACGACGAGGCCATCGCCCTGCCCACCCAGAAGGCGGCACGGCTCGCCCTGCGCACCCAGCAGGTCATCGCCCACGAGACCGACGTGACCCGGACCGTCGACCCCTTCGCCGGCTCGTACTTCATGGAGTCGATGACCGACGACCTGGAGGCGGCGGTCCTGGAGTTGATCCAGGCGGTCGAGGACCGCGGCGGCGCCGTCGCGGCGATCGAGCAGGGCTTCCAGAAGTCCGAGATCGAACGCTCCGCCTATCTGATCGCGCAGGAGATCGACAACAAGGAGCGCACCGTGGTCGGCGTCAACCGTTTCGTCCTCGACGAGGAGGAACCGTACGAGCCGCTGCGCGTCGACCCGCAGATCGAACTCGACCAGCGTGAACGCCTCGCCGTCCTGCGCACCGAGCGCGACAACGGCGCCGTCGACCGCGCCCTCGACGCCCTGCGCACCACCGCCCAGGGCACCGGCAACGTCCTGCCCCCGATGCGCGAGGCCCTGCGCCTGCGCGCCACGGTCGGTGAGGTCTCCCACGCCCTGCGCGACGTCTGGGGCGTGCACGTCCCCCACGACACCTTCTGAACCGATGAGCCTTGGGGTGGAGCAACCAGTGAACGACATCGACATCCGTACGACCGCGGGCAAGCTCGCGGATCTGCAGCGCCGGATCCAGGAGGCGACGCACGCCGGCTCCGCGCGCGCCGTGGAAAAGCAGCACGCCAAGGGCAAGCTGACCGCCCGCGAGCGGATCGGGCTGCTGCTGGACGAGGACTCCTTCGTGGAGCTGGACGAGTTCGCCCGGCACCGCTCCACCCACTTCGGGCTGGAGGCCAACCGCCCCTACGGCGACGGCGTGGTCACCGGCTACGGCACCGTCGACGGCCGCCCGGTGGCCGTCTTCTCGCAGGACTTCACCGTCTTCGGCGGCGCGCTGGGCGAGGTGTACGGGCAGAAGATCGTCAAGGTGATGGACTTCGCGCTGAAGACCGGCTGCCCCGTCATCGGCATCAACGACTCCGGCGGCGCCCGCATCCAGGAGGGCGTCGCCTCCCTGGGGGCGTACGGGGAGATCTTCCGCCGCAACACCCACGCCTCCGGCGTCATCCCGCAGATCTCCCTGGTCCTCGGCCCGTGCGCGGGCGGCGCGGTGTACTCCCCGGCGATCACCGACTTCACCGTCATGGTCGACCAGGCCAGCCACATGTTCATCACCGGCCCGGACGTCATCAAGACCGTCACCGGCGAGGACGTGGGCTTCGAGGAGCTGGGCGGGGCGCGCACCCACAACACCGCCTCCGGGGTGGCCCACCACCTGGCCGCCGACGAGAAGGACGCCATCGACTACGTCAAGCAGCTGCTTTCCTACCTGCCCTCCAACAACCTCGCCGAGCCGCCCGTCTTCGCCGAGGAGGCCGACCTGGCGCCCTCGGAGGAGGACCTGGCCCTGGACACCGTGGTGCCGGACAGCGCCAACCAGCCCTACGACATGCGCACCGTGCTCGAGCCGGTGCTGGACGACGGGGAGTTCTGCGAGACCCAGCCGCTGTTCGCGCCGAACATCCTCACCGGCTTCGGCCGCGTCGAGGGCCGCCCGGTGGGCGTGGTGGCCAACCAGCCGCTGCGGCTGGCCGGCTGCCTGGACATCGACGCCTCCGAGAAGGCCGCCCGCTTCGTGCGCACCTGCGACGCCTTCAACGTGCCGGTGCTCACCTTCGTGGACGTGCCCGGCTTCCTGCCCGGGGTGGGCCAGGAGCACACCGGCATCATCCGCCGCGGCGCCAAGCTGATCTTCGCCTACGCCGAGGCCACCGTGCCGCTGATCACCGTGATCACCCGCAAGGCGTTCGGCGGCGCCTACGACGTGATGGGCTCCAAGCACCTGGGCGCCGACCTGAACCTGGCCTGGCCCACCGCGCAGATCGCCGTGATGGGCGCGCAGGGCGCGGTCAGCATCCTGCACCGCCGCACCCTCGCCGCCGCCGAGGACGCCGGGGAGGGCGAGGCCGCCCGGGCCCGGCTCATCCAGGAGTACGAGGACGCCCTCCTCAACCCCTACGTCGCGGCCGAGCGCGGCTACGTCGACGCCGTGATCACGCCCTCGGCCACCCGCTCCCACCTGGTGCGCGGCCTGCGCCAGCTGCGCACCAAACGGGAGTCCCTGCCGCCCAAGAAGCACGGCAACATCCCCCTGTAAGGAGCCGCTGTGATCAAGATCGTCCGAGGCAACCCCACCCCGGAGGAACTCGCCGCCGCCCTGGCGGTGGTCCGGGCGCGCGCCGCGGCGGCGGCGCGCACAGCGACCGGCTCCGCTCCGCGTCGCGCCAATGCCTGGGCCTCCCGGGAACGCCTCCTGCGCACGCCGCACACCTACGGCCCCGCCGGCTGGCTCGCTCCAGCCCTCCCCCAGTGAACGTCCGAACGGAGAGACCATGAACGCCCTGCGACAGCGCACGGACCTCGGCGGCGCGACGGCGCCGCCCCGACTGCGCGTGGTGATCGCCAAGCCCGGACTCGACGGCCACGACCGCGGCGCCAAGGTGATCGCCCGCGCCCTGCGCGACGCCGGCCATGAAGTGATCTACACCGGCCTGCACCAGACTCCGGAACAGATCGTCGCCACCGTCATCGCCGAGGACGCGCCCGTCCTGGGCCTCTCCGTCCTCTCGGGCGCCCACCTGACGATCGTGGAGCGCGTGATCGGGCTGCTGGCGCGGGAGGACGCGAGCGACGTGCGCATCCTGGTCGGCGGCATCATCCCGGACGCCGACGTCCGCACGCTCCAAGCCATGGGCGTCGACGCGGTGTTCACCCCGGGCACGGACATCCGCCGCATCGTCGAGACCGTCGACGCGCTCGGCGCCGGCCGGACGGACGTGCGGGAGGCGGCATGCTGACCAAGGTGCTCATCGCCAACCGTGGCGAAATCGCTGTCCGCGTGGCCCGGGCCTGCCGGGACGCCGGGATCGCGAGCGTGGCCGTCTACGCCGACCCGGACCGGAACGCATCGCATGTCCGCGCCGCGGATGAGGCGTTCGCCCTGGGCGGTGACACCCCGGCCACCAGCTACCTGGACATCGACAAGGTCCTGAAGGCCGCCAAGGAGTCCGGCGCGGACGCCGTCCACCCCGGCTAC
>NZ_POTZ01000040.1 GCF_003236365.1 Streptomyces sp. NTH33
ATCGTGCCGCTCCTGCACGCGCTGCTCGCCGGCACCACCGAGCCCGACGCGCTCGACCCCTGGTGCCCGGAACACCTCGGCGTGACCCTCGGCCGTCACACCGTCGACATACGCTCCACCCCCCACACCCCGATCCGTTACATTCAGCGCCTGTTCACCCCGGCCACCGAGCTGTGGCACCCCCACCCCGCGGCGGCCGACCCGGACCTGATCCTGCGCTGTATTGCCCTGCCCCGCTCCCACGTCGCCGCCCTGGCCCAGCACGTCCGCGCACACGCCACCGGCGCCGCGCGGAAGGTCCGCATGCACGTCAACGCCCCAGCCACCTGGTACGAACTGTCCGGCTGCCCCGCACTCACGCCCGACCCGGCTCCTTCGATCGCGCCCCAGATCATCGCCCGCCACCGGACCGGCTACACGATCATCACCTGCGACGACGCCGACGCCTCCATGAACACCGCCCGGCACCTGCGGGAGATGGGCTACCGGCTGGCCGAAGACCGCGGCTGGGTCTGTTTCCACGCCTCCGCCGCCGTCCTCGACGGCCGCGGCGTCCTCATCCCCGGCAACTCCGGATCGGGCAAGTCGAGTCTGGCGCTCGCCCTGGCCACCGCCGACAGCGGCGCCTTCCTCGCCAACGACCGCACCCTGACCGCCTGCTCGCCCGGCCGCTCCCCGCGCGCCATCGCCCTGCCCGGTCCCATACGTCTCAACGGCGGCACCCTGCACGCCCTCGGCCTGGACCAGGTAGCCGACTGGAACCTCACCCGGTCCAAACCCGCCCACGACACGGACTGGCAAAGCTTTCGCGGAGACAGCAAACTTCACGTTCTGCCCGCCGAATGGGCCGAGCACACCGGCACACCGCTGACCGCGGAGGCGGCCGTGCACGCCATCGTCTTCCCCGACATCCTCCCGGACTCCCATACCCTGACCCTTGATCCCCTGCCGCCCGAGGAGGCCCGTAAGCGGCTGGCCGCCCAGTGCATGTCGCCGCACGACGACGTGTACACCGACGACTGGCTCGATACCCGCTCCAGCCCCATCACCGACCTCACCCGCACCGCCAGCCGCGTTCTCGATACGCTCGCCCAACTCACCGCATTCACCCTGCACTTCGGCACCGGCACCCCGTATGCCGACGTCACTGCCGCCGTACACCGGCACCTCGCCGCGCCGGTGACACGCTCATGAACGGCATCACCATCCCGCCGGCCAACCAGCTCCTGCGGCTCCCCGGCGCGGTCATCAAGATCTACCGGGAGCCCTGGCGTGCCCACACCGAGCGCACTGCCCTGCAGCAGCTCGCCAAGGCCGGCATCCCAGCGCCCCCCATACTCGGCGCCGACAGCCTCGGCACACGTCCCTTCCTCGTCCTCGGTCACCTGCCCGGAACCACCGCCGACCGCACGGAAGCCGCGGTCCGCCGCGCCCTGACCTACCTGCACACCGTCCACCAGCTCACCGGCCCTGCGTACGGACGCCTGAACGCGCCCACGGCCGGCAGCTGGTCCGGCTACCTCCACCAGCGGCTTCGCTCCTACCGGGACGCCCTGTGCCACCACCAGCTCCCCGCAGTGGCCAGAACCGCCCAGCGGGTCATGGACCGCGCGCTGCCCGAGCCGACCGCCCCATGCCTCCTGCACAACGATCCCGAGCCCACGAACTTCCTCCTGGCAGACGACGCCATCATCGGGATCGACTGGGAGCTGGCCATCTACGGCGACCCCGACCTCGACCATGCCCGGGCCGGCCACGCCTTCCGCGTCCGCCCCACCCGGCTGCGCGAGATCCTCACGGACCTCGCCATCCCCCACAGCATCGACGCGCTGCACACCTACAGCACGGTCCACATCCTCGGACGACTGATGTCCGCAGTCACCGCCAACCCTCCCGACCGCGCCGCCGCCCAGCTCTATCTGAACGCCCTCACCACGCAATCCATCCCGTGACCCTTGATGCCGAGGGAGGCTCCACTGCCGATGCACGCCCATGCCCGTTATGACGACACGACGCCACCGAACACCCGATGCACGAGCCCCGGAAGCTGCGACCACGGCAACCTCCCGGACGATCTCGACCGCTACCAGGCCGTCCTCTTCGACTGGGACGGCACCCTCGTCGACAGCCACCCGCTCAACTACCGCAGCCTCTCTACCGCCTGCGCCCAGTGGGGCCTGACCCTGGAGGAGCCCTTCTACACCGACCGCGTCGGCACCTCGGGAGCCGAACTGATCACCGAACTCGCCGCCCGCTCCGGAACCACAGTCCCCGTGGACGACGTAGTCGCGGCCAGCCTGGAGATCATCATCAAGGAGGTAGCGACCCTCCAGCCGTATCCGCCGGTCGTCCGCCTCGCCGAGCTCCTGCACCACCATCTTCCGCTGGCGATCGCCTCCGGCGGTCCGCGCCGCTCCGTCCACGCAGGACTCAACGCGACCGGCCTCCAGCGCCTGTTCCGGCACGTCACTACTGGTGAGGATGCCCCTCGAGGGAAGCCCGACCCAAGCCTGTTCCTCCTCGCCTCCCAGGCACTCGGCGTCAACCCCAGCAGGTGCCTCGTCTACGAAGACTCGAGCGAGGGCATCCAGGCCGCCCACGCCGCCGGCATGCAGGTCGTAGACGTGCGCTGCTTTCGCGCACATCCCGTCCGGATGTGAGACCGCACCACAGCAGGACAGCGCCTCAGCCTGTCCGTGTTTCAGCTTCCGGACCGGCGAGCCCTACATCGACACCGCTGGGCTGACCAACCTCCGTGCACTCGCCTCCGCACGCCCCGACCGCCACGCCCGAGCCGTCGCCCACCTGCCCAGCGCCCTCTCCCGCCCGGCCAGGGCCGCCCTGATGCTGCGGGAGTGGGCGGACGAAGCCGCCTGGCTCCTCGGTGCCCCGCTGCTGGCCGCCGCCGTTGCCGCCTGCCGTGCCGTCGGCCTTGGTGGCCAGTCCGGCCTTGACGAGGCGTTCGAGGTGGCGCCGGGCCTTCTCGACGTCGGCCCGGTCGGGGTTGGTCTCGCCGGAGAGCACGCCGGCCAGCTCGCGGACGGTCAGGCCGCCGCGTGCCGCGCGCAGGAGCGTGATCGGGTCGAGGGCCGGGTCGACGGTGGTGGTGCCGCGCTCGTGGTCGTGGACGACCTGGAGGGGGCCGATCTCGCCGGTGGCGAGCTTGAGGTGGTGGATGGTGACCGCCGGGTCGCCGGGCTTGCCGTCGAGGAACAGCACGCTGCCGGCGCCGGAGGTCAGCCATGTGGAGCCGTAGACCCGGTCCAGGGTGGGGCGTTGGCCCTTGGGGGTCTCGGCGCCGGACTTGCGCTGGTGGTGCAGCTCCAGGACCTCGATGCCGTTCTGGACGGCTCGACCGCGGGCGTTGTTGTACGCGACCGCGAGGGCGTCGTCGACCATGGTGCTGACGGCGTCCTTGAGGCTGTCGACCACCAGGGTGTCGGCCTGGTGCGCATTGGCGAGGTCGGCGAGGAGGTCGGGCTCCTTGTCGAGGGTGGCGGGCAGGGGGCCCTGCCAGACGGCGAGCCGTTCGCGCAGGACGGCCTCATGCCTGGGATCGACCGCGCGGGCCAGGGCGCGGGCGATCTGGGTGGGCCGGTCGATCGCCAGGTACAGCACCTTCTTGCCCGGCACGACCGGCATGTCGAGGACGGTGTCCTTCAGGCCGATGCGGGCGAGGACGACCTGGTGGGCGAGGGTGGTCTTGCCGACACCGGGCGGGCCGACGATCATCAGGCTCTCGCCGGAGGCCCAGGCGGTCTGCGCCGGGGTACCCCAGATCGGCTTCATGTCGGCGGTCTTCGTGACGAAGTCCCAGCCGTTCACCAGGTACCGGGAGAGTCGTCCGGTGCCGGAGGCCAGGGCGCGTTCCCGCTCGGCCCGTACCTCGGCTTCGGCGGCGTTGCGTATCTCGTCCGGGTCGGCGCCCGGCTCCGTGACGCTCTGGACCAAGCGGAGGCCGGTCTCGCGCAGGCGGCGCAGGTCGGCCTTGCGCCGGACGATCTCGGCGTAGTAGCCGGCGTTTCCGACCGACGGCGGTGCACCGGCGAGTTGGTGCAGGTAGACGCGACCGCCGATGCGGTTCAGATCGCCGGTTCCCGTGAGGTGCTCGGTCAGGGCGATGGGGTCCGTGGGCGCGTCGGCGGAGCGCAGCGCGAGCAGCGCCCGCCACACCGTCTCGTGCGCGGGCCGGTAGAAGTCGGCAGCGTCCAGGATGGCCCGGACCTCGTCCACGGCGTCGCTGTGGTGCATGCACGCGCCGAGCACCGCCTGCTCGGCGTCCAGGGCGTACGGCGGTTCGCCCGGACCGTCGACGATCGTCTCGGCGGTCGTGGCCGCGGGCCGGCGGGATGGCATTTGCGGTGACAGGCCCGTACTCTGGGTCATAGGACTCCTCTCCCGGCAGGCCATACGGAGCGCCAACTCCGGCCACCGGTCCAGATCGTCATGGTTGGGCGGTTGCGAGGATCTCCGCTTCACCCCCGGTGTTCGCAGCACCGGGGGTTTCTGCGTTGTCCACCCGCGTTCACCGGTGGACGGCACCACCCTACCAGTGCATTCGGGAAACATCTACTTGCATTCGTATCCCGAACGGTGTTTAGTGGTGTACCCGAGGCCGTACGGGTATGGCCACGTCCGGACGACCGCACGAACGAGGAGGTGAGCATGGCCAGCGGCAAAGGCGACGACTCCGCGCGCACGGTGAGCGACCGGCCCCCGGTCGAGAACAACATCGCCGACCGCGTGAAGCTGGAGCGCGAGGCACGCGGCTGGAGCACGGTCACCCTGGCCGAGAAGATGGCCGAGGCCGGCCACCCCATCGGCCAGTCCGCGATCTGGCGCATCGAGAGCGGCAAGCCGCGCCGCCGGGTCAACACCGACGAGGCGCTCGGCTTCTGCAAGGTCTTCGACATGACCCTCGACGAACTCGCCAGCCCGCCAGGGCAGATGGCCAACCCGATCATCCGGCGGCTGGTCGGTGAGTACGTCGAGCTGTGGAAGGAATGGCGGGCCCTGGGCAAGTCCATGGACGCCATCCAGGACCAGCTCCGGGAGTACACCAAGGTCAACCCGGACCAGGACACCATGGTCCGCAACCTGCTCGCCCACGAACTCGACGCGGCCTCCAACGGCGACTTCCACCGCCACAAGGGCGCCAGCTCCAGGCTGATCCGCTGGCTCGGCGACGCCTTCAACCCGCCGGCCGCCAACGCCGACGTAGACGAGTAGTCGGCTCGCCGCCGGACCCTCGGTGCTGCGAACACCGAGCCCTCCACCGCGGCACATCATCAAGCGCGACAGCGCAACCGCCCAACCACCCACCACCACGACCGGTCCCACCGGAGTTGGCGCTCCGTACGCGACCGGGGTGAGGAGCCCTCTTGTCCCAGTTCCCCCTGCCCGTCACCCAGATCGCCCAGCTGCTCGGCGTCCCCGAAGAGGCCCTGCGTGCCCTGATGGCCGAGCGGGGTAACAAACCCGGCGACCCCACCCTGGTCGGGCTCACCGTCGAGGAGGCCGCCCGCCGTCTGGGCATCGGCCGGACGAAGATGTACGAGTACGTCTCCTCCGGAGAGATACGTTCCGTCAAGATCGGCAGCCTGCGCCGCATCCCCGCCGAGGCAGTGGGCGAATTCCTAGCCCGCCGCCACCGGGCCACGGACTTCGACGCCGCGGCCTGAGGCAGGCGCCCATGGCACAGCCCCGAAAACCTCAGAAGTCCCGCCAGCCGAACGGCGCCTCCTCGATCTTCCTCGGCAAGGACGGCCGCTGGCACGGTTACGTCACCGTCGGTGTCAAAGACGACGGCACTCCGGACCGCCGGCACGTCAGCCGCAAGACACGTGCCGAGGTCACCAAGGTCGTGCGCGACCTGGAGAAGCAACGCGACTCCACAGGCGTGCGCAAGGCCGGGCAGACCTGGACGGTCAAAACCTGGCTGACCCACTGGGTGGAGAACATCGCCGCGCCCAGCGTCGGCGAGAACACCATCGACGGCTACCGGGTGGCCGTCTACCACCACCTCATCCCCGGCCTGGGCGCGCACCGCCTGGAGAAGCTGGAGCCCGAACACCTGGAGCGCTTCTACCGCAAGATGCAGGCGAACGGCAGCGCCGCCGGCACCGCCCACCAAGCCCACCGCACCGTCCGTACAGCCCTCAACGAGGCCGTACGGCGACGGCACCTCACCACCAACCCGGCCTCCATCGCCAAAGCCCCGAAGATCGAAGAGGAAGAGGTCGAGCCCTACACGCTGGAGGAGGTCCAGCGCCTCCTCCTCGAAGCGGGCAAGCACCGCAACACCGCCCGCTGGGTGATCGCGCTCGCACTCGGCCTGCGCCAGGGCGAGGCCCTCGGCCTCAAGTGGGAGGACGTCGACTTCGAGAACGGTGTGATCCTCGTGCGTCGTGGCCGCCTGCGGCCCCGATACAAGCACGGCTGCGGCGACAAGTGCGGACGCAAGCCCGGCTACTGCCCGCAGAAGATCAGCGTCCGACGGGAGACCAAGGACACCAAGACCCGCGCCGGCAAGCGCCCGATCGGCGTTCCCGAGGAACTGCTGAAGCTGCTGCGACGGCACAAGGAGAAGCAGGACCGCGAGCGGGCTCTGGCCCGCGACCTGTGGGTGGAGAAGGGGTACGTGTTCACCTCGCCGACCGGCGAGCCGCTCAACCCCAACACCGACTACCACCGGTGGAAGGACCTGCTGAAGGCAGCGAAGGTCCGCGACGGCCGCCTCCACGATGCCCGCCACACGGCAGCCACCGTGCTCCTCATCCTCGGTGTGCCCGACGCGGTTGTCGACCGCATCATGGGCTGGGAGCCCGGCAAGTCGGCGCGGATGCGCAGCCGGTACCAGCACCTCACCGGCCAGGTGCTCCAGCAGACAGCCGCAAAGGTGGGCGGCCTGCTGTGGGGCCCGACACCGCACCCGCCTCAGCCAACACCTGGAGGTGCCGCGCCCGGATCGAGCCAGAGCCTTGCTCCGACCGAGATGATCGTGTACGTCGCCCGCCTCGGCGACCGTCCCGTGCCTTTCGCGCACCGCGAGCACGCCGAGGCTGTGGTCTCCCAGTGGGGCAGTGACCGTCCCGGCCACGCTGCGGAGGTCGAAGTGTGGGACCGGTCGAAGTGGGAGCAAGAGGGCCCCGGCGGCGTGCGGGGCATCCGCGACCGGATGCCCGACCGCCGGCTCGTCCACCACGCCCACGCCGTGTTCCTGCCAGGCGGCGAACGGCTCAACATCGGCCGTGATGAGCAATGGTCCGTGTCGGCCTGGGAGTTCGAGACCGACCTTTACACGGACCTGCCGGTGCGCTGGCACACCACACGCCGTCCCGGCCAAGAGGTCGAGGCCCAGGTACGCGGCACGGACAAGGACGCCGTCACCGCCGCGTTGGCCAATGCTTGTGCACAGGCTGTGGACAGGGCGAGGAACCCCGGACGATACGGCGACGTCCACAGTTCCTAGTCGGTATGAGCACGGTGGGCTGCGCTCGGCCTGGGGCGCAGCCCACCTCCGTTTTCACGCCGGCGGGAAGACCAACGAGCAACCGCTGGTGCTGGTTTGCCGCTGCCCCGACGACCCATTGTCAGTGCTGTGCCTCAGACTTAGGTCAGCCACGACTCGTCACTCGGAGTCCGTGGTCTGCCTGAGCGACGAGGGAGTCGACCATGAAGCCGGAAGCCGTCCAGCAAGCACTCGAGCACTTCTGGATCAAGCGGGACGAGCAGAGGAAGAAGCAGAAGGACGGGGGAGAAGCCGGTGGAGAGGCGCGAGGAAACGGGCATCTCAAGGCGTTCGAAAAGATAGTAGCGGATTCGTTCGTCGACTGTGGTATCGGGGAGGGGGATATCCGCATGGGTAAGCCATACCTGCCCGGGTATTACCGCGTGCGTAAGCAGTGGGACCTTGTGGTGCTGTATAAGAAAGTGCTCGTTGCCGCTTTTGAGTTTAAGTCCCAGGTTGGCAGCGTGGGAAAGAACTTCAACAACCGATTTGAGGAAGCGCTAGGCAGCGCAACCGACCTCGCCGCCGCTCAGAGCGAGAACCGGCCGTTTGGTGACGTACCGCCTTGGCTTGGCTACATCTTTGTGTTGGAGGAAACTCCTGACACTGAAAAGCTGGACAGGGAGACTCGCGCACTGTTCGAGACCGATCCGAATTTCAATGGCCTGTCATACAATCAGCGTTACCAGGAGATGATGAGGCGGTTCATCGGCAAGAACGTCTACGACATCGGGTGGTTCCTTACCACGAAGAGGAGCAAGGACGGAACCGTGACCTACAAGGAGCCATTGCCTACGGCGACTTCCCGCGCTTTGCAGGTTGCTATCGAGGGGCGCGTTAAACTCGTGAAAGCCATGTTGGGAGAGTAATTACCCTTTCTCTTCCTCTGGCAGGACAGGTCTCACCATAAGATCTTGTCCGTAGCTATCGGACCCACTGGCGTATCACCGTTCCGCGCCCTTGCTCCACTGACGGGCACCGGCCTGCCGCATCAGGCCCTCTGCTGCTGGGCCAGCAAGGAACGGATGCACGAGCCGGACGTACTCGGCTTGCCCCAGCAGGGATTTCCTCAGCTGTTTCAGATTGCGGGCGCTGTAGGAAACCCTTCCCCGCAGATCCACCACTCCGGCAGCAAGAGCTAGGTCTTCGATGCTTGCGGTGAACGCCACGGATTCCGTTTCAGTGCTGGCGCTGCACTCCACAACACCATCCCTGAAACCGAGCCCGATTTGGTACTCAACACCACCACACCGATACGCCGAGACCGGCATGACCTGCTCAGCCTCAGCAGGGCCAGTCAGCCCCAGGGAGCTTGCCGCTTCCGCGTAAGCTGCTCGCACCTCTTCGAAGAAGACCTTCGCTGATGGAACCATTCGCGCCTTTCATCTTCGCTGTCTTCGGATGACCTACGGACGGATCCTGATGACCTCCCAGCAGTCCTCGACCTTATGCCAGCCCACCCCTTGCCCTTCGGGTACTTCAATTCCCGCTGATACACGTTCCCCCACTGGTAGAGCGGCTTGGTGCGTGCCCTGCAGCCTGCGGCCAAGGAGATATCGGCCTTCGGTTGTGTTCGCCGGACTTGGTGAGGGTGCCTGCTATTGGCGCGTCTCCTCGTGTGCGAGTTCCTCGCCGATGGGCCGCGAACTGGTCGGCAACCCAACTTGTGACGCCAAGCCGTGCAGTGAGCTCCGCCGGGCCGACCGCAGCCAGCCTGCGATGGGATGCGTCATTTGTGTCGGAATCCGGCGGCTATCTCGTAATGGCGGGCCGGTACCGTGTTGGAACCCCGGCGAACGAAGAATTCCAGCCGCTCTCCATTCCGGTAGGCGTGAGGTTGGCCGCCGGCGGATACCTCGATCGCCAGCACCCGAAGACCGTTGTGGTTAATGACACGCAGCGTGTACGACGGGTCGGGCTCTATGCAGTTACGGATCATCTGCGTGATCGCGAGCTTCGCCTGGTCATCGCTGACCTGCCGGCCGAGTCCCACGATGTGAAGGTCGTCCTCGATGCCGATCAAGACGGTGCCACCGTCCTTGGAGGCGAATGCCGAGATGGTCTTCAGCATCTTCTTGCGGGACTCCCCCTCCGGGATCTCCCGTTTGAGCTCCAGGTGTGGGCCCTCACCGCCTGCCAGCAGGATGTCGAGCTCAGGACCGGGGTCCTCCCAAACCACCGACGCATCGCGCTCGCGGCCGTAGACGGGCGCGGGAAAGTAGCGCAGGTCCAGCCACTGCCCGTCACGGCGTAGTACAAGCAAGCTGTCGTGGCCCAGCCCCTGGGGGAGGTCGAAGGTGTAGGTACCGGCGCCATTGAGGGGCTGCCGCTGGTGACGTGTCGGTTCGGTCAACTCCAGAATGACGCCATCTAGGTGCTCCCCCGCCACCGTGGCGGTGAGACGGTCGGCCCCGATGGTGATGTTCGGGAACCAGGCGTCGCGATCCGGCTGGATGATGCGCCACAGGTCCGGGCGTACCAGGCGGCTGTCCTGCGGACTCTCGTACAAGAAGGCGCACAGGGCGGCGTCGAAGTTCAGGTAAGTGGGGCCCTCACCGACGAGTACCTCCTGGGCGGGGGTCGGCAGGTTGACGTCCTGGTTGACCGTCCACTCGGTTCGCGGCCACGGCGTGCTCAGCCGCGCCCAGTCCTGGCGACCCCGCAGACGCTGGACGGAGGCGCTGGAGGCGGTCGGCTGCCCGGGGAACTCCACCTGCAGGCCGAAGACCTCCTGACGCTCGCGGCGCAGCAGATTGGCAGCCACCGCGCCGGGCAAGGGAAGCTCTAGGAAGGTGGCCGTGGCGTAGCGCCAGGCCCGCTCCACAACGGGCTCGACGTTGTTCAGGGTGATCTCGCCGTGGTGCAGTCGCCAGCCACTCTCATCGACGGCGACCAACACCAACCTGGCCCGGACGACAGCATGCCCGTCGAGTATCGCGGCCAACTCAGCCACGTCCATGGTTTTGGCCATTGGCGACTCCCTATGCCATTCGTGGAGCCGAACCTGGGCCTTTGTCGCGGCTCTTTGGGGAAGGCTATGCCTGGCTGGCTTGCACAGGCACTTCGTTATTTCTTCTATCCGGGAAGGCCGAGATCCTTCAAGTACGTCAGGCGGGCGTTGATCGCTGCTGAAAAGTGCCTCCAGTCGAGGCTCTCTACCAACTCGATCGGTTTCGGATTCTCAGCTGACGACGTGACGTAGCATGCGGCGTCATAGAGTTGCTCAGCCATCAACCGCTCGCAGAAGATACCGAACCGGTCCTGATAAGAGGTATTGCGCCAGACATCCTCGACGGGCAAGGCTCCGCGGGCTGTCTTGACCGGCCTTCGAGAGCCCTCTCCGTCCTGCATGATGAAGAAATAGCCGAGCCAGGGCTTTTCCCTCGGGTAGAGCTCGGCAAGGGCGGCCCGGCGCAGGTCCACTGCGCTACCGAGTGCTTCCTCGACCCGGTTGTTGTAGTTGTTGCCGTACGACGGCCCGCCGAGAGCCTTCATCTCGAAGGCTGCGATGAGGACATTCTCGTGTACGACCACGACGTCCCACTGCTTCTGCGGTCGGTAGTAGCCGGGCAGCTCCAGGCCCTGGGACTTGCTGACCCGGATGCTTTCGGGCGGGTAGCCGGCTTCGAGGAAGAACTTCGCCAAGAGGGTCGCGATGGCGTCGAAATGCTTGCCGCCCCGCACGGAGCCGGCTGTGCCGGCTCCGACCACGTCCCTGATTGCCGACTGCTCGTTCTGGAGCTGCTTGGCACCCCAGTACGCCGCTATGGCGTCCTCGAAGTCTTGGCGGGTGACCGTCAAGATCCGTTCCCTCCCTAGTCGGGCAGCTCGACCAGCCCGTAGACACGCAGTGCGGCCTCCGTGGCAGCCTTCACGTCGCGCTTTTCGAACGCTTCCGCGAGGGCAGCCTTGTCGCTCTCGCTGATTGCTTCCGGATCGGGCACGCGGATCTTGCGGAGGTACTGCGCTTGGAAGCGAAGCGTCCCCCCTCGCATCTTGACCGCGTACGCCTCCACGAACGCTTCCGCGACCTTGGACAGCAACAGGCCACCGAGTACCCGCATGTCCCAGACGTCCGAGACGATGAAGTACAGGTTGTGGTGAGGGTACAGGCCACCCTCATCCAGGACCGGATGGATCGTCAGCTTCATGTCCGGAAACAGCAGCTTGGGGCGTTGCGTCAGACGGTGGTCGACCTTGTCGATCGTCTTGTACCAGCGCTGAGGCTGCTTGACGGCGATGTAGCGCTTCCGCAGGGCGGCCCCATGCTCCTCGAAGTACGCGGCGAGCCGCGGGTAGGCAGAGAGGTCGACTAGGTCACCTTCGGTGGTCCAGGGGTTGACCAGGTAGGTGCGGTTCCAGTTCAGGGTGCCGCTCGTGGTGTCGCGGACCATGGCCATGGGCAGCAGCCGGTCGCTCTCGACCAGGCTGTCGTTCTTCGTGAGGAAGACCTTGTCGGCGCCGGTGGCGATGCCGATGCCGACACGTGTCCCAGTCTTGGTGTCCTCCAGCAGCCGGAAGCGTTCGGTGAGTTCCTCCAGAACCGCCAGTCTGGCTGGCGAGGCGGCCGGCCAGGAGTCCTCGTCCGGGAACCAGTGCGGCATGCGGGCGGCCTGGAACGCCGTAGTCGTGACCGACTCCGATGCGTCCTTCGCGTACCAGCCGGCGAACTCGCGGGCTTGGGCGCTGTCGAACGCCCGAGTGGTGTCCGCCGCCACCGCTTCGCCCTGGGGCCGGTTCGAGATGATCGTAATCGCCGGATAGGCCGATACCTGGTCCTCGAAGGCATCCACGTCGTGCATGACCAGGGCCAGGTCCATGCTGAAGCGGCTGGTCACCAGCTGACGGAGCCGACGGCCGTACTGGTTCCGCATCCAACGGTCGGCGCAGATGAAGCCCAGTCGCCCTCCGGGGTTGAGGCTTCGCAGCGCGACCTCGTAAAAGCCGATGTAGATGTCTGCCCTGCCACCCATCGTGGCGCAGGCGCTGCGGTAGGCCGCCATCCGGTCGTCGGGGACGTCTTCAAGGCGGATGTACGGAGGATTCCCGACCACGTAGTCGGCTCGGTGATCTGCGTCCGGCTGGAGCAGGTAGTCACCTTGTCCGACCCAGGCGTCTGCCACCTGCCGGGCTTCCTCGGCCGGCCACCCCTCGTCCACCAGCTGCTTCTCAACGACTGCACGGCTCTGCTCCACGTTGCGGCCCAGCAGATCCAGGGCGCGAACGGCTGCGAGCGCATCTCTGAGAGGGCGATTGTGCGTGCGACAGGAGGCGCTAATCCGCGATGCGACGGCTGTCAGGAACGCACCCGTGCCACAGGCCGGCTCGACGAGCCTCACGGCACAGAGATCCTTGTCGGCCGTGTAGCCGAGGAGGTCGAGGATCAGGTCGACCACCCAGCGTCGCGTAAAGACCTCGCCGTGTTCCACAGCCTCCGTGGGGAGGGCGGGAAGGTCGTGCAGGTCGGTGCTGGAGAGCAGAAGAGTGGCCACGTCTCGACCCTACTAGGGGACGATTTCGGCCATGGAATGAGTGGCGCTGATGTGGGGGGAGCGCTGTCAGCTGCTGTTGGGAGCGCGCTCTGCTGGGGCGCGCCGTCGGGCAGCACAGCAGCGAGGACCCGGGCTGGTGGTAGGTACGCCAGCCCGGGGCCGTCCTGCATGAAGCTCAGGCCGCCTTGGCGGGAGCGGTGTCCGCTACCCGCTCGGCGCGGACCTGGCGGAGTAGGTGCAGCACTTCGTCGTAGACGCCGTCTGGGTCGTCGGTCTCCAGGATCAGCATGGCCACCACGTCGAGGGCGTGGTTGATCTTCTCGTCGGAGTCCTTCTTCGCCTGTTCGATCCGTTTCAGGTGGCGGGCCACCTCCGGCCGAGCGTTAGCAAACGCTGCGGGCAGTCTGGCGAGGGCGTCGGACAGGTCCCAGCCCTTCGGGATGAAGTACACCGCCTGCGTCGGGTCCTGGCTGAGCACCTTCACAACAGGTTCGGTGATCCGCGGCCCATCGGTGATCTCCACGTTCAGGAGCAGCTTTGAGGCAGCGTGGTACAAGGCTGTGAGATCCGGTTCGTGATCTTCGAGGATCACCTCAGAGATGATGACGCCCTCAGAGGAGAGGCGGACACGGGCGAGCATGACTGTCGCGTCGAGGGAAGCCCGCTCGGGGTCGTAGGCGGCGGTGAAATGGTCGCCGTCATGGCGCAGCATGATGGCTTTCGGCTGCCGGGCATCACCCCGGTGCAGGTGAAGTGGCACAGCGAAGAGGCGCTCACGGGTCAGAATCGTCATGCCGAAGCCTCCGCCCTCCGCCAGGCCCGCCCAAGGGCGTCGCTGCGGTCGCCGTTGTGGCCGTGCTGCTGGGTGCACGGCATGCGGTCGGGCCAGGTGCCGTCGGTATCCGGCTGGCCGTCCATGCGATCGCCGGTCAGCGGGTCGCGGTCGGGGCGTCGCTCCAGACACTTGGACCCGACAGGGCTGCTGGGGGTCGTGCGCAGCGGGCCGGACTCGACGTGGCCGCGTCGGCTGACAATCTCTGCCACGTGCTTGGCGATGAGCTCCGGAAGCTTCTTGAGTACGGCCTGCGGGTCGTCAGCCTGTCGGCAGGCGGCAATCAAGTCCCTGGCCACCCTCGCGAGGACCAGTTCCGTGAGCTGAGCGACTTGGCCATCGTCGACGACGAGGGTGTGCGGCGGGAGCTCGTCGATGTTCAGGTCGTTGGTGGTCATGCGGTCTCGTCCTCCTCGGCTTCGTCCGAAGCGCGTTCGTCCACGGGAGCGATCACGAACTTCTGGAGGAGCGTGTAGGCAACCTTGAGCTCGGGAGTGCCATCGCGTTCGACAAGCTTGTGCAAGCCGATCCCGGCCACGACCAGCAGAGTCGTGACTCCGCAATACGAGTCGGCCATAGCCTTAACCTGGTCCCAGGTGAGACAAGGTGCCTCGCAGGCGCGGTCTGCCTGCGTGGTGGGAGTGCGTTGCTCAGTGCGGGCTGGCCTCGTCGTTGCCCCGACGACTACGGCGGTCATGATCGTTCTCCTCCCTGTCGCTGCAAAGCCAGTCGGGGTCTACCCATGGGCTGACCAGGTGCCCATGCTCCGTTCGAGGGATATCCGGCCGAGCCACGTGACGCGGCAGTCACATCCCGTGCTTCTGGTGGCAGACCCGGTCGTATCAGCGGCCGGAGAACGAGGCCCGTTGATCGATGAGTGCCAGCTTCGGAGGCAGGGCTTGAGACCCCGTGTACGGCGCGGGACGCATCGCTCGACAGGTGCCGCGGACACCGTCCGCCCGTGTCCGCACTGATCCGATCATGGCAACTGAGACCACAGCATGACGAAGGTCCCGACCGCACAGCGGTCGGGACCTTCGTTTCGGCTGGTCAGTGGTGCAGGGGCTCACCGCTGCGGCACCACCCGCCACTCATGCCCCGCTGAGCTGGGAGAACAGGGAGAGCTCTGGTTGCAGTTCTGGTTGCATTCACCCCCGTCCAGCACCATCCACCACCCGCCGGCGGCTCCACTCCGTCGCAGGTCAGAACGTTCCTGATCGCTCCCGGATCCCCGGACGAACATTTGGAAAGCGTGTTGGGGGCAACCCCTCACGAGTTCGAATCTCGTATCCTCCGCCCCCGCCTGAACAGGCGAAACGAAGAGCCGAGCCGCAATTGCGGCTCGGCTCTTCGGTGTGCGTCGGTTGCAGTCTTGGTTGCGCCTACAGGCGACATTCAGGACATCTCGACAAACAGGCAGGCGCACGCTCCCGCGCCCCCCGGCGGGCAGTCGGCACCAACCTGCACCGCGGAGGGCCTATGGAACTTGGCGGTAGATGTCGCGGCGATTGCCGACGGCCAGGATCCACACGATCAGCTGACCGTCCTCAATGGTGTAGACGACGCGGTAGTCGCCGACCCTGAGCCGCCAGCGGGCACTGTGCCCCTGGAGAGCTTTGATGTCGAAGGAGGCGGTGTCGCCGGCGTCCAGCGCCTTCTGGAGTTCGGCGAGGCGGTACAGAATGCGCAGGGCGTCAGGGCGCGGAACCTTGAACATGTCCCGCTGAGCGTGCGGCGTGAAGCGCGTGACGTACCCCATGAGGTCAACCCTGCTGAGCGCGCAGCAGGGCAGCCATCTCTTCGAGCGAGACCGACCCCTCCGCACCCTCGGACTCGGCTTCGTCAGCCAGCTGGTTGAGCCACGCCTCTTCGGCGTTCTCCGCGATCTCACGCAGGCGCTGGTACTCCTGGATGTCGATCACGACGGCTTCCTGCTTGCCCCGCCGAGTGATGATCGTCGGAGTGTCCTCCCGGCGGGCACGATCGATGACGTCAGCCAGGTGACTGCGGACATCCGCCATGGATTCGATCACTGGTTCACTCATGTCATGAATGTAGCAGATGTACAGGAAGGCTCAGAGGGTACCGGGAGGCCGCGGCGACATCGATCTCCGCGGCGTTCTCATCCGCCTCTCGATCACGAGGTGAGCCCGCGCACCCCACTGTCATAGAGACCGGGCCGGCACGTGGCTATCAGAGGGCTGCCTCTCGTGGCTCGAAACGCTTCGCCGCCCGGCACTCCACGATGACTCGGCCGCCGATCAGGAAGTGCGAACAAGTCGCTGCGTAGAGCAATGCCGGCGAATCGTTGTGCGCAGATCGCAAACACCGGCCGAGAAAACCACTGGTCGCACGGTGCCTGGCCGAGATCAGTAGCCGTTGGCACCACGCCACGTGTTACGGCCCCGGCTCAATTCCGACCTCGCCGGAAAGGTTCCATGTCGAGGCCAGCCAGGTCAGGTCGGCTCCGGCCTGGCGGCGGGTCGCCCGCTCGCGCGAGAACAGCTCCTCGGTCTTCGTCAACACCAGCGTGTACGGGCACCCCTGCCGCCTGGTCTGATGGCCTACGGGCAGCTCGGCCATGTCGATCCTGCTGTGCACGTGCCGCCGCCCGTCCTTCGCCAACGGCCACTCCAGCGTCCGCCGCGAACGGGAGCCGAGAAACGCACCCAGGGTGCCGCACAGCTCGCAGCCGCACCCGGTCCACGCCACCGACCAGTCATCCGCGGCGCGCGGCGCCCGTCGCGCGAGCGCGCCGAGCCGGTCCCCGCACTCCCGTGCCACCGCTTCGAGCCCCGCCGACCGGGGCCCGCCCTCCGTCTGTTCCTGCGCCGCGTGGCGCAGCATCGGCAGCAGGCACTCGAGGACCGCGTCCGTGTAGGAACGCAACGCTGCCATGATCCGGCCGCGCAGCTTCGCGTCGGCCGCTTCCAGGATGCGCAGCAGCGGTAGGCTCAGCCGCTCCAACTGCGCGCGGCGGATCTCGGCCGGCCCGGTTTCGGCCCACAGCCGCAGCTCACCGTCCACCTGGGTCCAGGCCCCGGTCAACAGCAGCTGGGCCACCGCGGGACTCCGGGCGGAGAGCAGCGCCGCGCACAGCTGGGGAAGCCGCCCGGTCCAGTCGTACCGGTGTTCCTCGAAGCGGTTCTGCGCGCCACCGAACCAGCCCTCGATGACCTGGCCCAGCCACGGGACGCCGTACCGCTTCGCCACCGCGGCCAGATCGTCCGCGTATTCCGGAGTGAGCGCGTCGATCCGGAACGGCTCAAGGAGCATCGCGGCGGTCCCGGGCGACTGAAGGCCCTCGGCCACCCGCAGCGCGCTCTTCAGCTGCCCGGGCTGTACACCACTGCCCTTCCAGAACGGCGCGAGGGACTCGGCCGCGGCGCGTGCGCCGTCCCGGTCGCCCTTGGTGATACGGGCCTGCAGTTCCTCGAGTGCCCACCGCGATCCGGCCTCGCCGCGCGCCGCGAAGGCCCGCTCTCGTGGCCACACCACGACCGCGGCCCGCCGGTACCAGCGGTCCAGCGTGTTGCCGTAGTTGCCCATGTAGCCCTCGTACTGGGAGTCATAGGGCTTCAGGTCCGCACTCGGGGTACTGGCGCAGCTCTCGTAGTCGCGGACGTACAGCGAGATCTGCTCGCCGTCGGCGCCATCCGGACCGGTCCACCAGCCGAGGGTGATCTCGTCGTCGATCAGCTCGCCGAGCTCGTAGTCCTCGTCGGCACCCGCGTCGTCGACCGCGGCTGCTCCCACTCCCTCTTCGTCTTCGTCCTCCTCTTCGTAGCCGTAGTCGTCCCAGGGGTCGTACCCAGCCGAAGTGGCGTCCCAGGTCTCCTTCACCTCGGCGAGGGCGAGTACCGTCTCGCACCCCGCCTGGGCAGCCGCGGCGCGCAGCAGCGCTGCACGCTCCGCGTCGGCGCCCTTGAGCCGGTCCCAGCCGAGACCCCGCTGGGTGTACTCGTGATCGAGCAGGTAGACAAGACGACGGGGCGGATCGAGGTCCTGGCCGCCATAGCGCGGCCTGGCCGGTGCGTTGAAGTGTTGCTCCAGGCAGTGCGCCATGTCGTCGAGCGGGCCGGCCTCCCGCTCCGGGGCCCCTCGCTCGGCCAGCAGGTTGAACGTGAGGGTCACCCGGTAGCCGCTCCTGACCGGTGTCACCTCGTGCGGGCAGTCGGCGTAGAAGGCCACCAGGCTCAGCTCCGTCTTCGACGCGCGGTAGGTCCGGCTCTGCCCGGCGTGCCCGATAACCAGTTCGCCGCCGGTGTGTGCCGAGGGCAGCGACAGCACCAGCGTGCCCACCATGGCGTCGTCCTTCTCCGAGTCCTGGTGGGGGAGGAAGAACTGCCCCTTGCCGTACACGAGGAGCGCGTGCGGTTCGGCCCTCAGCCTGCTCGGCATGGGGAGCCCGAGCTCGCCCCGGAAGTACTCCAGCGCGCCGTCGAGCAGCGTCGGCCAGGCAGGGCCGCCCAGCGTGACCTGGTCCGGCGGGATCTGCCAGGTATCGCGCACACTGCTGTCGCTCAGGGTGTCCTCCCGCCGGCCGAACAATGCCGGACGCGCCACCTCGATCAGCTTCTTCACCTGCGGCGCGCGCAGCGGCAGACGCACCGGTCCGACCCCGGCCACCTCAAGGCAGACGCCGTCCGCCGGTGCTTCGAGCCGAGCGCTGAACTCCGCCGCCTTCGACCCGCCGAGAAGCACGCCCAGCCGCTCCCTCGCGCTTTTGGCCATGAGCTCGTCCTCCCTGTTCCCGCGGTCGTATCGCCTCGACCCGACTCTACGGAGCAGCGGGACCGCGGGGGGCCGTCTCACCCGTACGGGAACGCCTTCCCCGGCACAGACGGGCGGCCGGGAAACACCCGGCTCGGGCCCGCGTGCCCACGCACGTCCACCTCTCCGGGGACAACGGGAACAGCCGATCCCCGCACCTGGCACCCCGGTGGTGCGGAACAATGGCCCTGTGAACGACGACACGCAACTGCTGTCCCAGGTACGGTCGCTGCGGAAGAAGGGCAGCGGACCGAAGCAGATCGCGCGGGCGCTCGGACTGAAACCGGCCCGGGCGAGTGCGCTGGTGCGCCAGGTGGCCCACGAACAGCAGAGCACGGCCGCGCCGACCGCGCGCCCGGTGGTGGGCTGCTGGGTGAGCGCCGGCTGGAGCACCGGCCTGGAGCTGTCCGAGGCCCCCGACTGGGCGCGTGCCGACGCCGAGGATCCCGAGGTTGCCGGTTTCGCCCAGGTTCTGATCGCCCGCCAGGAGCGTGCCAGCCGGGTCACCGTCTGCGGGTTCCTGGTCGACGTCTACTGCCTCGGCGTCAAGGACACCGTCGGCCCACAGGTGATGGGCGGAGGATCGCTGGACGCCTACGTACGCGACTACTACCGGGCGGGCGTTCGACCAACCGGCGCTGCGGATCGGCCTGGAGCAGGCGCAGAGCATCGTGCACGGTGGTGTGGCCTACGCCCGCACCTTCGGCTTCGAGCCCGCGCCGGACTTCGCGCAGGTCTCCGTACACCTCGGCGAGCCCGGCCCGGCCACCCCGCGGATCGGCTTCGGTCGCCAAGGGAAGCCGTTCTACATCAACGGCCCACGCGACGACGTCCAGAAGATCGTACGCACGCTGGAGCGGACCTGCGGCGCAGGCAACTACCACTACGTCCCGGGGACGGGGCCTCTGTGACCAGCGACCACGACGAGCATCAGGTACGCACGACCGAGCACGAGGCGCAGGCCAACCTGAAGGCGGTGCTTCAGCTGTGCGCGGCAGGCCGGCTGCGCTGCAGCGAGAAGACACTCCGCCCGTCCGCGGCGACGGTCAAGGCGGTCGCGGAGGTGCTCAGCGGCGGCGACTTCTACGCCGAGGAACCGATCGCTTCCTTCGCCTGGCCGCTGCTGCTCCAGGCCGGCGGACTCGCCGAACTCACCTCCGGAAAACTCGCACTGACCGCACACGGCAGGGCGGCGCTGACCAAACCGACACACGACACGCTCGCCCTGCTGTGGCGGCGCTGGCTCAGCCGCGGCGTGATCGACGAGTTCTCCCGGGTCGAAGCGATCAAGGGCCAGCGCGTGGCGAACGTTCTCACCGCTGTCAAGCCGCGCCGGGCCCAGGTCGGCGCGGCCCTGGCCGCCTGTGCACCCGGTGAGTGGACCGACGTCGACACGCTCTTCCGCACCATGCGCAAGGCCGGTCACGATCCCAAGATCGTCCGCAGTGAGCGCGCCCTGTGGAAGCTCTACCTGGAAGACCCCGAATACGGCAGTCTCGGCTATGACGGGTTCCACAACTGGGAACTCCTCCAGGGCCGCTACACCCTCGCCGTGCTCTTCGAGTACGCCGCAGTCCTCGGCCTGATCGACGTGGACCACCGGCCGCCGGTGGGCGCCCGCGACGACTACCGCGACAACTGGGGCGCCGACTGGACCGACTGCATCAGCCGCTACGACGGCCTTCTCGCCCTCCGCCTCAACCCGCTCGGAGCCTATGCCACCGGGCAGACCGCCACCTACCTCCCCGCACCGGCCGGCACCACCCCGAAGAGTACTGGCGGCCTGAAGGTGCTCCCCAACCACGACGTGGTGGCCCTCGACGGACTCGCCCCCGCCGAGACCCTCCTCCTCGACGCCTTCGCTGAGCGCACCGGCGACCGCGTGTGGGCCCTGACCTCCGCCTCGCTGCTCGCCGCCGTCGACACGGGCCGCGATCTCGCCGAACTCCGCCAGCATCTGGACGCCACCGCCGCTCCGCTCCCGCAGACGGTCACCACCCTGCTGGCCGACGCCGCCCGCAGGGTGGGCCAGGTCCGCGACACCGGGCCGGTGCACCTCGTCGAGTGCGCGGACGCGGCCGTCGCGGCCCTCCTCGCCACCGACCGCCGCACCCGCACCCACTGCACCCGCCTCGGCGAGCGCCACCTCGTCGTCCCCCTCGACAAGCTCCCCGCCTTCCGCAAGTCCGCCCTCGCCCAGGGCTACCCCGTCGGCTGACACATGCCCTCGTGGGCACCGGGCACGGACCGGCACAGTCAGTGGTCTGACCAAGAGGAACCCGCTGTCCGCTGGTTGCAGTTCTGGTTGCATTCACCTCCGTCCAGAACCGTCCGTTCACCACTCAACCCCACGCCTCACCGCAGGTCAGGACATCTCCGCACACCCCCGAACCCCCGGGCGAACATTTGGAAAGCGTGTTGGGGGCAACCCCTCACGAGTTCGAATCTCGTATCCTCCGCAGCCGCCTGAACAGGCGAAACGAAGACCCCGGACCGCTCAGCGGCCGGGGTCTTCGGCATGCCCCGGTCTCAGTTTTGGTCTCATTCGCTTCCGACATTCACGACATTCCACCCAGGAGTGGCAAGGTACTCCCTCCCGGCGGCCGGCGGTCACTCCAGTCGGTTTGTGCTCCGGACCTGGGCCGGGGTCCGCTCCCGTTCCGTTCCTACAGGTGGGCGACGTAGTGGTAGTTGCCGTTCCCGCAGGTGCGTTCCAGGGTCTGGACCACCTTGCGCGGGTTGTCGTAGGGGCCGGAGAAGTAGAACGGTTTGCCGTCCCGGCCGAAGCCTATGGTGAGCCGGTCGCCAGGTGGCGTGCCCAGGTGTACGGCAGCGTCGGCGAAGTCGGTGGCCGGTTCGAAGCCGAGACCGCGGGCGTAGGCGACGGCGCCGTGCACGATCGCCTGCGCCTGTTCCGCACGGATCGGCAGCGGCGAGTGGTCGAAGGCCGAGTAATACGTCGGTACGTACGTGGTCAGGGAACCGGAACCCATCACCTCGGGGCCGGTGACGTTCTTGACTCCCAGGCAGTACACGTCCACGAGGAACCCGGTGACGGTCACCCTGCTGGCACGTTCCCGGCGGGCCAGCAGGATCTGGGCGAAGCCGCCCGTGTCCGGATCCGGCTCCCGACCGACCGGGTCGGCCGCCGCCCAGTCCGGGGCTCCGGCCAGATCCAGTCCCGCGCTCCAGCCCGCGTTGACCCAGCAACCCACCACCGGCCGTTCATCCGGTGCGGTGTGGGCCTGCGCCACTTCGGCGACCTGCCTCACCAGCGCGGTGGCCTGGGGGGCGCAGCCCCAGCGCCTTCGCGATCTGCTTCGGGGTGCTGCCGCGGTCCCTCAATTCCCGGACCCGGCCCAGCAATTCCTCATGATTCGTCACCACCGTCACAATGTGGCATGTTTCACATCGCCCTCCGTGCCGAACAACAGGTTGTGGCTACGGCCCTGCCATCCTGATCCTGGGTGACACAGCATGGACGGGAACGGGTGGCCGGCATGGCTGAGACAGTGGGCAGGACCGTCGAGCAGGTGCGAGCGCTGGTCGGCTGGGTCGGCACGGGCCGCAGGCTGACGCAGACCGGCCGTGTGACGCTCGCCGACGCACGGGCGCTTCTGGAAGTTCTGGACACCGGCGACCGGATGGACCCGGTGATCGGGGAGCGTACGTTCAAGACGAAGTCCAGCGAGGAGCTGTACCACCTCACGCTGCTGGTCGAGTGGGCCAAGGCGGCGCGGCTGCTACGAGTCGCGGGCGGGCGCCTGCTGCCGGTGAAGAAGAACGCCAAGCTGGTGGACCACCCCGACGAACTGCGCGGCGCCCTGTTCGCCGCGCTGCCGCGCATCGGGCCGGCCGTGACGGTGTCCGGCTGGCTGGAGTCACTCTTCTCACACGAGTACGGCCGTGGTCTGCGTGTGCTGCTGCACCGTCTGTACACGGCCACAGCCCCAGTGCCGCTCAGTGACCTGTACGGGGTGGTGTGGCAGGCGGTCAGCCCGCTGTACGTGCTCGACGACCTGTCCCCCGACCGCCTCCGGCATCTGCGTGCCACGGGCGACCACGACGTCCAACGGGTCCTGAAGGCCATGGCCTCCTTGGACATCGTCCTCCTCACCGAGGACACCGCCGAACTGACGGCGGACGGACGCGCCGGGACGGCCCGGATGCGCGGCGAGCCCGAGCCCGGCGACGCGGTGTTGCGGATCCTCGTCGAACTCGCCGACGTGGACGACCCTCGGGTTTGGCGGCAGCTGCTGGTACCCGCCGATATCCGCCTGGATCGGCTTCACCCCGTACTCCAGGACACGATGGGCTGGCAGAACTGCCATATGCACGCGTTCACCATCGACGGCGTCCAGTACGGCCGTTCTGGCGGCGAACTCGGATTCCGCGACGAGCGCACCGCCACACTGGCCGCCCTGCTCAAACCGGGCGACCGCTTCGTGTACACGTACGACTTCGGGGACTCCTGGGAGCACCTGATCACCGTGGAGCAGTTCCAGACAGCCTCAGCCGGGCTCCACCATCCACACTGTGTGGACGGTGCCGGGGCGTGCCCGCCCGAGGACTGCGGCGGTGCCCCCGGCTACAGCGATCTCAAGGTGATCCTCGCCGACCCGGGGCACGAGGAACACCACGCCATGCTGGTGTGGCTCGGACTTCGGTCCGCCAGGGAATTCGCCCCTGAACGTTTCGCGCCGGACGAAGTCAACGCGCGGCTGCTGCGCCTCACGGCACCATGAAGGAGAAGCCGCCCGGCTGCGCCGCCGTACTCGGCACGCGCTGGTAAGGGGGACAGTACCACGAGTATGGTCTCTTGTATGGCGATGACCAAGAAGGTGACGGTGACGATCCCCGAGGATCTCCTCGACGAGATTCGCGCGGAGGCGGCGGAACGGGGCCTGTCGGCGTACGTCGCCGAGGCTCTGCGCTTCAAGCGCGACCGGGACCGGCTGCGGGAACTGGCCGACTGGCTGCAGGAGGAACACGGCCCCCTCACCGAGGAGGAGCGCACGGCAGCGCTCGAGGAGTTGGAGGATCTCGACGCCGAGCACGAGCGCCGCCGCACCGAAGGAAAGCACAACTCCGGAGAGGCCGCGTGAAGAAACGGGTCGCTGAGCACAGGCAGCGGCCATTGCGCGTCTTCGTACTCGACTGCGAAGCCCTGTCCCTGGCCGTGCGTGGCGACCGCAAGGTGATCGCCTGGCTCGACCTCGCGGCCCGAGGTGAAGCCGAGGTGGTGACGTCTCCGATGACGCTGGTCGAGGCGTACGACGGCAGAACCACCGAGCAGCGCTGGGACTGGGTGCTCTCCCGGCTCGAAGTCGCCGACATCGGAAAGGACGAGGCCCGCCAGGCCCGCCGCCTCCTGGCCGACGCCAGGCTGCACGGCCACAAGTACGCGATCGACGCCGTGCTCGCCGTCATCGCGCGACAGCAGAAGGGGCAGGTCACCGTCTTCACCTCGGACGTGGACGACCTGGAGCGGCTGGTCCCGGACTCGGTCGTCGTCAAGAAGGTATGACCCGGCCCTCCGGTCTCAGTTCTGGTCTCATTCACGCCCGTCCAGCACCGTCCAGAAGCCTTGTCCCGAGGCGCTCCGCCCCAGGTCAGAACGCCCCTGTCCCTCCCCGGACCCCCGGGCGAACATTTGGAAAGCGTGTGGGGGGCGACCCCTCACGCGTTCGCATCCCGTCTCCTCCGCCTCGGCCCACCAAGGCGGCCGAAGGGCCCTGGTCGCAGTTCGTCGCCGGGTGGCGTGACGCCACTTGCGAACGCCCGGTGATCTTTGCGCACTTCGGATGCCATATCCTCCCCTGACGAGCGGCGCCGGGGGGTGCCGCTCAGGGTCTCTCAGGGGGAGTCACCGTGCTCGTACTGTCATGCCTGCTCGTTCTCACCGCCGTGGTGATGTACGTCTTCGCCCGTGCCCAGGACTCGCTCCGGCTTCGGCTGGGTGCCGGCGCCGCACTGCTCGGCAGCGTGCTCTGCGGCATCGCCAGCACCGTGTACGTCGTCAGCGCCTACGAGGTCGGCGTACCGGTGACGTTCGGCAGAGTGGGTACGCCGATGACGTCCGGGATGCATCTGAAGGCGCCGTTCACCGATGTCACGCCCTTCTCGACCCGTCCGGTCGACCTCAACCTCTCCGACAAGGACGTCGTCGAGGTGCGGTCCTCCCAGGGGGGGGTGATGTACACGGAGGTGACCGTGAAGTGGGCGGTCACACCGGCCAAGGCGGCGGAGCTGTACCGGCTGGCAGGGAGCGAGGATGCCATTCAGCAGCGACTGGTCTACCCGGACAGCCGGGAGATCGTCCGGAACGTCTTCGCCCGCTACACCAGCGAGCAGGGCTACGCATCGGCCCGGGAGGAGATCAACGCGGAGATCGGCAAGTTGATCAAGGAGCGACTCGCGCCCCGCGGTATCGACATCACCGCCGTGAACCTGCGCAACGTCAGGCCCTCGGACGCCCTCCAGAAGCAGATCGACCGCAAGATCCAGCAGAAGGAGGCCACCGAGCGGGCCACCGAGGCGACCCGCACGGCGGAGGAGGAGGCCAAGCGCCGCAAGATCGAAGCCGAGGGCATCGCCCGCGCCAACAAGATCCTCAACGACTCCCTGACCGACAAGGTTCTGATGAACCAGTGCATCGACGCGTACAGGGAAGCGGCCAGGGAGAACCCGGTCTACGCCGTGCCCTGCGGCTCGGGCAACGGCACCCCGGTCATCGTGGGCGGCAGCGGCCGGAACTGATTCCTCTTCCTCTTGTTCCTCTTGTTCCTCTTGCCGGCGCCAAGCCGGTGCATCGTGCTCGGCCCGCACGGGCACGCCCGGTGAACCTGTTCCCGGGCCCAGCCGCACCCGAGATCGTCCCGGGCGGCATCAAGCAGTCGCCACCGCCGGTCGCCGGCGGTGGCGACTGCTTCGTGTTTCATCACTCCGCCCGACCGGCGCGAGACCTGTCGCGCGCCGGAGGACACCCACACCCCGTCCGGGCCGCGGTCGACGGCTGGTACGCGCCGGTGACGGTGAGCCGGCGGGCCGGACGCAGGCGCCGCGTCGGCACCCGCTTCCCCACCGGTCCGCACATTCGTTCATGATTTACAACGTTCACATTCCCGCCACAGAAGAAACCGATATCCGCATCACCTCCACAAACAACGAATCGGATCGGCACAATCGAACGGACCTCGCTTTGAGCAGGCGAATACCGGGAAATCGGAGATGGGCGGGCACGTCCATCGCATGGCATATCTCACTGAGCGGCACAGGAAAGTTCCCAAAACTTGCCCGGAACACCGGAACAGTGATTGCATCTCGGCCGAGCGCGGTGACGGTCGGTCACAGCACGCGCTGTGCCTGCATTTTCCGACGCTTCGAGGTCGTCGACCGGGCGCGGTAAGGACAAGAACCGAGAACGGCAACCGCCCGCCCGACCGGGCGGAACGCGCCGGCCAGAAGGGAGCAGCATGGGTTGCTCGCATGCCGCGACATGCCCCCTTTTCCCCCTGCTCAGGGCGAGCTTGCAAGGGTGGCGCAGTTACTACTGCGACAGCGAGGACCAGTGGCTCGACTGTGCGCGCTACGAGTTGTCACTGACCGGCGAGCGCGTACCCATCAGCCTGCTGCCCAACGGGGCCACCGCGCGACACCTCGAACGCGCGGGCGGAGCGGGCCGTCCTGGTCCCGCCGGCCCGGGGCAGGCGGCCCGGCAGGTCCCACAGCCCCAGCCCGCGCCCCAGCCCGAGCCGTCAGGATGCGGGACCGCGGCGCCGAGGACCACGGCCGCGTTCGAAGTGCCACCCCCGTCGGCACCGGTCCGGCCGGGCCCCTCGTCACCGCCCCTACGGACCACCCAGCCGCCGGACCGCCCCCTTGGACACAGACGCCGAGCGAACAGTCCGAAGCGCGGCTGGTGGGCTCGACTCGCCGATTGGATGAGAAACCCCGCATGAGTACGTACTGGCCCTGGTGGGCGGGCGCCATCGGGCTCGCCCTGGTCACCATCAACTACGCCCTCATCACCGATCGGTCCTTCGGGGTGTCGGCGGCGTGGGATCGCGTGCTGCACTGGCGCCGTGAACGCCGCCTCGAGCGGATGGAGGAGGAGTTCACCGACGACCAGGCTCTCGTCGAGGCGCTTGCCGCGGCCACCGCGGAGCACTTCGGAACCGGTGCCGGCGCGCCCGCCGCGCCGCAGGTGCCGTACGGGGAGTCGCAGCCGCCGCCCCCGGACGGCGGACGGACGGCCGACGAGACCGCCTCCGTCACGAGCGCGGGACCGGCCCCGTTGGTCACCCAGGCCGCCCTGCTGGTGTCGGTCTTCCTCGGCGGGTTGATCGCCGCGTTCGCCTCCGGGCGGTTCCAGCTCCGCTACGACATGGGGCCGGGCTTCCGGGACCTGGTCACCGCCGATCCGGTCACCATGGTCGCCCTGCTGTTCCTGGGCGGCGTGCTGGTCGGTTTCGGCACTCGACTGGCCGGCGGGTGCAGCTCCGGCCACGGACTCAACGGCTGCGGCCGTCTGCGCCCGGTCAGCATCGTCGCGACCGCCGTGTTCTTCGGCACCGCCGTCGGGGTGTCGTTCCTCCTGTGGAAGGTGATCTGATGCGTACCCGGGGCGCGGTTCTGCTGGCCAACATCATCACCGGGCTGGCCCTCGGCTACACCGTCACCAGCATCGGCTTCGGCGACTACGCCGAGCTGAACCGCATGTTCACCTTCCAGGACCTGCGCATGTTCCTCTCCTTCGCCGGCGCGGTCGCCATCATCGTGTGCGCGTTCGCGCTGCTGCGGGTCCGCCGCACCCCGGGACGCATCCACGCCGGCGTGATCCCCGGCGCGGTGCTGTTCGGTACGGGCTGGGCGATCTCGGGCGGCTGTCCGGCGATCCCGATCATTCAGGTCGCCAGCGGATACCTGCCCGCCCTGGTCACCATCGCCGGGATCGTCGTCGGTATCCGGCTGTGCCGCTGGGCCAGTGCCCGGTACTTCCAGCTCGACCGCGGCTCCTGCGGGCTGTAGCCGGGCACCGGCGGTCAGGTCCTCTTCCCGGCCGTTCCCCCGGGGGAGCGTGTCGTCGTGGTGCGGCTGGTGCCGCGGGCGGAGGCGGAGACGGGAGGGGAGCTGGAGGGCTCGCGGTGGCGTGGAGT
>NZ_POTZ01000410.1 GCF_003236365.1 Streptomyces sp. NTH33
TCTCCACGGGGTGGGCGGGGTCCACGTCCGTCAGGGCCCTGACCGGGTCGACCACGCCCCAGCCGACCAGGCGGTCGTGACCGGCGACCGAGCGTTCCGCGGTCTGTTCGATCTGGGCGACGACCTGCCGGGCCGTCCACTGGGGGTACTTGGCCTTCAGCAGGGCCGCCACCCCGGCGACGTACGGGGCGGAGAAGCTGGTGCCGTTGTCGGAGCAGTGGCCGCCGCCGGGGACCGTGGAGATCATGTCGACGCCGGGGGCCGCGACCCCGACGAACTCCCCCGACTGGGAGAAGGAGGCGCGTTCGTTGTTGCGGTCGGAGGACGCCACCGCGAGGACACCCTCGTACGACGCCGGATAGGTGACCTTGACGTTGCCGCCCAGGCCGTCGTTGCCGGCCGAGGCCACCACCACGACCTCCTGGCCGAGGGCGTGGTCGACGGCCTGCTTCAGGCGCGGATCGGGCTCGACGGCGTTGGCCGTGTCCTGGGAGATGTTGATGACGTCGGCACCCGCGCCCACCGCGTCGCGGATCGCCCGGGCGAGCGTGGCGGCCGTTCCGTCGCCCTCGGCGTTGTTCTGCTTCATCGGGATGATCATGGCGTCCGGCGCCAGGCCCACGAAGCCCGTGCCCTTGGCGGGGCGGGCCGCGATGATGCCGGCCACGCGTGTGCCGTGGCCGACGGTGTCGGTGGTTCCCCGGCTGTCGCCGCGCTCGATCTTCTCGCCCTTGGCGTTCTTGGCGGGCAGGTAGTTCCTGCCGCTGGACGCGTCGACGGCGGACTTCAGCTGCGGGTTCCTGATGTCGACTCCGGTGTCGATCACGGCGACCCGGACACCCTTGCCCGTGGACTGCGCCCACAACTCGTCCAGGTTGACCCGCTGCAGCGCCCAGGGACGGCCCTGGTACGGCTTCGACGGGAACGTGCACTGGCCGTCGTCCGCCCGGGCGACGGTGGGGGGCAGGACGAGTACGTGGGTCGCGGCCGTGAGCGCGACCGCCGCGGCCAGGGCCGCCGTTCGGGTCGCGGTCCCGGTACGGACGCGGCGGCCGGAGGTGCTTGCCTTCAGCATGACGCCTCCTCCGCGGCTACGAGCCCTGCGGCTGCCGTGCCGCGGCCTCCGACAGGCGCGGGCCGGTCGGCAGGAACGCCGACCACTCCGCGGGGACGGGGACCGGCTTGACCCGTTCGTAGCCGAGCCGGGTCTGGGCGATCCTCGCCTCGTTGAGCGCCGCCTTGCGCTGCTGGGCGGAGGTGCCGATGCCCTGGTCGTCGGTGGCGCTGTCGCTGTTGGACTGCAGGGCGTAGCGCAGGCCCGTGTCGGTCACCAGGAAGACGCCGCCCGCCTGCGTCTCCGTGCCCTGGAACTGCCGGAAGAGCAGCCCCGAGCCGGGAGTGACGTACGCGCTGGAGGAGCCGGTGGGCAGCTGCGCGGGGAAGTCGGTGCTCGCCCACGTGGACAGAGTCGTCCGGCCCTGGTCGTCGACGGAGTGCAGGACCGCGCAGACGGTGTTGCGGCCGGACGTCGTGCGGCCCCCGTCGTTCACTGTTCGCGGTTTGTACGCCGGCCACTTCTTGTCCCCGGCGAACGTCGTGCTGTCGGTGACCGCGCCGGGGCTGACCTGCTGGGCCTCGCCCGCCTGGCCGACGGCGACCAGGTCACGGCTGTTGAGCAGCAGCGTGGCGGTGAACTCGGAGATGCGGGCCACGCGGCCGGGCAGCACCACGTAGTACTGCATCCGCCGACCGTCGTACGCCTTGATGACCATGCCGACCTTGTCGTACTGGTCGTACTGCTGCAGTCCGCTGAACGCTCCCGCTGCCGCACCCGGCGTGCCGTCGATCTCCGGAATCGCGATCGGGTCGCCCTTGTGGAGGGTCGCGAGCCACTGCTGGGAGACGCGCTGCGGGGCGCGGCCCTGGGTGTCGAGGGCCTTGAGCAGTTCCTTGTCGGCCGGGCCGGCCAGTGGGTACGCGGTGCCGCCCGCGTCGACGACGTACTGGGTCTTCCCGTCGGGGCCGACGACGTACATCAGGTCGCCGCCCGAGAGCTTCTCCTTCCCCTCCGTCCTGGACCACTCCTTCCCGGCGAGGACGAACGCCGCCTTCTGGATGGCCCGGCCGCCGTCACCGGGGCGTTCGCAGACCACCCAGCGCTTGGGTGACTCGGCCTCGCCGGGTGCGGGCAGCCGGTCGGGCGCGTAGGGGATGCCGATCGTGGCGCCGTGCGGGGGCTTGCCGCTGTCGAGGACCTTCTCGTCGACGGTGATGACGCTGTCCTTGCCCGGATCCAGCAGGAGTTTCGCGGAGGCCATGTTCAGGACCGGGTGCAGCTGGGTCCGTTTGCCCGTCTTCAGCACCACGTAGCGCGTGGTCGACTGGCTGGCGACGATGACGTGTTCCTCGGGTTTGTCCCAGCCCTTGGGCGCCGTCGGGCTGAACAGGCCGATGCCCCCGAACACCGCGAGGACCACCACGCCGACGACGACGCCGGGCACCACCGCGCCCAGCGGTTTGGGGGCGCCCTCCTCCGTACCCGACGGCGAGGGCCGGAGAAAGGACGCGATCATGCGGCGCTTCGCGAAGGTGTAGGCGTTGAGTTCGTCCCGCCGTGATGCCATCTGTTTCCGCTCTCTCCCCGTGCGGAGTCGTGAAGGATTCGTGGGGGGGTCGGTGCGCGCACCGGTCCCGGTTCCTCGACTGCCTCTGATGCCTCAACTGTCAGCACCGGCCCCTACTATGCCTGTTGCGCGGCACCGGTCGCGGCACGGGTAGGGTGCTGAGGCCGTGAGGCGGCTGCGCGCCAGTGCTTTCAGGAGAGTTCGGGGGGTTTGGAGTGGTGACGTCCACAGCACGGACCCGATCGCGATCGCAACCGCGGACACGATCCGGCGACGCGCGGCAGTCGACTGCCCGCGATCCCCGCTCCGCCGGCCCGCCCGCCGCACCGGCCCCTGGTTCCCTCACCCTGCATCCGAGGTCCCGTGCGGGACGCGGGAGTTCGTTGGCGCTGCAGCGACTCGTACTGCTGGAGCTGGCCGTCGCGCTGCTGTTCTGCGGGTGGCTGACGGGGCCGTTCGCGCTCGTACCGGCGGGCGTCGCCGCCGCCGCCCTCCTGGCACTGGCCTTCGTGCGCCGCCGCGGACGTACCCTGCCGGAGTGGCTGGGCACCCTGCTCGCACTGCGGGCCCGCAGGCGGCGGGCGGCGAGCACCCCGGTACCGCCCGGCGTCGAGCCGGGGCTGGCACCCGCCGTCGAGTGCGAGCCGGCCCTGCGCACCTACTCCTACGGCGGCCGGGACCGGCGCCCCGTCGGGATGGCCGGGGACGGGACCTTCCTCAGTGCCGTCGTGCAGGTGGAGGCCGACGTCACGGCGTTGCGGGCCGAGCGGGGGCGGCAGCCGCTGCCGGTCGGGCTGGTGCGGGACGCGCTCGAAGTGGACGGGATACGGCTGGAGTCGGCGCAGATCGTGCTGCACACGCAGCCCGCGCCGGCGCTGCACCTGCCGCAGCACTCGGTGGCCGTGACCAACTACGCACCGCTGCAGGAGCAGACCGGTGCGCCCGCGGTGCGCATCACGTGGATCGCGCTGAAGCTCGACCCGGAGCTGTGCCGGGAGGCGGTGGAAGCGCGGGGCGGGGGGCTCGTGGGAGCGCAGAAGTGCCTTGCCCGGGTCGCCGATCAGCTTGCCAGCCGGCTGACGGGGGCCGGGTTCCGTACGACCCTGCTCAACGAGGAGGAGCTGACCGCCGCCATCGCCACGTCCGCGTGCGCCAACCCGCTGGTGACGGCGGAGGCCGGGCGGAGCGGGACACGGGAGCGGCGGACGGAGGAGTCCGGCCGCAGCTGGCGTTGCGACAACCGCCGCCACACCACCTACTGGGTCCGGCGCTGGCCCCAGCTGGGCGGCCGCGGCCCGTCCCTGCCGCAGTTCGTGGCGCTGCTCACCAGCGTGCCGGCGCTCGCCACGACGTTCAGTCTCACGCTCTCGCACGCGGAACGGCAGGAGACGGCGCTGTGCGCCCACGTACGGGTCACCGGGCGCAGTGACGAGGAACTGGTGGCCGCGCGGCGCGCGGTGGAGGACGTCGCGCGGCAGGGGGGCGCGGGACTCGCCCGCCTGGACCGGGAGCAGGTGCCCGGCATGCTCGCCACACTGCCCCTCGGAGGTGCCCGGTGACCGCCATGACCACGCGGACGGCCGACCCTTCGGGTGCGGCTCCGCCTTCCGTCGCCGAGCGGGTGCGGGGGCGGCTGCGCAGCGGCCTCGGGCTGATCGGTCCGCGGCACGGACGCCACACGCTCTCCGCTGAGCAGGTGGACGCGCTCGCGCTGCCCATCGGGGACGACGGTGTCGTCATCGGCGTGGACGCCGAGGGGCAGCCCGCCGTTCTGGGGCTCAACCGGCCGACGCCGTACGACGTCGTGCTCATCGGCGGCCTGTGGACGGCGCAGGTCCTGGCCCTGCGCGCGGCGGCCACCGGGGCGCGCGTCGCCGTGGAGACGGGCCGGCCCCAGTCCTGGGTGCAGATGGTGCACGCCATGGGCGGCGGTCAGAACGGCCTGGCCGTGTACGAGGTGGGCCGGGTGCCCCCGCAGGGCGCGTCGGCCGGCACGCCCGTGCTGGTCGTACGGGACTGCGGCATGCGGCCGCCGCGCGGCCGGGTCGTGTCGGGTCCCTGGCAGTCGGTGCTGACCCTGCTGCCGTACCTGAGTCCGGTGGCCCCTCGGCTGATACGGCAGGCACGGCTCGTCGGCGTCCAGCGGATCTCGCCGGACGAGGCGGCCGACCTGAGTCGCACCATGGCGTTGCCACGGGCGGACGTGGAGTCCCTGCCGGCGCTCGCCGACGGTGTCACGCTGTGGTGCGCCGACCGGGACCGGCAGTACGTGATGACCCAACCCACCGACGCCGAGACCGGGTTGCTGGGCAATCCGCGGCGGATGGACTGAAGTCTCCCTTCTCGTCCGGTTCGTTGGGGCCTGGTGGGCGCGTGTTGGGGATGGACGGGCCTGCCGGGTTGTGGCCTGTGGTGATTAGGCTGGGAGCGGGCACGACGGCGGTACCCGTGGACCGGGCGTCGACGGCCCCGGGGAGAGCCGGTGGATCGGACTGCCTCGAACGACCACGGACGACTCGGAACGACACGACATGGTCGCCCCGGCAGCATGAGGGTGCTCGACCACACCAGGAGGAACTGTGAACAGCGATCGGGACGGGATCCGCGGGGGCTGGGCCACACCCGACGATGACCAGCCCGACGCGGAGTCGGCCATCGAGACGACCGGCGAGTTCACCATCGACTACGCGCCGCCCGCCTGGTACACGCAGAACGCGTCGAGCGGTTCGGGGTCCGGGGCCGGGGAGGCGGAGGAGCCCTCCGGTTCACCGGTTGCGCCGGCTCCCGCGCCGGGGACACCCTTCGTTCCGTCGGCGCCGCCGCACACGCCGCCTCCGGCGTTCCAGCCGGGCGGTTCCTACACGCCGCCCCCGCCGCCCGCGCAGCCCGCGCCGCCGGAGGGGAACCCGGTGGCCGTGCCGCAGCTTCCGGCGGACAGTGGGTTCGAGCCGCAGGGGCAGGGGGCGGAGTCCGGGGCCGGTGACCTCGAAAGCGGTGCCACCCTGCGGATCTCCGCCGGTGCCCTGAAGCGGGAGATCGCTGAGCGGACCGACGCGCGGAGCGAAGCGCCCGGGACCGGGGTTCGGGAGGACGAGTCCGTCGCGCCGACGGAGGGAGAGGGCCGGGCCGCGGAGGGCACGGGGCCGGACGAGCGTGGTCCGGAGGGTGAGGCCGAGTCCGCCGACTCCGCCGACGGGCCCGAGGCGGCGGAGACCGGCGTCGAGGCGTCCGGTGACTCCGAGTCCGCCGAGGGCGAGCCGAGCGAGGCCGGGAGCTCCCCGGCCGCGGACACGGACGCGTCGCAAGCCACGGATGCCGAGGCGCCGGAGACCGGCGACGCGGACGCCGCCTCGGCCGACGCCGACGCCGAGGCCGCGGGCGGCGAGGCCGCGGGCGGCGAGGCCGGGGAGTCCGCTGCCGCGGCCGCCCAGCCTGTCGCGGCCGAGCCCCAGGACGCCGCCGCACCCCAGGACGCCACGCCGCAGGGCACGCCTGCCTCCTGGGCTCCCCCGCCGGTTCCGCAGGGGCCGGTGCCGCCGCTGCCGCCGTCGTACCAGCCCGCCGCGCCCGCTCCGGCGGCCCAGTGG
>NZ_POTZ01000411.1 GCF_003236365.1 Streptomyces sp. NTH33
CCCCTACCCTCCGTCGGTACCGGCCCAGGACTACCGCCCGCAGCCGATGGACCGCCCGCCGTACGACCCGTCCCGCCCCGACTACGACCAGCGCGACTACGACCAGCGCGACGCCGGCCGCCGCGAACTGCCCGAGCCGCCGGCCGGCCACGGCCAGGTGCACCGCGGCGGTCCCATGGGCCCGAACCTGCCCACCACCGGCGCCCCCGGCCCACTCGCCGCACAGCCCGCACCGGCGACCGGACCCGGCGAACCGACCGCGCGCCTGAACCCGAAGTACCTCTTCGACACGTTCGTCATCGGCGCCTCCAACCGCTTCGCACACGCCGCCGCGGTCGCCGTCGCCGAAGCGCCGGCCAAGGCCTACAACCCGCTGTTCATCTACGGGGAGTCCGGGCTCGGCAAGACGCACCTGCTGCACGCGATCGGACACTACGCGCGCAGCCTGTACCCGGGCACGCGCGTGCGGTACGTCAGCTCCGAGGAATTCACCAACGAGTTCATCAACTCCATCCGCGACGGCAAGGGCGACAGCTTCCGCAAGCGCTACCGCGAGATGGACATCCTGCTCGTCGACGACATCCAGTTCCTCGCGGACAAGGAGTCGACGCAGGAGGAGTTCTTCCACACCTTCAACACCCTCCACAACGCCAACAAGCAGATCGTGCTCTCCAGCGACCGGCCGCCCAAGCAGCTGGTCACCCTGGAGGACCGGCTGCGCAACCGGTTCGAGTGGGGCCTGATCACCGACGTCCAGCCACCCGAGCTGGAGACGCGCATCGCCATCCTGCGCAAGAAGGCGGTACAGGAACAGCTGAACGCCCCGCCGGAGGTGCTGGAGTTCATCGCCTCCCGGATCTCGCGCAACATCCGCGAACTGGAGGGCGCGCTGATCCGCGTGACCGCGTTCGCCTCGCTCAACCGGCAGCCGGTGGACCTGGGCCTGACCGAGATCGTCCTCAAGGACCTCATCCCCGGCGGCGAGGACACCGCCCCGGAGATCACGGCGACGGCCATCATGGCGGCCACGGCCGACTACTTCGGTCTCACGGTCGAGGACCTGTGCGGCACCTCGCGCGGCCGCGCCCTGGTGACCGCCCGGCAGATCGCCATGTACCTGTGCCGCGAGCTGACCGACCTGTCGCTGCCGAAGATCGGCGCGCAGTTCGGCGGCCGTGACCACACCACCGTCATGCACGCCGACCGCAAGATCCGCGCGCTGATGGCCGAGCGGCGCTCCATCTACAACCAGGTCACGGAGCTGACCAACCGCATCAAGAACGGCTGAGAAGCGGCAGTACGGCACGAGGGGGCGCCCCGGTAATCCCGGGGCGCCCCCTCGTCATACCCGGGCCTGCCGTTCCATACCCGGGCCTCCCGGCGTGCCTGGGCCTGCCGTCGCACCCGGGCCTCCCGGCGTGCCCTTCCGTCGTGCTGCGCCGGGCCAGAGCCCGATCAGAGCGCGATCAGAGCAACGGAGCGGACGAAGCCGGCGGAGACCACGCCGAAGCTCCCTCGCACCGTCCAGGCAGGCCCGGGACCACCCCACTGTTCGAATCCGCCCCGGGTTACGGCCCTCCTCCACAGATTCCGGAACTTTTTCCCGTCCACACCCTGGGGACCGCCGAGTTGTCCAGACGGCATCCACAGGTCGCGCTGTCGGCAAGCCGTCGGCCCAGCTCACCGGCCTGTGGATCCGTGGACAAACGATCTCCACAGACTGTGGACGAAGCGGAGATCCACAGTCCCCGCGCCGCGTTGTCCACCGGCAACCCACAGGCTGAGCCGCATTGTCCCCAGTCATCGGTGGCTTCTCCACAGTCCTGTCCACTGTTCGGCAACCCGAGACGGCCGCTCACCGCGTCGAGTGAAAGCCGTCACACCGAGGTGCCGGACCAGGGTGTGGGAAACACGACGAAAACTGGGGACGCAGCTGGGGAGAACTGACCCCGACCTGTGGGCGGGGTGTGCAGAACTTCCCGTTCTCCACAGAACCCCCGAGTTGTCCACCGCTGCCGTCCACAGGGCCCGTGGACAAAATATCCGCGCTGAGCTGGGCAAACGCGGTTATCCACGGTATCCACACCCCCTACTACTACTCCCGACTAGAGAGAGCGCGGAATTCGTTTCGAAGCGGGACCTGTGCACAACTCGCCCTCCGGGCCCGACCGCCTCTCGGAGCGACTTGACCCCGACAGGCACCTACTGTCAGTGCCGTGCGTCAGACTGGTCCCCGGTGTCCTTCCCGTCGCAGTGGGCGGTGACACCGAGTCGGAGGACTCAGCAGCGACTCAGCAGCAACAGCAGGAGGCGGCTTACCGTGAAGATCCGGGTGGAACGCGACGTACTCGCGGAGGCAGTGGCCTGGGCGGCACGCAGCCTCCCGGCCCGTCCGCCGGCGCCTGTTCTCGCCGGCCTGCTGCTGAAGGCGGAGGACGGCCAGCTGAGCCTGTCCAGCTTCGACTACGAGGTCTCCGCGCGTGTGTCGGTGGAGGCCGAGGTCGAGGAGGAGGGCACGGTCCTGGTCTCCGGCCGCCTGCTCGCCGACATCTCCCGCGCCCTGCCCAACCGGCCGGTGGAGATCTCCACGGACGGGGTACGGGCCACGGTGGTCTGCGGCTCGTCCCGCTTCACACTCCACACACTGCCTGTGGAGGAGTACCCGGCGCTCCCGCAGATGCCGAGCGCGACGGGCACGGTCCCCGGCGAGGTCTTCGCCTCCGCCGTGCAGCAGGTCGCCATCGCGGCGGGCCGCGACGACACGCTGCCCGTCCTGACCGGTGTCCGCATCGAGATCGAGGGCGACACGGTCACACTGGCCTCCACCGACCGCTACCGCTTCGCGGTCCGCGAGTTCCTGTGGAAGCCGGAGAACCCGGACGCCTCCGCGGTCGCCCTGGTGCCCGCCAAGACCCTGCTGGACACCGCCAAGGCGCTGACCAGCGGCGACAGCGTGACCCTGGCGCTGTCCGGCTCCGGTGCGGGTGAGGGTCTGATCGGTTTCGAGGGTGCCGGGCGGCGTACGACCACGCGTCTGCTGGAGGGCGACCTCCCGAAGTACCGCACGCTGTTCCCGACGGAGTTCAACTCGGTCGCCGTCATCGAGACCGCCCCCTTCGTGGAGGCCGTCAAGCGTGTGGCCCTGGTTGCCGAGCGCAACACCCCGGTGCGGCTGAGCTTCGAGCAGGGCGTGCTGATCCTGGAGGCCGGCTCCAGCGACGACGCACAGGCTGTGGAAAGGGTGGACGCGCAGCTGGACGGCGACGACATCTCCATCGCCTTCAACCCGACGTTCCTGCTGGACGGCCTGAGCGCCATCGACTCCCCGGTGGCGCAGCTGTCCTTCACGACGTCCACCAAGCCCGCGCTGCTCAGCGGCAGGCCGGCGGTGGACGCCGAGGCGGACGAGGCCTACAAGTACCTGATCATGCCGGTGCGGCTCAGCGGCTGATCGGCCGGGCCGGTTCGGCGGGCCGAGCGGGTTTCCGCAGGTGGCGGGCCTCAGGTGTGGGGATACGTATGAGCGCGTATGCCCACGGACGTGCGCGAGCGTCCGGGTTTAGGCTCGGACGCAGGTACGGAAGTGCCGGAATGCCACGTCGTGCAACCTAAGGAACGCAACTGATGGAGCTCGGTCTCGTCGGCCTCGGCAGGATGGGCGGCAACATGCGTGAGCGGATACGCCGCGCGGGCCACACCGTCGTCGGATACGACCGCAACCCCGACCTCGCGGATGTCCACAGTCTTCAGGAGCTTGTGGGCAAGCTTCAGGGCCCGCGCGTGGTCTGGGTGATGGTCCCGGCCGGTGAGCCCACCCAGGCCACGATCGACGCGCTCGCCGAGCTGCTGGAGCCCGGCGACGTGGTCGTGGACGGCGGGAACTCCCGCTGGACGGACGACGAGAGGCACGCGAAGGAGCTGGCCGCCAAGGGCATCGGCTTCGTCGACTGCGGCGTCTCGGGCGGTGTGTGGGGTCTGGAGAACGGCTATGCGCTGATGTACGGCGGTGACGCGGAGCACGTCGCCAAGGTGCAGCCGGTCTTCGACGCGCTCAAGCCGGAGGGCGACTTCGGTTCGGTGCACGCCGGCAGGGTGGGCGCGGGTCACTTCGCGAAGATGGTCCACAACGGCATCGAGTACGCGATGATGCAGGCCTACGCCGAGGGCTGGGAGCTGCTGGAGAAGGTCGACTCCGTGGACAACGTCCGCGAGGTCTTCCGCTCCTGGCAGGAGGGCACCGTCATCCGCTCCTGGCTGCTCGACCTCGCTGTGAATGCCCTCGACGGGGACGAGCATCTGCAGCAGCTGAAGGGGTACGCGCAGGACTCCGGTGAGGGCCGGTGGACCGTGGAGGCCGCCATCGACAACGCCGTGCCGCTGCCGGCGATCACGGCTTCGCTGTTCGCGCGGTTCTCCTCACGTCAGGAGGACTCGCCGCAGATGAAGATGATCGCCGCGCTGCGCAACCAGTTCGGCGGCCATGCCGTAGAGAAGAAGCAGTAGGGAAGAAGCAGTCCACGGGGCCACCGAGTGGTCCATGACGCCGGGGGAGGTCGGCGTACGACCATGCACGTCACGCATCTGTCGCTGGCCGACTTCCGTTCGTACGCCCGGGCCGAGGTGCCGCTCGACCCGGGTGTCACGGCGTTCGTCGGTCCGAACGGCCAGGGCAAGACGAACCTCGTGGAGGCGATCGGTTACCTCGCCACGCTCGGCAGTCACCGCGTCGCCTCCGACGCGCCGTTGGTGCGTATGGGTGCCGAGCGGGCGGTGATCCGGGCGCAGGTCAGGCAGGGTGAGCGGCAGCAGCTGGTCGAGCTGGAGCTGAATCCCGGCCGGGCCAACCGGGCCCGTGTCAACCGGTCCTCGCAGGTCAGGCCGCGGGATGTGCTGGGGATCGTACGGACCGTGCTGTTCGCGCCGGAGGACCTGGCTCTGGTCAAGGGTGATCCGGGGGAGCGGCGGCGTTTCCTGGACGAGCTGGTCACCGCGCGTTCCCCGCGGATGGCGGGGGTGCGTTCGGACTACGAGCGGGTGCTCAAGCAGCGCAACACGTTGCTGAAGTCGGCGGCGCTGGCGCGTCGGCACGGTGGCCGCTCGATGGATCTGTCCACGCTGGACGTGTGGGACCAGCATCTCGCGCGCGCGGGTGCGGAGCTGCTGGCCCAGCGCCTGGACCTGGTGGCCGCGTTGCAGCCGCTGGCCGACAAGGCGTATGAGCAGCTGGCTCCGGAGGGTGGTCCGCTGGCGCTGGAGTACAGGCCGTCCGCGCCCGGTGGGGCACGTGCGCGTGAGGAGCTCTTCGGGCAGCTGATGGCCGCGCTCGCCGAGGTCCGCAAGCAGGAGATCGAGCGGGGTGTGACGCTCGTGGGGCCGCATCGGGACGATGTGGTGCTCAAGCTCGGCCGGCTGCCGGCCAAGGGGTACGCCTCCCACGGGGAGTCCTGGTCGTATGCGCTGGCGTTGCGTCTGGCGTCGTACGACCTGTTGCGGGCGGAGGGCAATGAGCCGGTGCTGATCCTCGACGACGTCTTCGCCGAGTTGGACACGCGGCGCCGTGAGCGGCTGGCCGAGCTGGTCGCGCCCGGTGAGCAGGTTCTGGTGACGGCCGCGGTGGACGACGACGTGCCGCACGTGCTGGCGGGGACGCGGTTCGTGGTGTCGGACGGGGCGGTGGAGCGCGTATGAGCGCCGGGCAGGATCCTGTTCCCGGCGGCGGTCCGGGGAAGGCGGCCGAGCCGTCCGGTGTGGACCTCGCGCGTGTGGCGCTGCGTGCGGCGAGGGAGGCGGCACGCGCGCGTGGGGATGCGGCGCAGCAGAGGAAGCAGGCGCGGCGTGGTGGTCTGCGCTCCGGCGCGCGCGCCGACGGCCGTGATCCGATGGCGCTGGGTGCGGCGATCAACCGGTTGATCACGGAGCGGGGCTGGGAGGCGCCGGCCGCGGTGGGCGGTGTGATGGGGCGCTGGCCGCAGATCGTGGGTCCGGATGTGGCCAAGCACTGTGTGCCGGAGAAGTACGACGAGGTCGAGCGGGTGCTGACGGTGCGCTGTGATTCGACCGCGTGGGCGACGAATCTGCGTCTGCTGGCTCCGACGCTGGTGGCCCGGCTGAATGAGGATCTCGGGCATGGCGCGGTGGGGGTGATCAGGGTTTTCGGGCCTGGTG
>NZ_POTZ01000412.1 GCF_003236365.1 Streptomyces sp. NTH33
CTCCCAGAACCCGATCGCCCCCACGGTCTCGCCGCCGTCCGCGAGCACCACCCGGTACATCCGCCCCGACTCCAGGGCGAGGTACCGCCGGTGCCGTGCGGCGAGTTGGTCCTCGCTCTCCGGGCCGCTCAAGTGTGCGGTCATCTCGGGGCTGTTGTGCAGCCGCAGCAGCCAGAGGTCGTCCTCGCCCCACGGCTCCAGCCGCACCCGGTTCGCATCCGTGTCTCCCATGGCGGCCACCGTAGAGCAGGGGACCGACAGCGGGCGGCGACGCACGGCGAACACACTTCGAACACATGAACCCATCGAAGCAAGTCGCGACCCTAATTCGAACAGGCGTAGCATTGCCGCGTGGCTACACCCTATGACTTCCCGAGCGACCTCCTCGCCGGTCAGGAGGAGCTGCATCAGGTCCGGGCCGAACTGGCGGCCCTGCTCAAGCGGCTGCCCTGGTCGGTCGAGCCGCTGGACGGGTTCAGCGACGACGCCGGCTGGCGCAAGGTGGAGCGCCCGGCCTCGCCGGGGTGGACGGCCGACGAGCAGGCCGGGGTCGAAAAGCTCCGGCGACGCGAGCACGAGCTCGCGGTGTTCGTCACCACGCACCGCTACTGGTCCGAACTCACCGGCCCGGACGGCGTCGCCGCCCGCAGCCGCCTGAAACACGCCCACGGGGCCCGGCTCGACGAGGACGCCTGATACGCGCGACGGGTTTGCGGGACAGCGCCCCTGACAAGGTAGGCTGTCGACTTGTCGCGGGTGCGTAGCTCAGCGGTAGAGCGCCTGCCTTACAAGCAGGATGTCGGCGGTTCGAAACCGTCCGCGCCCACCACGTGCAGGATACGAACAGGGCCCAGGTCGACCGGGTGACACCCGGCGGTCTGGGCCTTCGCCTTGTCAGGGGACCGGTACTGCGGGGGTTTTCCCCACCCCCGGCCCGGTAGCGGGCCGGATTCAGTGTGCCGGTGCTTCTCCGTACGGTCGGGGCAGAGCCGCAGGGGCTCGCCGTCCGTACCCCAGGGGGAGACCGTCATGTCCCGTACCGTTCCCGCTCGCGTCGCCGCCCTCGGTGGTGCCGTCGTGGTTCTGCTCGCCACGGTCACCGCATGTGGGAACTCCGCGGAGGACGACAAGGATCCCGAGCACCGTTCCTTCGCCCTGCACGGGCGCACGCTGACCGTCGACTCCGACGACTCGGCGCTGGAGATCGTCGCCGCCGATGCACACGAGGCGGGGAGCGTGCGGGTCACGCGGTGGTTCAAGGGGTCGGTGCTGGTGGGCAAGGGTCCCCGGGTGACCTGGGGCATGGAGGACGACGACCGGCTGGTGCTGCGGATGAAGTGCTCCGGGTTCATCGCCGACTGCTCCGCCAAGTACCGCATCGAGGTGCCGCGCGGGATCGCCGTGAAGGTCGAGGACGGGGACGGCAGTGTGCGGGCGCGTGGGTTCAGGGACGCGCTGAGCATTCGTACGGGCGACGGGTCCGTGCACGTCACCGACACCACCGGGCCCCTGGAACTGCGCTCGGGCGACGGCTCCGTACGGGCGGAGGTCTCCTCCCGTCAGGTGCGGGTCAGTACGGGTGACGGGTCGGTCCACCTCGAACTGGGCGCCGTACCGGACCGGGTGGAGACGAGTTCCGGGGACGGCTCCGTCGGCATCACGCTGCCGCACGCCGCGTACCGGGTGACGACGAGGAGCGGCGACGGTTCCGTGGACGTCTCCGTGCCGCGCGACGACTCCAGCCCCCACGTGGTGTCCGCGGCCACCGGTGACGGAAGGATCACGGTTCGTACGGCGGACTGACCGGCCCGTGTGTTCCTCGTCCGCGGGTGGGACAATGGCCCCACGGACGGCGGATCACAGCACGGGAGAGGGATGTGGCGGCCACACCGGCGACACCTGCACGACCGCACTCGCCGTATGCACGGCCCCGGCCCCGGAGCGCCTGCCCGGCCTCTCCCCCGGACTCCTCCCCGGTCACGGCCGTCCGGGACGTCCTCGTTCTGGTGGGCCTGCCCCTGCTCGCCGCGCTCGCGCTGCCCGCCGCCTTCGCAGGCGGCGGCACCCGGCGCTGGTTCGGCGGGCGGGCCGAGACCCAGCGGGCCGAGGCGCAGGCCGCCAAGGACGCCGCCGCGGCCGCTTTCTACGAGCTGGACACCGGCCAGCGCGACCTGCGGATCTCGATCGAGACGATCACGGCCGTCGACGACTCCCCCGCCGCCCGCCGCGCGGTCGCCGACTTCGAGGCGCTCGGGCGGCGCATCGACGAGGCCAGCCGGCGCTACATCCAGGCGGTCGACGCGCAGGACCTGGACCGGGACGACCTGGAGGCCTCCGTCGCCACCCGGGCGCGTATCGACCTGACCTCCGCCAAGGACGAGCTGTGCAACGTCAAGCGGGAGCTGGATCGTTTCGCCGACGGTCTCGGTCCGCTGCTCGGCAAGGCCGAGACCCAACTGGCCCGCGTGGCCCCCGGGGTGGAGCGCGCCCGGCAGGCGCTGAGCGCCGCCGCCGGCGCGCTGGACAGCGCGCGGGGCGCGGGGCTCGGGGCGGACGACCTGGCCGCCCGGCTCGCCGCGCTCTCCCCCGAGCTGACCAGGCTGAACCAGGGCGCGGGGCAGCACGGTGTGCAGCAGACGCTGGAGCGTGCCGAGCGGGTGACGCGGGAGGCGGAGGCGATCCGGGCGGAGGCCGTGCGGCTGCCGGAGAGGGCCGCCGAGATCGACCACCGGCTGGTGTCGCTGCGCACCCGGGCGCAGGCGCTGAGCACGCGCGCCGGGCAGGTGGAGCCGGTGCTCAGCGAGCTGCGGCGGCGGTTCGCCGCCGCCTGCTGGCAGGATCTGCAGCCGGTGCCGGAGCAGGCCGCCCACAACGTCCGGCAGGCGGAGCTGAGGCTGGGGGAGGCGCAGGCCGCGCGGGAGGCCCAGCGCTGGCCGGACGCGACCGCGCTGCTGGCGACGGTGCGGACGCTGCTGAACACCACCGACGAGGCGGTCTCGGCCGCCGGGGACCGGCTGCGGCGGCTGAACGAGGTGCAGAAGGATCCGCGGGCGGAGGTCGAGCGGACCCGGTTCGCGATCCGGGACGCGCAGCGGCTGGCCATGGCGGACCGTACGACGCCGGATCCGCGGCACGCCCGTCCGCTGGACGAGTCGGTGGCCCGGCTGGAGCGCGCGGTCGCCACGCTGGAGGGCCGCCATCCGGACTACTGGCACTTCCTGACGGAGACCGAGGCGATCCGGCGGACGGTCGCCGACGTGGTCGCCCTGATACGGGAGGAGCGGGGAGCGGGCCGCTGAGGGCCCGCTCCCCGCTCCCACGGGGTGTCCGCCGTGCCGCTCAGGTGCGGTAGGCGTAGTAGTACGCGTTCGGGTACGACGCGATGATGCTCGCCACCGACCGGTTGTAGGTGTTGGTGGAGTGGTACGACAGGTACGGCACGCCCTGCGGGCTGCGGTAGCTGACGATCATGGTGTGGTCCTTGGACCCGTCCCGGTTGAAGTCCATCTGCAGCACGTCACCGACGTCCATCTGGTAGACGTTGGCGAGGCCGGTGACGCGCTGGGAGGACAGGGCGAACCAGGAGAACTCGTTGACGCCGATGAACGAGTGCGACTGGATCTCGGAGTTGCCGAACCACTTGGTGTGGTCGTACACGTAGCCCGGGACGTGCTTCCAGCCGCCCGCCTTCAGGGCCTGGCTGACGAAGTTGGTGCAGTCGCCGCCGGCGCCCGCCCCGTCGAAGTCCGGGTAGTCCTTGTTGTAGTTGTTCCAGTGCTTCGCCGCGTAGTCCGCCATGGCCTTGTAGTCGTAGCCGGAGGCGGAGAAGTTCTTCGGCGCGGCGGGCGGATTCGTGGTGGTGGCCGAGCGGGCCGCCGCCGGCGGGTTGCCGTCGTTGACGACGGCGGGCGCCGTGGTGGACGGGGCCGGGGCCGTGGTCGGCGCCTTGGTGGTCGGGACCGGGCTGGGCGCCTTGGTGGTCGGGACCGGGCTGGGCGCCTTGGTGGTCGGCTTCGCGGTGGTCGGCTTCGCGGTGGGCGCCTTGGTGGACGGGCGCGCGGTGGGCTGCGGGACGACGGGCGGCTTGCGGACCTGGTTGACCGCCACGCCGTCGTCGGTGCCGCGGATGCCGGTCAGCTGCCAGTTGCCCTTGTCGTCGGCCTTGAACGTCAGCTCGTGGTGGGCCTGGAAGCCGGTGGTCTTCGGCTCGTTGCCGCGGATCTTGCGGTAGGTCAGGGTCGTGGTCTCGGTGACGGCGACCTTGGCCTGGCGGCCCTTCACCTGCGTGGCGTCCAGCGTGACGCCGGTCCTGGCCTCGCTGTACTTCTCGCCCAGCTTGGCGAGGACCGCCTTGCGGCCGCGCAGCTCGGTCAGCGCGGAGTTCTCCTCGCGCGACTGCGCGCCGGACAGGCGGACCTTGCCGGAGAAGCCGGACGCCAGCCGGTGGTGCCTGCTCCCGTGCTTGCCCGCCGGACTGTCGTCCACCAGGGCCTGCGTGCGGTCGGTGAAGACCGCGTCGGCCAGCTTCTGGAAGGTCGCCTTGGTGGCCGCGTCCACCGTCGGGTCGTCGGTGACGGCGGCGCCCGCGCTCCAGTTGGGCACCAGGGCCACGCCGGCGACCACCGAGGCGGCCGCCGCCGAGACTATGGTGACGCGGCGCCGCTTACGGCTCAGTTTTCTTGATTTCAATGATGTTCCCCTCTACGCCGGTACACCTACCGGGCGACGGCATCTTCGCATGCCGTGTGTGACTCCGGTGAAGGGGGTGGCACTAGGCCAATACCCGCTTCACATACGTCATTTGATCACCGAGGACCAGTCGGGCGACTGGGCCGGGTCGAGGGAGCGCAGCCTCTGCAGCGTCTCCGGTTTCTGGACGTCCAGCCAGTCGGCGAGCTCCCTGAACGACACGCACTTGACGTCCTTCTTGGTGCAGATGTTCTTGATGACCCGGTCGACGGCCCTCATGTAGATGCCGCCGTTCCAGTCCTCGAAGTGGTTGCCGATGAACAGCGGTGCCCGGCTGCCGTAGTAGACCCGGTTGAAGCCGGCCATGTAGGAGTCGACGGTCTGCTGCTCCCACTCCGGATGCTTGGCCGGGTCGCCCTGGGTCTCGCCGTTCGACTGGTTGTAGAGGAAGTTGAAGTCCATGGACAGGCCCTGGTACCTGCCGTCCTCGTAGGGGAGCATCTGCAGCGGGAAGTCCCAGATGCCGTCCTTCTTGTCCGGCCAGATCTGGAAGTCGCCGGGGGAACTGGCGTCGTAGCGCCAGCCGTAGTCCTTGGCGGCCTTCAGCAGGTTGGGCTGGCCCTCGAGGCAGGGCGCGCGGCCGCCGGTGATCTCCTTGCGGAAGTCGAAGGGCAGCGGCGGGACGTCGGTGAAGCCGGTGTTGGTCTTCCACTTCTCGGCGAAGGAGTAGAACTGGTCGATCTCGCTCTTCCACTCCTCCACGCTCCAGTCGCCGCCGCCCTTGGCCCCGCAGAAGTGGCCGTTGAAGTGGGTGCCGATCTCGTGGCCCTGCTCGTAGGCGAGGCGCAGCTGCTGCAGGGTGTCGCGGATGTGCTCGTCGGTGGCGTAGTCGATGGCGGCGGCGCCCGGCTTGTGCTGCGGCGGGTGGTAGAGGTGCTGCTTGGCCTTGGGAAGGATGTAGATGCCCGTGAGGAAGAAGGTCATGTGGGCGTCGTACTCCTCGGCCAGTTCCCGGAAGTGCGAGAACAGGTGGTCGTCGCCCTCCAGGGCGCCGTCCCAGGAGAAGACGACGAACTGGGGCGGTTTCTCGCCGGGTTTGAGCGGCTGGGGCTTCAGCACGCCCTTCTGCGGCCCGGTGTAGGAGGTGGAGCCGTCCCCGAGGACGCGGACCTTGCCGTCCCACTCGGGCTCCTGGCTCGGCTCGGCCGAGGGGGGCTTGGGGCCGGCGCTGGTCCTGGAGCCGTTCTTGGCACCGGTGGACGCGATCGGCGCGGTGGAGTCGGGGCGGTTCAGGACCAGGAAGCCCGCCACCACCGAGGCGACGACCAGCAGGGCTGCCAGGGTCACGAACTCGGGGCGGGTGCTGCGGCGGCGCGCAGGGGCCTTGCGACGGCGGCCGGTTGACTTCATGGGCGGCTCATTCTGCGAGGGGGGTTCGG
>NZ_POTZ01000413.1 GCF_003236365.1 Streptomyces sp. NTH33
CGCCATCAATGGCCCCAGCTACCGGCTCAAGAACCGCCTCAAGGCCATCGAGCGAGAGACCGACGTGGCCTGACAGCTGGGGACGTTCGTCTGTACGCACCTGGAGAGAAAAGCCCGTACGCCGACAGGGAGTGCGCAAGAGCAGGCTGAAGGTGTGGTCCCTTCACCTGAGTCGGTGCTGCTCCTCGTGGGAAGGAGCCAGAGTCGGGAGGGGGGACAGGAGGAAATCATGACCGTCCTCGCGATGCTTCTTCTCATCATCGGGACGATCTTGATCCTGGTTGGGACGGTCCTGATCGTCGTTGGGGCAATGGTGATCCTCATGGGGATTGCTCTGATCGTTATTGCGGCCTTCTTGCTCATCCGGAGAGCGCTGAGGCGACGACAGTAGAAATGGCAAGGCCGAGGTGGGGGGCGGGTGCGTTCGGACCAGGCGGTGGTCGCGGTGTGGCCGGCGCCGAGGGCAGGCCGGAGAAATGGGACCGGATCAGGCCCAACGCGTCGAGCTGCCGTTTGACGCCTGGCTACGCTGTGGTTTCTGTGATGAGGACGGCGACGGTGACCGGGCCGGGGGTGTCAGTGGTGGCCGCGTCGGCCAGGGCGGTCCGGACGGCGCGGGCGACTTCCAGTGGATGGTGTCCGGGGGCGACCGCGAGCTGGACCTCGATGTGGCGGCCGGGCGGATCGTCATGGTGTTCCACCTTGAGCGGGCGGCTTCCCAGCACGGTGGTGAGGCGGGCGACGCCCGGAACGGCCGCCGCGACGTCGGCCAGCTCCCCGACGGGCCCCCGCATCGATCCTGTTCCGGTTGCTGGAGGCGAGCTTCGCGTGGCTGCGGCTTCCGTCGGCGGCCTCATGGTCCTCTCTGCGGTCCGCGACCTGACGACTGTCTCCGGGCCCTCATGGAGATCCGTGACGCGCAGGTCGGCTGTCACGGTGGCCAGGCCGAGCCGTTCAGCGGCCGCGTTGAGCAGTGCGCTCCTCAACTGTTCGGCGGTGTGAGGCAGTGGTTGCCCGAGGGATGCTGTGAAGGCGGCTTCGATCCTGAGCGGGCCAGGTGGTAGCGCGCTGGCCGGCGGACGGACGGCCGGCTCGGACACGGGCTCGAGCGGTGCCGACCCGATGCGCATGCTCTCCAGCCAGACACCGGGAATCTCAACGGCGGCACGCCTAAGGGCCCGGACGGCTGCTTGCTCGGTGATCCATGTCCCGTCGTCGGGCCCGCCGAGCGGGAGCAGCCGGCCCAGGTCGAGCTGGTGCCGTACTGTCTGCGTCCACGTCTCGGTTTTCACCGGGCTCTCACCCTCTTTCTTCGATGGCCGCGGTTCTCTTCCTGCTGCACTGCGCCCGGAGTGTCCGCGAGGGCTCCGGGCAGGGGTGCTCGGGCCGCTCGTCTGACCGCCCCGCCTCATGGTCCTTATCTCCGACAAAAAAGAACTAAAACGAATATAATCTGAACAAAGGGCGGCCAGGTGATCTCGTCGAGGGAGGTATATCCCGATGGCTGAGAACTCCGGCGTAAGGCACGGCGGCGAGCCTGGTTCTCGCGGCCGGACGACCATCGCTGATGTGGTGGTGGAGAAGATCGCCGGAATGGCGGCACGGGACGTGCTCGGCGTCTATGCCCTGGGCAGTGGATTCGCGCGCTCGATGGGAGCCATGCGGGAGCGGATGCCTGGCGCCGGTAGTGGCAAATCCGTCACGCGCGGGGTCAGTGTCGAGGTCGGAGAGCTGCAGGCGGCCATCGATCTGGAGATCGTCGTCGATTACGGTGTCTCGATCACGGACGTGGCCGGTGAGGTGCGGGAGAACGTGATCTCCGCAGTGGAGCGGATGGCGGGTCGGGAAGTCGTGGAAGTCAACATCGCGGTCAGCGATGTGAAGCTGCCCGACGAGGAGGACGAAGGGGAAGAGCGGCAGCGGGTCCAGTAGCCGGGGCGGATCAGCCCGCGTGAGTGAGGGAGCGCGTGATGAGCAGGGCCGTGGTGGGCTTGATGGCGGGAATGGCGCTGGGTTTCGCCGCGTATTTCGGTGACTTCTGGGCTTTCCTGCTGGTGCTGGTGCTGGGCGTTGTCGGTCTCGTGGCCGGGCGGTTCATGGAAGGTGATCTCGAACCGGGCGACTTCGTCCGCCGTCGAGACCGACAGGAGCGGATCCGCGATGACCGGCGACGGGCTAGGGAAGACTGGCGGCGGTGACCGGTGAAGCCGATCGGCGCCCGGGCGTCCCCCGCGGGGAGCGCGGCGCGATCATCGTTGCCGACCGGGTCGTTGCGAAGATCGCCTCCCAGGTGGCGCGCGAGGCGCTGAGCCGGTTCACCGAGTCGGCCGGCCACGTACCACCCGGCCGCCGGACGCCACGCGTGACCGCATCCGTGCGGCGGGCACCGGAGCGGAATACCGCAGGACGAGACGGCGAGTCTGCCGCCGGACGGCAGGCGGTGCTCGGCGAGGTACGGATGCGCATCACCGTCGAGCTCGGCTATCCGTCCGACATCGGGGCGCAGTGCGCCGCAGTGCGCCGGGAGGTTACCGAACGGCTCAGGGCATGGGCCGGCATGGACGTGGCCGACCTCGCGGTGTCGGTCGAGAGACTGCACTCGGTGCATGCGCGGCACACGGACCAGGAGAGGGTGAGATGAGCGCGAACACCTGGCGGCAGCCGACCGGTGACAGCGACCTTCCTCCCGATTCCGGACAGACAGCTCCGTCCGCCGATGGCTGCGGCACGTCCCTAAGCGGGGGCGCGGGCGTTCCGGAGCGGTGCTCCAGCTTGATGGAGACTGGTGAGGGCCAGTCGGTAGGAGGTGATCAGCCCGGTCTCCACGTAGTCCACGCCCAAGTCCTCGCAGTAGCGCCGGACGATGGTCCGGGCCTTGCGCAGGTTGGGGCTGGGCATGCTGGGGAACAGGTGATGCTCGATCTGGTGGTTCAGCCCGCCCATTGCGATGTCGGTGAACCAGCCGCCGCGCACGTTGCGTGAGGTGAGCACTTGGCGGCGGAGGAAGTCCGGGCGGCCTGCACCCGTCAGGATCGGCATGCCCTTGTGGTTGGGTGCAAAGAGGGAGCCGAGATAGACGCCGAACAGGCACTGGTGGACGGCGAGGAAGGCGATCGCCATACCGGGCGGCAGCACCCAGAGCAGGACGGTCAGATAGACCGCGAAGTGCGCGAACAGCAGGGCGCCGTCGAGCGTTCGGTGCTTGAGCGAGCGATTGGCCAGTGCCTTCACGCTCGATACGTGCAGGTTCAAGCCCTCCAGTGTGAGGAGCGGAAAGAACAGGAACGCCTGCCAGCGGCCGATCAGGCGGGGGAGGCCCTTGGCAGCCCGGGCCTGATCCTGGGACCAGATCAGCAGGTTGGGGTCGAGGTCAGGGTCGAGTTCCTCATGGTTGGGGTTGGCGTGGTGGCGGGTGTGCTTGTCCTGCCACCACCCGTAGCCCATCCCGATACCGGCGCCGGCGATCCGTCCGGACACCTCGCTGGCCCGGCGTCGGCGGAACACCTGGCGGTGGGCTGCGTCATGGGCGAGCAGGGCGACCTGGCCGAAGACAACGGCCAAGAAGACGGCGACCGCCAGTGTCCACCAACTGTCACCGATGAGCGCGACGGCGGCCCACCCACCAACGTAGAGCCCGGCCACGACCGTGATCCGCAGTGCGTAATGGCCGGGACGGCGCCCCAGCAGACCGGCATCAGCGATCTTTCTCGACAATCGGGCGAAGTCACTGCCGGACATCTCCGAGGGCGGGGGGCGGACCGTGGTATTTCTGGTCATGATGGTGAAACTCTCTCCGAAGGAGGCAGATGGCTCGGCACCGCCCCGGGAGCCGCTGAGACCGGGCCGCAGGTAGGGATGCGCTTCCTCCACTGCGGGAAGCGCATCGCGCGATCGCGGAGCAAGGACAACGTCTGCTTCGTCAGCCAGCGGCCGCGCAGGCCCTCCATCTGAATGCGTGTTCCCTGCCAGGCAGGTCTCACACCGCGCCAGCACAGGGCTTCTGGAGCGCTCCGCGCGCCCTCATGGCAGGAACCGAGGCCGGCGGTCAAGCGGGCCCGGATGATCACCGAGGGGCGCTCAACACGGTCACCGGCAAGGCCGGCACGGGTCGTCGAGACCGAAGCCACCACGAGGACACCGCCCGGCGCAGCTGAAGAGTGTCCGAACCAGCGGAGCCGGGTGATGCGGGACCACCCCGACCGGCACGGCCACCCCGACCGGCACAGCCAGTCCCACGGACGGCGGCGACCACGACGGCAAGAAGCCCGGTGAGCACAGCCATGAGACGAGGACAAGTGGCCCGATTGGCACTGAGTTCATAGCCGAAACCCCGACAAGCCCTATTAGCGTGTCCCTTTGAAGACTGGTCAGTTGATCGGATGTGTCTGTCCGGTTGTTGATCACTGATGCCATGTGGGACCGGATCGAGCCGCTGATGCCGGCCGATCCGGTCCGTGGACGACGGTGGGCCGACCACCGGCGGACATTGGAGGCCGCGTGGAAGTACCGCACCTGCTCTCCCTGGCGAGACCTGCCTGACGAACTTGGGGAGACCGGCGGCGAAAGAGCTCAGGTCACCGGGCATTTAGGGTTCGCGGTATCGACCGCCATCTGGTCCACGCCTGGTCCACACGCACTGATCAACAACGCGACACAGCCGGATCAAAGTGAGACAGCCCCCATGCAGAAGGGGCGCCCCTCAGCGAGGGACACCCCTTCTGACCAGCACGTCTCTGACCTGCGGAGGCGGTGGGATTCGAACCCACGGGGACGCTTTCACGTCCCTACGGTTTTCAAGACCGTTCCCTTAGGCCGCTCGGGCACACCTCCCCGCGCCGCCCGTGATCGGCGGCGCGGGACAAGACTAACGGGTCCGCACGCGCGCGTGGGGGTCAGCCGTTGTCGCCGATGCGGGAGCCGAGGGTGAGGTCCACCGTGTGCTCCTTGCCGGCGCGCTGGTAGGTGAGGGTGACCTTGTCGCCGGGCTTGTGGGTCCAGATCTCGCCGATGAGGGTGGGGCCGGAGTCGATCACCCTGTCGTCGAGCCTGGTGATGACGTCGCCGGGCTTGAGGCCGGCCTTGTCGGCGGGACCGCCCGGTTCGATCGGGTCGGAGCCGCCGGCGCCCTGCTCGGTGATCTTGGCACCGTCGGTGGTGCCCTCCAGGGAGACCGACGCGCCGATCTTGGCGTAGACCGGCTTGCCGGTCTTGATCAGCTGCTGGGCGACGTACTTGGCCTGGTTGATCGGGATGGCGAAGCCCAGGCCGACCGAGCCGGACTGGCCGGAGCCGCCGAAACCGCCGCTGCCCGTGGACTGGATCGCGGAGTTGATGCCGATGACCGCGCCGCGCGCGTCGAGGAGCGGGCCGCCGGAGTTGCCCGGGTTGATGGAGGCGTCCGTCTGCAGGGCGCTCATGTAGGACGCCTTGCTGTCGGAGCTGCCGTCACTGGAGGCGACGGGGCGGTTCTTGGCGCTGATGATGCCGGTCGTCACCGTGTTCGACAGGCCGAAGGGCGCGCCGATGGCGATCGTCTCGTCGCCGACGGCCACCTTGTTGGAGTCACCGAGGGGAAGCGGCTTGAGGTCGGAGGGGGCGTCCTTGAGCTTGATGACCGCGACGTCGTAGCCCTGGGCGTTGCCGACGACCTCGGCGTCGTACTTCTTGCCGTCGGGGAACGTCGCGGTGAGCTTGCCGCCGTCGACGGCCTCGGACACCACGTGGTTGTTGGTGACGATGTGGCCCTGGGCGTCGAAGACGAAGCCGGTGCCGGTACCGCCCTGGCCACCGCTTCCCTCGGCCTCGATGGTGACCGTGCTCGGCAGCGCCTTGGCGGCCACGCCCGCGATCGAGTTCGGATCGCGCTTGATCTGCGAGGCGCCGGTGTCGGAGGCGGAGATCGTGGTGGAGGTGGTGTCGTCGTTCCTGGCCAGGGTGTAGCCGATGCCACCGCCCAGGCCGCCGGCGACCAGGGCGGCCACCAGGACCGCGGCGACCAGGCCACCGCGCCGGCCGGCCGGCTTGGGCGCGGGCTGCTGGTGCTGGTACGGGGAGCCCCAGCCGAAGCCCCCTCCCGCGCCTGTCGCTTATACACATCTCCGAGCCCACGAGACTAGCG
>NZ_POTZ01000414.1 GCF_003236365.1 Streptomyces sp. NTH33
GACAGCAGACGGTCGTAGAGGGTGGTCGCGGCGGGGCGGTCGCCGGAGAGTTCCAGGTGGGCGGCCGCCTGGAGGAGGAGGGCCTCGGTGTCCTCGGGGTACAGATCGGCGGTCCGCTGCAGGCGGGCCGCTTCGGCGGCGTGGTCGACGTTTTCGGCGGGCGTGTCGGGGCGCATGGGGGACACCGTACTGCCGGATGGTGACATAAGTGAGGTATCCGCAGGCCAGGTGGCTGGGACGCCTGACCCGTTCACGAGGGCCGGGAGCCGCCCGGGCGCCCTTCGTATAACCTCGGATCCGATGCTGTGCGCATGCGGGGGAGGGGAGTTGGCGTGATCCGTGGCCGGGTCGGTCCGCGTTCCTTCGTCGCGCTGCTGCCTCTTCTGCTGCTGCCGGTCGTCCTGCTCGACACCGGTGGCCTCTTCGCGACCGTCGCCGTCGCGCTTGCCGCCACCGCCGCCGGGGCCGCGCTCGTCGTCTGCGCGGTGCTGGCCTCGCGGTGCGTGCCGGCCGTGGCGCCCACCCGGGTGCGTACGGCCATGCGTGACCGGGCCCTCCGTACGGCCTTCCTGCCGCAGCGGGATCCCGATGCCGCCGGCCGGCGCCGGCCCAGGGCGCCCGGGTGCGTCCTCCCGGCGACCGCCGCGTAGGGCACGCACCGCTCACCTCACCTCGTGACCCCGCGCGGGTCGTCATGCCGTCATCACGTCGCCACGTCATCACGTCGCCACGTCATTTCGACATACCGGCATCCCGGCATACCGGCATCCCGGCATACCGACGTTCCGACATCCCGACGTTTCGACATCCCGACGTTTCGACATTCCGTACGTCCGGCACGACGAGACCCCCGGAGGGCTCACCCATGTCCGTTTTCGCCGGCCTGGTCGAGCGGCTCGCCGACCTGCTCCAGCCGCTGTTCCACGCCTCCGCGGCCGCCGCCGCGATCGTCCTGTTCACCGCGTTCGTACGGCTCCTCGTCCATCCCCTCTCCCGGGCCGCCGCGCGCGGGCAGAAGGAGCGGGCCGCGTTGCAGCCGAGGGTCGACGAGCTGCGGAGGAAGTACCGGAGGGACCCCGAGAGGCTGCAGAAGGCCGTGCTGGAGCTGCACGCCGAGGAGAAGGTGTCGCCGCTGTCGGGCTGCCTGCCGAGCCTGTTGCAGCTGCCCGCCTTCTTCCTGCTCTACCACCTGTTCTCCAGCACGTCGGCGGGCGGCGGCGACGGGCTGCTCAGCCACCGGCTGCTGGCCGCGCCGCTCGACGGGCGGTGGGCCGACGCGCTCGCGCAGGACGGTGTGTTCGGGGCCGCGGGGGTGGTGTACCTGGGGCTGTTCGCGGTGGTGGGCCTGCTGGCCACCTTCAACTTCCTTCGGACCAGGCGGAGTCTGGTCGACGTGGGTGCCGTCGGCAGGGTCATGCCGTTCATGTCCTTCTTCACCCTCGTCACCGTGGCCGTGGTGCCGCTGGCCGCCGCGCTGTACGTGGTGACCAGTACGGCGTGGAGTGCGGTCGAGCGGGTCGTGCTGTATCGATGAGGTCCAGTACGTGGTCGAGCTGGAGATCGAGGGGCTGGGGCGGCAGCGGCAGGAGCTGAAGCCGGCCTGACCGGGACCGCTTCCTCAGCCCAGGGTGATCCTGGCGGCCACCGGCAGGTGGTCGCTGCCGGTGGCGGGCAGGGTGCGGAGGTGGGTGACGGAGGCCGAACGGGCCATGACCTGGTCGATCCGGGCCAGGGGGAAGGCGGCGGGGAAGCTGAGGGCGAGGCCTCGTCGCGCCACGTTCATCCGGGAGGTCAGCGGGGCCAGACCGCGGTCGTCGACCGTGCCGTTGAGGTCACCCAGCAGGATCACCGTGTTCAGCTTCTCGGCGGCGACGGCCTCGCCCAGCAGGCCGGCGCTCTCGTCGCGCCGGCCGGACGCGAGGCCGCTCGCCCGGACGCGGACCGAGGGCAGGTGCGCGACGTACGCGGCGATCTCGCCGTGCGGCGTGCGGACCACGGTCCGCAGACCGCGGCTCCAGTCCTCGGTGATGTCCTCGGGCTTGATGTCCAGCAGCCGGGTGCCGGTCAGCGGGTGCTTCGACCAGAGCCCGACGGTGCCCCGGACCGCGTGGTACGGGTACTCCGGGGCGAGGGCCCTCTCGTAGACCGACAGTGCCGGGGGCACCAGCTCCTGGAGCGCGATGAGGTCGGGCCCGGCGTCGGCCAGGGCGCGGGCCGTGCCCGCCGGGTCGGTGTTCTCGTCGCTGACGTTGTGCTGCACCACGAGCAGGTCGTGTGCGCCGGACTCCGGCGCGGGCAGGAGCAGGCCGCCGAAGAGGTACGTCCAGGCCGCCACCGGCAGGAGCAGGGCCACCAGCGCGAGGGCCGAACGGCGCAGCAGCGCCAGGACGAGCAGCACCACGACCACCAGGCCGAGCCACGGCAGGAACGCCTCCAGCAGACTGCCCAGGCGGCCCACGGAGTTGGGCACGGCCCGGTGGAACGCCAGCAGCCCGGCCGTCAGCACCGCGAGCGCGGCGAGCACCCGCCCCCGCGTCCACCGGTGCGCCGCCGCCTTCACCGTCGGCGCCGCACCGCTGTCCGCCCGCGCCTGCTCCACCACGGCTCTCCGCCCCCGTCCCCTTGACCGACCTCACCTCCCAGGACGATCTCCCAGGCGGATCAGTTTCCGGAGGTCATCCCAGCAGGGAGGCCAGCCTGCGCCACTCCTGCCTCGGCAGGGCGTCGCGCGGGCCGTCGGTGACCACCTGGAGCGCCACGTGGTCCGCGCCCGCCGCGCGGAACGCCTCGACGCGCTCGCGGATGCGGGAGTCCTCGCCCCAGGCGAACAGCGCGTCGACCAGGCGGTCGCTGCCGCCGTCGGTGACGTCGGACTCGGTGAAGCCGAGACGCAGGAAGTTGCTGGTGTAGTTGGGCAGTTCCAGGTAGGGGGCGAGGTAGGCGCGGGCCACCGTGCGGGCGCGGGCCGGGTCGGTCTCCAGGACGACCTTGAACTCCGGCGCCAGCAGGGCTGCCTCGCCCAGCGCCTCGCGGGCCTGCGCGGTGTGGTCCGGCGTGCCCAGGTACGGGATCGCGCCGGCCGCCCGGTCCCGGGACAGCCCCAGCATCCTCGGGCCGAGGGCGGCGAGCACCCGGCGCCCGGCGGGCACGCCGCCCTTGCCGGACCGGTCGAGCTCGTCGAGCCGGTCCAGGTAGCCGACCATCGTCGAGTACGGCTTCCGGTACTGCTCCACGCGCGGGCCGTGGCTCACTCCGAGGCCCAGGACGAAGCGACCGGGGTGGGCGGCTTCCAGCTCGGTGAACTCGGCCGCGGTGTCGGCGGGGTCCTGCTGCCAGATGCTCTGGATGCTGGTGCCGACGACGATCCGCCGGGTCGCCTCGATCAGCGGAGCGGCGTTGCGGGCGGTGCTGTTGCCGCCCAGCCAGACGGCTCCGTAGCCCAGTTCCTCCAACTCGGCCGCCGCCTCGGCGAGTTCGCCGCGCCGGGCCGCGTCCTCCGAACGCAGGCCGATGCTCCAGATGCCGTACCGGCCGACGGTCTCCCGCAACGGGCGCGAAGGGTGCAAAGGGTCTGCTGTGTCGCTCATCGGTTCCGATCCCTCCGGACGGGGTGGGTGCTGTCCCTGATCGTCACGCGTACAGCACGTCCCAACCGGAGGGCGTCCCGGGATAATTCCCGGCTTCCCCCAGGAGGACCAATTCCGTTCCGGGAACCGCTCCGGTGGGGGCCGTCCGGCGCCGGACGGCCCCCGGGTAGGCTCATCGTGAGCAAAGGACTGCCGGTGGCCGCGATGCTGGAAATCCGTCACGTCGTGGACGACGCGACGAGCGACTGGACCTCACGTGCCTACCTTGGCTTCGTCGCGGTCCTGGCGATCTGGGCGTCGGCCGCGGGCCTCGGCCTGGTGGAGGACCCTCGCGGGACGGCCCGGTTCCTGGCCGTCATCCTCTGCATGCCCTGGACGCTCGTGGTGTTCGTGGTGGTGTGGCTGAGCCACGTCGAGGAGTGGCTGCTGGGCTACAGCTTCTCCTTCGAGTCGCCCGCCTGGCTCTTCGAACCGCTGTGGACGGTGTTCTGGCCGGTGGCGGCCCTCGCGAACGCCGGGATCATCGCCGCCCTGTCCCGTTCGGTCTCCCGCCGGCCCGGCGCCTCCCCCTTCCTGGTCCCGATGGGCCTGCTGGCGTTCTTCGCGTTCATCGCGCTGCTCTGGCGCGTCTGAGCCCGGGCGTCAGGCCTGGTCCCGCCGCACGCCCTCGCTCAGGAACCGCTCCAGTGCCTCCACCGCCATCCGGTGGTCCTCCAGCTGCGGCAGACCGGAGACCGTCACCGCGCCGATCACGCCCGCGCCCTCGACGTTGATCGGGAACGAGCCGCCGTGGGCCGCGTAGAGGTCCGGGTCCAGGCGGGAGGAGTCCTCGAAGGTCGTGCCCTTGGCCCGGAAACGGGCGCCGACCAGGTAGGAGGCGGAGCCGTAGCGCTCCACCACCCGGCGTTTGCGGGTGATCCAGGCGTCGTTGTCGGGGGTGGAGCCGGGCAGGGCCGCGTGGAAGAGCTGCTGGCCGGCGCGGTGGATGTCGATGGCGACCGGGGCCCGGCGCTCGCGGGCCAGGCCGACCAGCAGGGAGCCCAGGGCCCAGGCGTCGTCGTGGGTGAAGCGGGGGAGGACCAGGCGGCGTTCCTGGGCCTCCAGCTCCTCGATGCTCGGGGTGGTCCGCGTGTCGCCGCTCGTCACAGCTTCACCGCCACGCCGTCGCGGGCCGAGCGGCGGGCCGCTTCCAGGACGTCGAGTGCGGCGGCCGCCTCCCGGGCGGTCACCGGGTTCGGGGCGCCCTCGCGCAGGGCGGCGGCCACGGCGGCGTAGTACGCCGGGTAGTCGCCGGGCAGGGTCGGTACGGGGCGGCCGCCGCCGGTCGGCGGGGACTCTCCGGCGCCGACGCGGCCCCACATCGACTCGTCCTCCGTTCCCCAGCCGGCTGCCGTGTCCGGTCGCCCGCCCTCCCGCAGTGCCGCCTCCTGCGGGTCCAGGCCGTACTTCACGTAGCCCGCCTGCGAGCCCAGCACCCGGAAGCGCGGGCCGAGCTGGGCGGCCGTGGCGGAGACGTGGAGGTGGGAGCGGACGCCGTTCGCGTGGGTGATCGCGATGAACGTGTCGTCGTCGGCCTCGGCGCCGGCGCGGCGGACCACCGACTCGGCGTACACCTGGGTGGCCGGGCCGAACAGGACCAGGGCCTGGTCGACCACGTGGCTGCCGAGGTCGTACAGCAGACCTCCGATCTCCTCCGGATCGCCGGACTCCCGCCAGCCGCCCTTCGGCTTCGGCCGCCAGCGCTCGAAGCGGGACTCGAACCGCCACACGTCACCCAGCCCGCCCTCGGCGAGCAGCTTGCGGAGGGTGAGGAAGTCGTTGTCCCAGCGGCGGTTCTGGAAGACGGACAGGAGCAGGCCGCACTCCTCGGCCAGGGCCGCGAGGCCCCGCGCCTCGGCTGCCGTACCGGCGATCGGCTTGTCCACGACGACCGGCAGGCCCGCCTTCAGGGCGGTGGTGGCGAGCGGGACGTGGGTCTTGTTCGGGGAGGCGACGACGATCAGGTCCAACTCGCCTGCGCGGGCGAACAGTTCGTCGGGGGCGGCGACGGTGCGGACGTCCGGGAACTGCGCCCGGGCCTGTTCCTGACGCCGTGGGTTCGAGGTGACGACCGTGTCGAGGGCCAGGCCCTCGGTCGCGGCGATCAGCGGGGCGTGGAAGACGGAGCCGGCGAGGCCGTAGCCGACGAGGCCCACGCGGAGGGGGGTGCCAGTCATGGTCCTACTTTCGCAACGCTGTTGCCGAAGTGCAAGCGTGGGGTCAGTATGGGGGCGTGAGCAGCAGCAGGAGGAGTGGGACGGACGGCGTGACGGTCTCGGGGACGGCGGAGCGACGGGCGCACGCCGGGGTGAACCTGCCCGCCCTGCGCAGCCACAACGCCGCGCTGGTGCTCGACCTGCTGCGCGGGTCGGGTGCGGAGGGGATCAGCCGGCTGGAGCTCGCCGAGCGGACCGGGCTCACCCCGCAGGCGGTCAGCCAGATCACCGCGCGGCTGCGGGAGCGGGGGCTCGTCGCGCAC
>NZ_POTZ01000415.1 GCF_003236365.1 Streptomyces sp. NTH33
CCCCCTGGACCGTGGCCCCGGGGCCGTACGACTCCCCCGCCGCCACCGCGCTCTGGCGGGCGTACTACACGGAGGTCAGCGACCGCTGGTACCTGCTGCACGAGGGGCACCGCACCGACCCCGGCGAGCTGGAACGGGAGATCGCCGCGCACACGGGCGCCGAACTCACCCCGCCCGCAGGGCAGTTGCTGCTCGCCCGCTACGACGGCACCCCGGCCGGCACCGCGGGCGTACGGCTGCTGGACGCCGCCACCGCCGAGCTCACCCGGGTGTTCCTGCGCGAGGAGGCGCGCGGCAGGGGCGGCGCCGCGCTGCTGGTCGCCGCCGCCGAGGACGCGGCCCGCGCGCTCGGCGCCCGGCGGATGGTCCTGGACACCCGCGGCGACCTCGTGGAGGCCCGTGCCCTGTACGCGCGGCTGGGCTATGCGGAGACCGAGCCGCACAACGACGACCCGTACGCCGAGCACTGGTTCGGCAAGTCCCTCACCTGAAGGCCGGTCAGGCCGGCCGGATCACCGGCCGGTCGTCGTGCGGACGTTCCTTCTCGGAGCCGCACAGCTCCCCGGTCAGCTCCTTCACCAGCTGCACCAGGTCGGTCGGCCGGCCGGGGCCCCACCAGTCGCCCAGCAGCTCCGCCAGCGACTCCTCCCGGGCGTGCGCGAGCCGCTCGGCGGCCTCGCGGCCCGCCTCGGTCAGTACGAGGTCCGGGCCCCGGCGCTCGGCGAGGTGCCGCTCCTCGACCTGGCGGACGGCCTCGATGATCACGTGCAGCGGGACGGAGCTGCGCTCGGTCAGCGCGGCCGGCTCCACCCGGCCGTACTTCTTGATCCGCAGCAGCAGCCAGCTCGCCGCGGGCCGGAGGTCGCAGCCCGCCCGCGCGGTGATCTCCCGGTAGATCTCGCGCCGCCCCTCGCGCGTGCCCAGCAGGGACAGCGCCCGGCACACCTCGTCGTACGAGGACCGCTCGACCGGGTTGGTCCCGTAGGTCTCCGTACCGTCGGGGGCCGTGACCGAGCCGCGCAGCCGGTCCTCCTTCAGGAACCAGGCCAGGACGAAGCCGAGCAGGGCGACCGGAGCGGCGTAGAGGAAGACGTCGGTGATGGCGGAGGCGTACGCGTGCAGGGCCGCCGGGCGCAGCGCGGGCGGCAGGGCGGCGATGCCCCGCGGGTCGGCCTTCAGCGCGTCCGCCGAGACCCCCGGCGGCAGACGGACGCCCTGGAAGGCGGCGGCCAGCGTGTCCCCGAGGCGGCCCGCGAAGACCGTACCGAAGATGGCCACGCCGAAGGAGGCGCCGATGGAGCGGAAGAAGGTGGCGCCGGAGGTGGCGACGCCCAGGTCCTCGTAGCCGACGGCGTTCTGCACGATGAGGACGAGGACCTGCATGACCAGGCCGAGGCCCAGCCCGAAGACGAAGAAGGAGCCGCCCATCCGGGCCGTGGAGCTGTGCTCGTCGAGCCGGTGCAGCAGGAGCAGGCCGATGGTGGTGACGGCGGTGCCCAGGACGGGGAACACCTTCCAGCGGCCGGTGCGGCTGACGATCTGCCCGGAGCCGGTGGAGGCCAGCAGCATACCGGCCACCATCGGCAGCATGTAGACACCGGACAGCGTCGGGGAGACGCCCCGCACGACCTGCAGGAAGGTCGGCAGGTAGGTCATCGCGCCGAACATGGCGAAGCCGACGATGAAGCTGATGACCGCGGAGAGGGAGAAGGTGCGGATGCCGAACAGCTTCAGCGGCAGCACCGGCTCGGCCGCCCTCCGCTCCACGGCCACGAAGGCGACCGCGAGGACGGCGCCCAGCGCCACCAGGCCGATGATCTGTGGCGAGCCCCAGCCCCAGGTGGTGCCGCCGAGGGAGGCGACCAGCACCAGGCAGGTGGCGACCGAGGCGATGAGGAAGGTGCCGAGGTAGTCGATGACGTGCCGCTGCGCCCGGTGCGGGATGTGCAGGGCGGCCGCGATCACGGCGAGGGCGACGACGCCGACGGGCAGGTTGACGTAGAACACCCAGCGCCAGCTCAGATGCTGGGTGAACACGCCGCCGAGCAGCGGCCCGAGGACGCTGGTCGTGCCGAACACCGCACCGAACAGGCCCTGGTAGCGGCCGCGTTCGCGGGGCGGGACGACATCGCCGACGATCGCCATGGACAGCACCATCAGCCCGCCGCCGCCCAGGCCCTGCAGCGCCCGGAACGCGATCAGCTCGGGCATGTTCCGCGCCATGCCGCACAGCGCCGAACCGATCAGGAAGATCACGATCGCGGTCTGGAAGAGCTTCTTGCGTCCGTACTGGTCGCCGAGTTTGCCCCACAGCGGGGTCGCGGCGGTCGACGCCAGCAGGTACGCCGTGACCACCCAGGACAGGTGGTCGAGCCCGCCGAGGTCACTGACGATGGTGGGCAGCGCGGTGGAGACGATGGTCTGGTCGAGCGCGGCCAGCAGCAGTCCGAGGAGCAGCGCGCCGATCGGGACGAGGACGTTGCCGGGCACGGGCCCGGACCCGGCGGCGGGACCGCCGAGCGAGGGCGGCGGCACGGACGACGGCTCCGGTTCCCGCACCTCGCCGGTCGTCCCGCTCCTGCCGTGCGCATCCCCGGCCATGCAGACCTCCCGAGGCTCTCGTGACAGTTTCCATCGTCATGGGTGTGACCCGTTATGGCCCGTTGAGTCCTGCCGGACGCCGCCATTCCGGGGGGCTTCGGGGAGATCACGTGTAAAAGATCTGCATAATCCTTGGAGTTCGCGAGGGAGGGGACCGACGCGTGGAAGAGCGTAGGGGGCACGTCTGCCCGGAGTGCGGGGCGCCCCGGGGCACGGACAACGCCCCGTCGTGCGCCTGCGGGAGCCGGGTGTCCGACGCGCTGCGTGACGCGCGGACGGCGGAGGCGGCGGCGGCCGAGGACTTCGATCCACTGCGGATACGGCCGTACGTGGAGATCGAGGAGGCGGAACAGGGTGCCGGGGGCACCGAGGGCGAGGAGAGCGCGCAGGCGCGGCCCCGGGGGGAGCCGGAGGGCCCCGCCCCCGTGGACGCCACCATGCCGCTGCGGGCCCTGCCCGCGGACGCCACGATGCCGTTGCGGGCCGTGTCCGCGGACTCGACGGCACCGTTGCGGGCCGTACCCGCGGACTCGACGGCGCCGCCGCGGGCCGGTGGGGCCGGGCTGCCCACTCCGCTGGCACCGCAGCGGGGCGGGCCGAACGCGTCCGACCTCACCCTGTTCGAGTCCACGACCGGCGAGCCGGCCGCCGATGCCGGTGCCGGTGCCGGTACCGATGCCGAGGGGCCGCAGCCCGCCCGCCGCGGCGGCCGGCGCCGCACCACGATCGTGCTCGCCGGGTCCGCGGCCGCGGTCGCGATCGTGGCGGCGGCCGGGTTCACCGGTGCGCTGCTCTCCTACGACTCCCCGGAGCGGGACCGCGCGTCGCGCTCTGTGCGGGAGGGTGTGCCGGAGGCGTCGGCGGACACGTCCGCGGCGCCCTCGCCGACGGCCTCCGGGGCGTCGTCGGCACCGTCGGCCTCCGCGTCGGCGTCGGCGAGCGGGTCGCCGTCCGCCGGCGAGAGCGCCTCGCCGTCCCCCTCGTCGTCGGCCTCGGACGCGGCGTCGCAGGCAGCGCCGTCGGCGTCCGCCTCGCAGGCCGGGACCGTTCCGGGTGCCGGGTCGGAGCAGTCCGGGTCGGAGCAGTCCGGGCCGGCCCAGTCCGCGACGACCCTCGACGCCCCCGCGCCCCCGGATCCCGGCCCCGTGCTGCGCCACGGCGACCAGGGCCCCGAGGTGACCGAACTCCAGCAGAGACTGCGCCAGTTGTACCTCTACAACGGCAGGGCGGACGGCTTCTACAGCGGCCGGGTCGAGAAAGCGGTACGCACCTACCAGTGGGCCCGCGGCATCAGCGCGGACGAGTCCGGGGTGTACGGCCCGGCGACGAGGGCGAGCCTGGAGTCGGAGACGAGGGCACCCTGAGCGGGGCGCCGGCCGCCGCTATCCGACGTGCAGGCGGATCGTCCCGTCGCCCGCGGCCCGGACCCGCACCCGGGTCAGGTCCCGGACCACCGCGTCCGGCTGGTGGAACCCGGCACGCGGGCCGACGCCGATCACCCGCATCCCCGCGGCGCGTCCCGCCACGATCCCCGCGCCGGAGTCCTCGAACACCACGCAGTCGGCGGGCGCGACACCGAGTTCGGCGGCGCCCTTCAGGAAGCCCTCGGGGTCGGGCTTGCTCGCCCCGACGGACTCGGCGGTGATGCGGACATCGGGCAGGGGCAGGCCGGCGGCGGCCATCCGGGCCGTGGACAGAGCCGCGTCGGCCGAGGTCACGAGCGCGTGCGGGAGCCCGCGCAGCCCGGCGAGGAACTCCGGCGCCCCTGGTACGGGAACCACGCCGTCCATGTCCGAGGTCTCCTCGGCGAGCATCCGCGCGTTCTCGGCGAGGTTCTGCTCCCTGGACCGGTTCGGCAGCAGCAGCGCCATCGAGGCGTGTCCCTGGCGCCCGTGGACGACCTTCATCACCTCGTCGCCGTCCAGCCCGTGCCGGTCGGCCCAGCGCCGCCAGACCCGCTCGACGACGGCGTCCGAATGGACGAGGGTGCCGTCCATGTCCAGCAGGAGGGCGCGGGCGGTGAACACGGCGGTGGCCGTCATCGGCAGCTCCAAGGCACGGCGGAGGAACAAGGCGGCCCCGCCCGCTGGTCAGGGGGAACGGGCGGGAGCCACTTTGTTTCTCTACGGTACAAAACAATGCGGGAACCCGCCACCGCCTGCGCCTCCCGTTCACGCGGAGTTCGCCTCCCGGCCGTCGGCGTCCGGGCCGGCAAGGGGAGGTTTCGGGCCACTGCCGGAGCGGACGACCAGGGGAGACACCGGCCGGAGCCGGCCCGAACCCTTCACTTGGCCGACCACCCCGGCAGCAAGGACGGACGCCGGGAGCCGACGGTGCGACCGGGCGGCCGGCCGGGCAGACGGCCCGGTGGCCCGGCGGCCCGCCGGGCCAAGACAGCCGGGTGGGGCTCCCCCGCCTCCCGCCGAGCCGCCCGGGCGGCCGCGCCTACGCCACCGCCTCCCACAGGCTCCACGCGCCGAGCCCCAGCATCAGCAGGGCCGCGATCTTGGTGATCAGGCCGAGCGGGACCCGCCTCATCAGGGCCTTGCCGCCCACGATGCCCAGACCCGCGACCGACCAGAGGGCCAGCACCGCACCCAGGCCGACCGAGAGGGGGTTGTCGTAGCGGGCGGCGAGGTTGGCCGTCATGATCTGGGTGAGGTCGCCGAACTCGGCGACCAGGATGAGCATGAAGCCGGTCCCCGCGACCCTCCAGAAGGACTGGTCCTCGGGCCGGCGGATCTCCTCCTCGCCGTCGTCCTTCTTCAGCAGCAGCATGGCCGCGCCACCGAGGAACAGCACTCCCGTCAGGGCCTGCACGATCCGCTGCGGCAGGAGCGTCAGGACGCTGCCGGCCGCCACGGCCAGCGTGACGTGCAGCAGGAACGCGGCGGCGACGCCGGCGAAGACGTACGAGGCGCGGTAGCGGGTGCCGAGGACGAGCCCCGCGAGTGCCGTCTTGTCCGGCAGTTCGGCGAGGAAGACGACGCCGAAGGTGAGCGCCAGGACGCTGAGACTGATCACTGTTCCTCAATCGGTCGGGGCCGCCCCGCCGAGAGTGCTGCGAGTTGAGCGATGAGACGTCTCGGCAGGGCAGCGCACGGTTGTCCACCCGTGCCGTACGGCACGGGCGTGCACTGCTTGCCGAAGGTCTCGCCGGCCGACCCCGTCCACGACGAGGGTCCGCCTCCGGGCGCCGGCTCAGGCGGGCTGAGCAGTATGTCGACGGTCCGGCGAAGGGCTACTCCCCTTCCGCGCCGTCCATCGTACGCGACCGGAAGTTCATCCCTGAATCTTGTCATGTCATGCGCACGTCACTAGCGTCTCACCGGACGTACGCCTCCCCGCAACGCGGCGTCGCGAGCATACCCACGCCCGCATCCAACACCCCCACCCCACAAGGGAGTTCGCATGCCGAAGTTCTACGCGCGTCGACGGCTGAGCATACTCGCGGCCCTCACCGGCCTCATAGCCTCCCTCACGCTCCTCAAC
>NZ_POTZ01000416.1 GCF_003236365.1 Streptomyces sp. NTH33
CCCGGCCTCAGTTCTTCAACCATTTCCTCGCCTTGTGCCGCCCCAGGAGGACACCACGTGTCGTACAAGACGTCCGTCGGCATGGATCGTCGCAGATTCCTGCGCTACGCGAGCGCCCTCGGTGCCGTCGCGCAGAACCGCCACCGGCGCCTCCTCATCCCGTACCGGCGCCTCTTCGCCCCGTACCGGCGTCTGTTCGCGCTCCCCGGCGCCCGCGCCTTCACCGCGGGGAACCTGATGGCCCGGCTGCCGATGGGCATGTTCGGCGTGAGCGCGGTCGTGATGATCGCCGGGGCGCGCGGCTCGTACGCGCTCGCCGGCGCCGTCACCGCGACCGGCCTCGCGGCGACCGCGGTGACCGCCCCCTGGACCGCCCGGCTGGTGGACCGGTACGGGCAGGCCCGGATCGCCGTGCCCGCCACCGCCTGCGCGGCCCTGGGCAGCCTGGCCCTGGTGCTGTGCGTACGCCACGACGCCCCCGACTGGACCCTGTTCGCCGCCTACGCCGCCACCGCGACCACCCCGAACACCGGCGGGATGTCCCGCGCCCGCTGGACGCACCTGCTGAAGTCGGACCCCGCGGCCCTGCACACCGCGAACTCCTTCGAACAGGCCGCGGACGAGCTGTGCTTCATGCTCGGCCCGGTTCTCGCGGCCTTCCTCACCGGGACGTTCTTCCCGGAGGCCGGCACGCTGGTCGGCGCGGTGCTGCTGCTCACGGGCGTCCTGCTGTTCGCCGCCCAGCGCTCGACCGAGCCGCCGCCGACGCCGCGCACGCCCGCGCGTGCGCCGCTGCGCGCCCCCGGTATGCCGGCGCAGCTCGCCGTGTGCCTGGCCATGGGCGCGGTGTTCGGCGCGATGGAGGTCGTCACCGTGGCGTTCGCGGACGACCGGGGCCACCGCTCGGCGGCGGGCGTGGCGCTCGGTCTGCAGGCGGCCGGTTCGTGCGTGGCCGGGCTGGTGTACGGGGTGGTGAGACCCGCGGGTCCGGCGGGGCGGCGCCTGCCCTGGTGCGTGGCGGCGATGACGGCGCTCATGACGCTGCCGCTGCTGGCCGCCGCCCTGACCGGCTCCCTGCTCGTGCTGTCCGCCGCCCTGCTCGTCGCCGGTACGGCGACCGCGCCCACCATGGTCACGAACATGACCCTGGTCCAGCAGCGCTCCCCCGAGGGCCGCCTCAACGAGGGCATGACCCTCGCGGTGACCGGTCTGCTCGGCGGCATCGCCTGCGGCAGCGCGACCGGCGGCTGGATGGTCGAGCACGTGTCGGCGACGGCCGGTTACGGGGTGCCGGTGATTGCGGCGGCGCTCGCGCTGCTGCTCTCGCTCACCGTCCTTGTCCTTCCACCGGCTTCGCGAGGAGCCACCGCGTCCGGCGGGCCGGACACCGGCCGGAATTCCCGTCGCACCCATTGACGTGCCCCCGGCCGCCACCTACTTTCAGCCGTCGAAGCGCTTCGATCACTGGAGTCGAACCGCTTCGACGGGCGAGTGACGCCCTGATGCGCCCCGATACCCGTCCGACTCTCCTGGAGGCCCTGGATGTTGACGGCACGAAGGCGTGTGGCGGCCATGGCGGTGATCCTCGCCGGATCACTGCTCCTGACCTCCTGCGGCGACTCGGACGGCGGCTCGTCCGACGGCAGGACCCTGCGGCTGTGGCACTACGAGGGCCCCGACAGCGCGATGGGCGTGGCCTGGAACGCGGCCATCAAGGAGTTCGAGGCCCGGCACCCGGGCGTGAAGGTGAAGTTCGAGGAGAAGGGCTTCGAACAGATCCAGAAGACCGCGCCCATGGTCCTCAACTCCTCCGACGCCCCCGACCTCATGGAGTACAACAAGGGCAACGCGACCGCCGGCCTGCTCTCCCGGCAGGGCCTGCTCACCGACCTGACCGCCGAGGCCGTCAAGCGTGGTTGGGACGGAAAACTCAGCGCCGGTGTACGTACCACCAGCCAGTACGACACCGACGGGATCATGGGCTCCGGCAAGTGGTACGGCGTGCCCAACTACGCCGAGTACACGATGGTCTTCTACAACAAGGACCTGTTCGAGAAGTACGGGATCGCCGAGCCGAGGACGTTCGGCGAACTGACGGCGGCCCTGGACACGTTCGCCGGCAAGGGCATCACCCCGCTCGCCAACGCCGGCGCCGAGTACATGGCCCAGCAGTACCTCTACCAGCTCGCCCTGTCCCGGGCCGACCGCGCCTGGGTCGACAGGTACGAGCTCTACAAAGGCAGGAACGACTTCCACGACGCCGCCTGGACGTACGCCGCCACCACCTTCGCCGACTGGGTGAGGAAGGGGTACATCAGCAGGAAGTCCAGCGGCACGAAGGCCGAGGACGCGGGCGTGTCCTTCATCCGGGGCAAGGCGCCGATCCTGTTCTCCGGCAGCTGGTGGTACGGCCGCTTCACGGCGGAGAACACGTTCGACTGGGGCACCTTCCTGTGGCCGGACTCCTCCCTGACCCTGGGCTCCGGCGGCAACCTCTGGGTGGTCCCCCAGGGCGCCAAGAACAAGGAACTGGCGTACGACTTCATCGACATCACCCTGTCGGAGAAGATCCAGAACCTGCTCGGCAACAAGGGCGGCGTCCCCGTCGCGGCCGACCCCTCCGCCCTCACCGGCCGCCGGGCCAAGGCTCTCATCGACGACTTCAACACCCTCTCCCGGCGCGACGGCCTCGCCTTCTACCCCGACTGGCCGGTGCCCGGCTTCTACGACACCCTCGTCTCCGAGACCCAGAAGCTGATCACCGGCAGCGAGCAGCCGGACGCCTACCTCGGCAACCTGCAGAAGGCGTACGACCAGGGCGTACCGAAGCGGTGACGGCCCCCGTCGGACACGGCCCGCGCACCTCCTACGCCCTGTTCCTGCTCCCCGGCGCCCTGGCCTTCCTCGCGGTCGTCGTCGTGCCGTTCCTGATGAACACCGGCGTGAGCCTCACCGACTGGCAGGGGGTGGGCAGCCCGACGTGGACCGGGCTCGCCAACTACCAACGCCTCCTGCACGACGGCGGGTTCTGGGCGTCCTTCCGGCACAGCCTGTTCATGGTCGTCGCGATGGCGGTCGTACCGACCCTCGTCGGACTGGTCCTGGCCGCCGCGCTCTTCGACTACGTCGGCAAGCACTTCGGCACCGGGATCACGACCGTCCTCCGCGCCTGCTTCTACCTCCCCCAGGTGCTGCCGATCGCGGTCGCCGGCATCGTCTGGAGCTGGATCCTCGCGCCGGAGGGCGGCTCGCTCAACGAACTGCTCGGGGCCGTCGGCCTCGGCTCCTGGCAGCAGGACTGGCTGGGCGACCCGGACATCGCGCTCTACAGCGTCATGGGCGTGATGGTCTGGGTGCAGCTCGGCTTCCCGCTGGTGGTCTTCATGGCGGGCCTCGGGCGCGTGGACCCGCAGTTGTACGAGGCGGCCGAGCTGGACGGCGCCGGCTGGTGGCGCCGCTTCCGGCACGTCACGCTGCCGCAGATCCGCCCGGAGATCCACGTCGTGCTGACCTGGTGCACGATCGCCGCGTTGAAGGTGTTCGGCGCGGTGTACGTCCTGACGAAGGGCGGTCCGGGCGGCGCGACCGACGTCCCCTCCTACTTCTCCTTCACCACGTTCTTCGAGAAGACCCAGGTCGGCTACGGCGCCGCGATCTCGACCGTGCTGACCGTGATCGTCCTGGCGCTCTCCCTGATCGGTCTGCGGCTGCAGACGCGCGCCGAGGACGCCGAGGAAGGGGTCCGCGCATGAGAGCCGCTCTGCGCCGCTACCCGGTGCTGATCGCCCTGTGCCTCGCGGCCCTGTTCATGGTCGTGCCGTTCCTGATCGTCGCCGTCAACGCGGTCAAGTCACCGGCGGAGTACTCGCAAAACGGGCCCCTGAGCCTCCCCGAGGGCCTGTACCTGGACGGCCTGAGGGACTTCTGGAACCGCGTCGACTACGGACAGAAGCTGGTCAACTCGGTCCTGATCAGCGGAGCGGTGGCGCTGCTCGCCACCGCCTTGTCGGTGCTGAACGCCTACGCGATCGGCATCGGCCGCGTCAGGGGCCGCACCTGGGTGCTGGCCTTCTTCGTCCTCGCGAACGTGCTGCCGCAGGAGGCGCTGGTCTACCCGGTCTACTACCTGAGCAAGCAGGTGGGCCTGTACGACACCCGGATCGGTGTGGTCATCGTCTTCACGGTGATCCAGGCGGCCTTCGGCACGTACCTGCTGTCCGCCGTCCTCGGCCGGTTCCCGCGGGAGATCGTCGAGGCGGCCCGGATCGACGGGGCGAACGCCTGGCAGGTGCTGTGGCGGATCGTCGTCCCGGTCAGCCGGCCGACCCTCGGCGTGCTGCTGGTCTTCTTCTTCGTCTGGACCTGGAACGAGTTCCTGCTGCCGCTGGTCATGCTGGTCTCCAACGACAACCAGACCGTGTCGGTGGCCCTCGGCGTCCTCCAGGGCCAGCGCCTGATGGACGCCACCATGACCAACGCGGCCGCCCTGCTCGGTGTCCTGCCCGCCCTGGTCTTCTTCCTCGCCTTCCAGCGGACGCTCACCCGCGGCATCGCCGTGGGCGCGGTCAAGTGAGGGTGCGGTCAGGTAAGGGGGCGTGCGTTCCGCTTCCGTCGCCGGTCAGCGGCGGACGACCCAGGCGAGCGGGCGGCGCCGGCAGACGTCCGAGCCGTACCAGCCGTCCTCGTCCGTGCAGTCCAGCGACGGGTGGTACAGGAGGCGGTGCCCGAGGTAATGCGCGCGGTGGTGCGCGTGGTACGCCGTCTCGTAGGCGGCGACCAGGGGCCAGAGGAACAGCAGGGCGCCCCACAGGACGGCCAGGACGACAGGGAGGTGCCGGTGGGAGCCGAGGTCGTCCGCGTCCTGGCCGAGTTCCGCGCGGAGGTTGCCGGGCGTGCAGCGGGTCGCGGCGAGGAACGCCGTGCCGAGCGCGAGGTAGGCGAGGGCTCCAAGGAGCAGTACGTATGTGTTCAACCGTTCCTCCCGCGTTCGTGGTGCCACTCGGGCACCCGATGTGGTTCCATGAAAGGGAGGCCCCCGCCCGGACCGGTATTCCAAGCGGGGACCCTTCATCGGTTGGTGTGATGACCGGGAGCCCTCAATCCTTCTGAGGACTGCCGGTCATTCTCCGTTGAACCACCTCCACAGCTCCCGGATCACCGCGGCGATCCGCTTGTGCAGAGGCTTCTTCCTCGGCTTTTCCTTCCGATGACGCCCCATCAGCGCCTCTCCTTCCGGACGAGGCAGCCAAGTTCCCGGTGACTGCCGCCTTCAGGCTCGGGCCGGGCCCCGAAGGCGTGGGGCCCGGAACGTCCTGGGAAGGAGGGCGCGTTCGGTGCGCCCGCTGATCATGTGCACACAACTACCGCAATAGCCCTACTGCTTCACTCTCAGCAGGTTTGTGCGAATTGTCTGTGGTGCGCGCATCGAGGCACGCACTTCGGCGGCACGGGCGCGCACTGCTACGGGCCGCATGCCGGTCGGCCCTTCGGAAGGCGTGGTTCTGCCCGAGCTGCGACAGGCACGGCAGAGACCTCCGGGCAGGGCCTCCGGGCGGCCGGGGACACGGCAGTCGGTGCACTCCATGAGGGCGCGGGGCGCGGGTGGCACGGTGGGAGCGGGCTGCTCGGGCGGCAGCTTGTCGACGAGCCTGCGCTGGACGAACCCCCTGGGCGAGCGCACCTGCTCGGGAAGGCCGGCGACGAGCACCCGCGTCAGGTGCTCGGGGGTCACGCCGCGCGCCAGCCAGTCGGCGACCAGCGGTTCCAGTGCGGCGCAGTCGGCGGAGGAGAGGGCGAGACGCGGATCGTGGAGGCCGAGGCGGGCGAGCGTGTCGTACGCCAGGGAGGGGCGGACCTCACCGCGCGGCGCGGGCGCCTCTTCGGCGGGTGCGCCGTGCGGCCCTTCCGACGTCACTTCGGGCACCACTTCGGGTGTCCCGCCACTCGTGTCGCCACTCGCCTCACCCTTCGAGATCTCCCTCGAGTTCGAGGTAGGTCGCCCGGAGCCGGTCCAGGGTCTCCTGGTCCGGCTCTGCCCAGAGCCCGCGGTCCGCCGCTTCCAGCAAGCGTTCGGTGATACCCCTCAAGGCCC
>NZ_POTZ01000417.1 GCF_003236365.1 Streptomyces sp. NTH33
GGCCGGCCGGGGGCGGCCTCGACCGCACCGCCCGCTTCGAGACGCCCCCGCCTCCGCCGGCGCCCGGTCCGCGCCGCCCGGGCCGGCCCCGGCGGCGTCTGCTCACGATCGTCGCCGCCGTCCTGCTGGTCCTCGGGCTCGGCGGAGGCGTCTGGTACATCAACTCGGGCCAGTTCACGAAGGTCCCGCCGCTGCTGGCGAAGACCGAGGCGCAGGCGAGGGAGCGGCTGAAGGAGGCCGGTCTCGAGGTCAAGGACGTCAAGCACGCCTACAGCGACACGGTCAAGCGCGGCACGGTGATCAGTACGGACCCCGGGGCGGGCGCCCGGATCCGCAGCCACGACTCGGTGACGCTCACCCTCTCCGACGGACCGGAGACCGTGAAGGTGCCCGGCCTGGAGGGCCGCTCGCTCGGCGAGGCACGGGCCCTGCTGAAGAAGGAGGGGCTGGAGCCGGGCATGGTGACCCAGGAGTTCAGCGAGAGCGTGGCCAGAGGCTCGGTGATCGGTACCGACCCCGCGGCGGGCACCGAGCGGCGTGCCGGCTCGGCGATCGCGCTCACCGTCAGCAAGGGCCGCCCGGTGGACGTGCCGGACGTCACCGGCGAGGACCTGGACCGGGCGAAGTCCGACCTTCAGGCCGCCGGCCTGAAGGTGCGGATCGCCTCCGAACAGGTCAACTCCGAGTTCGACAAGGGCCAGGTCGCCCAGCAGACCCCGGCGGCCGGCAGCCGGGCCGCCGAGGGCGACACGATCACGCTGACGCTGTCCAAGGGCCCGGAGATGGTCGAGGTGCCGGACGTGACCGGCAGCAGTGTGGACGACGCCAGGAACAGGCTGGAGAACGCCGGCTTCAAGGTCGAGGAGGACCGGGGTCTGCTCGGACTGTTCGGCGACACCGTCAGGAAGCAGTCCGTGAAGGGCGGCGACCGGGCGCCGAAGGGTTCGACGATCACGATCACCATCCGGTGAGACGGCGAGACACGGGAAGAGTCCGGGGCAGCGGGCGCGGCACCGTGAGCGCGCGCGGGATCACGCTCGTGCGGTCCTCCGCGTTGTCGTGCTCCGCGGCGAGGGCCTGCGGCGGCACCGCGTCCAGCTGCTCCTCGCCGAGTCCCGCACGCGCCTCGCGCACGCGTGCGAGCAGGGCGACCGCGTCCTGCGGCCGGACGCCCGGGGTGCGCGCGGTGGCCTGTGCGACCAGTTCGTCCAGCTGGTACGGCAGCCCCGGAACGGCGTCCGACGGGGCCGGTACGTCCTCGTGGAGGTGCTGGTAGAGGATCTGGGCGGGGGACTCCCCCTGGTGCGGCTTGCCGCCGGTCAGCATCTCGTACAGCACGACCCCGCACGCGTACACGTCGACCCGGGGGTCGGCCGTGCCGTGCTCGATCTGCTCCGGCGCGAGGTAGGAGAGGGTGCCGAGGACGGCTCCGGTGGTGTTCGTCACCGTGTCCACCGAGCGCACCAGCCCGAAGTCGGCGACCTTGACCCGGCCGTCGTCCCCTATCAGGACGTTCTCCGGCTTCATGTCCCGGTGCACGAACCCGGCGCGGTGCGCGGCGCCCAGCGCGGCGAGCACCGGCTCCAGGATGTCCAGCGCGGCCCGCGGCTGCAGCGCCCCGCGCTCGCGCAGCACGTCGCGCAGGGTGCAGCCGGCGATGTACTCCATCGCGAGGTACACGTACGACCCGTCGGTGCCCTGGTCGAAGACCTGCACCACGTTCGGGTGGGCGAGCCGGGCGACCGACTTGGCCTCCCGGATGAACCGCTCGACGAACGAGCCGTCGACCGCGAGCGTCGGGTGCATCACCTTGAGCGCGAGGACCCGGTCCAGACGGGTGTCCAGGGCCCGGTAGACCGTGGCCATCCCGCCGGCGGCGATCCGCGCGTCGACGCGATAACGGCCGTCGAGCACCTGCCCGACAAGAGGGTCCTGAAGGGTCGTATCCACGCAGGTGAGTCTACGAGCAGCCAAGGACACCCCGCTGACACTGCGACCGACCTGTGACGGACCCAGCCGGCCTGCACGACCCGCAGGCGCGGGCGAGCGACCCCACGCCCACAGCACGGCCCGGGGCACCTAGAAAGCGGGCCGCTCCGGATCCAGCCGAGCCAGCCCCTCCGGGGGAGACGACGCCTGCGCGAAGTACCGCCGAGGAATCCGTCCGGCCCGGTGGGCCAGCCTCCCCGCCCGCACCGCGCAGCGCATGGCCTCGGCCATCAGCACCGGCTCCCGCGCCCGCGTCACCGCCGACGCGAGCATCACCCCCGCGCACCCCAGCTCCATGGCCAGCGCCACGTCCGAGGCCGTCCCCGCGCCCGCGTCCAGGATCACCGGTACGCGCGCGTGCTCCACGATCAGCTGGAAGTTGTGCGGGTTCCGGATCCCGAGTCCCGACCCGATCGGCGACCCCAGCGGCATGATCGCCGCGCAGCCGGCGTCCTCCAGCTTCCGCGCGAGCACCGGGTCGTCGTTCGTGTACGGCAGCACCGTGAACCCGTCGTCGACCAGCGTCTCCGCCGCGTCCAGCAGCTCGACCGGATCCGGCAGCAGCGTGCGCTCGTCGGCGATGACCTCCAGTTTGACCAGATCGGTGCCCAGCGCCTCGCGCGCGAGCCGTGCGGTCAGCACCGCCTCACCGGCGGTGAAGCAGCCCGCGGTGTTGGGCAGCACCCGGATGCCCAGCTTCTCCAGCACCGACAGCACGGACCCGTGCACGGACGGGTCCACCCGCCGCATCGCGACGGTGGTCAGCTCCGTGCCGGAGGCGACGAGCGCCCGCTCCAGCACCTCCAGGCCCGCCGCACCCCCCGTGCCCATGATCAGCCGGGAGGTGAAGGACGTCCCACCGAGGACCAGGGGGTCGTCGGCCATGGCTCAGCCTCCCTGGACGGCGGTCAGCACTTCGACGCGGTCGCCCTCGGCGAGGGCCGTGGACGGCCACTGCGCGCGCGGGACGACGGTTTCGTTGAGGGCGGCGGCCACCCCGGAAGGCGCCGGGGTGAGGGTCCGCACGACGGTGTCGAGAGCCGTGCCGGGCGCGATCCGGCGGGGCTCACCGTTGACGGAGATGTTCATGCGGGCTGCTCCGTGAGTGCGGCGGCGCGAAAGCGCCTGGGGGTGAAGGGGCGGACCTCGTCCGGAAGCTCGCCGGTGGTCAGGGCGTGCGCCATGGCGTCACCGGTGACCGGCGTGAGCAGCACGCCGTTGCGGTAGTGCCCGGTGGCCAGCAGCAGCCCGTCCAGTCCGGTCGGGCCGAGCAGCGGCGCGTTGTCGGGGGAGCCGGGGCGCAGTCCCGCGCGGGTCTCCGTCAGCGGCAGCTCGGTGATCCCGGGCACCAGTTCGTGCGCGTCGCGCAGCAGCCGGTACACGCCGCCCGCCGTCACCGTGGTGTCCCAGCCCAGCTCCTCGCTGGTGGCCCCGACGACCAGTTCCCCGCTGAGCCGCGGCACCAGGTAGACGTGGCTGCCGCGCACCACGGCCCGCACGGTACGGCTCAGGAACGGCGCGTACCGCTTGGGCACCGTCAGCCGCAGCACCTGCCCCTTCACCGGCCGCACCGGCGGCAGTACGTCGTCCGGGACCCCCGCGAGCCGCCCGCTGCGGCTGCCCGCCGCGAGGACCACCTGGTCCGCGCCGAGCGCGGTGCCGTCGCCCAGTACGCAGCCGGCGGCCCGGTCACGGGCCACGGTGAGCCGTTCGGCCCGGGCGCGGTGGAAGACCACGCCCACCCGTTCGCAGGCCGCGACCAGGGCGTGGGCAAGCCGCCGCGGGTCGATCTGGTGGTCGCCGTCCGCCCGGAGGCCGCCGCGCACGCCCGGCGCGAGCATCGGCTCCAGGCGCCGGCAGTCCCGCCCGGACAGCCACTCCGACTCCAGGCCCGACCGGCGCTGCAGGGCGTGCAGTTCGCGCAGGTGGGCGCGGTCGTCGGCGTCCAGCGCGACGGCGAGCGTGCCGCAGCGGCGGTAGCCGAGGTCGTGACCGGTCAGCTCGGTCAGCTCGGCCGCGAAGTCCGGGTAGCGGCGGGCCGAGGCCAGGTTGAGTCCGAGCAGGGTCTGCTCGCCGTGGTGGAGTTCGGTGACGGCGGCCAGCATCCCGGCCGCCACCTGCGCGGCCCCGCCGCCCGGCTCGGGGTCCACCACGGCGGTGGCGAACCCGCGCTGCGCCGCGCGCCAGGCCGTCACCAGCCCGATGATCCCGCCCCCGACGATGAGGACGTCCGGCATACGTGGCAACGACATGGGCGTCCAGCCCCTCCCTTCGCCGGCATGACCCGGATCAGGTTCGTACGGTCGGAGGCCGCCAGCCTCCCTCTCAGCCCGGTGCGTCCGGGCTCCCGCGAGTCCTTGTACGGGGGCCACCCTAGCCCGCACCGCACGATCTTGTAAGGGAGCCTCCCCGTGCCCCGCCCGCCGGACGGTGTCTCCGCTCACAGCGGGTAGGGGGAGGAGTACGGCGTGCCGAGTGAGGGCCGAGCCGGCACAGCAGCCGCCCGGATCGGCCGACTATGGTGATCAGGTGAGCGACCAGACGCAGGAAAAGGGCACGTCACAGCCGCGGCGCGTGGTCGTCGTGGGCGCGGGCATGGCCGGTGTGCAGACCGCGGTCGCCCTGCGCGAGCAGGGCTTCACCGGCACCGTGACACTGATCGGCGCCGAACCCCACCAGCCCTACGACCGGCCGCCGCTGTCCAAGGCCGTTCTGCTCGGCAAGGCCGAGGGATCCGCCTTCGACGTCGACTTCGAGTCGCTCGGCCTCGAACTGCGGCTCGGCTGCGAGGCGCTGGCCGTACGGTCCGACGCGCATGTGCTCGACACCTCCGCCGGGCCGGTGCCGTACGACGTGCTCGTCCTGGCCACCGGTGCGGAACCGATCCGGCTGCCGGGCGCCGAGGGCGTCCCCGGCGTGCATCTGCTGCGCACCCTGGACGACGCCGAACGGCTGCGGCCGGTGCTCACCGAGCAGCACGACATCGTGGTTGTCGGCGCAGGCTGGATCGGCGCCGAGTTCGCCACCGCGGCCCGCGAGGCCGGCTGCGCCGTGACGGTCGTGGAGGCCGCGGACCGGCCGCTCGCGGGGGCGCTGCCCGCGGAGGTGGCCGCGCCGATGGCCGCCTGGTACGCCGACAGCGGCACCGTGCTGCGTACACACGCGCGCGTGGAGCGCGTCGAGCCCGGCGCGGTGGTGCTCGACGACGGCTCGCGGCTGCCGGCGGGCGCCGTGGTGGTCGGCATCGGCGCGCGGCCGGCCACGGGCTGGCTGGCCGGCTCCGGCATCGAGCTGGGCGAGCACGGCGACGTCCTGGCCGACGACCGTCTGCGCACCTCGGTGCCGGACGTGTACGCGGTCGGCGACTGCGCCTCCTTCCCCTCGGGAAGGTACGGGGAGCGCCTGCTGATCCACCACTGGGACAACGCGCTGCAGGGTCCGCGCACGGTCGCGGCCAACATCATCGGCCTGACGCCCGAGGTCTACGACCCGGTGCCGTACTTCTGGTCCGAGCAGTTCGGCCGCTTCGTGCAGTACGCGGGCCACCACACGTCGGCCGACACCACCGTCTGGCGCGGTGACCCCTCCGGGCCGGCGTGGACGGTCTGCTGGCTGCGCGAGGGCCGGCTCGTCGCCCTGCTGGCGGTCGGCCGACCGCGGGATCTGGCTCAGGGCCGACGGCTGATCGAGTCCGGGACGCCCCTGGATCCGGACCTGCTGGCGGACCCGGCGCGGCCGCTGAAGGCGGCGACGGCGTGAGGCACGAGGCCACCGGCGGACGGGCCTGGCTTCCTAGTGTCAGTGGCAGATGGCAGGCTTGATTCCGTGACCGAGATTGACGCAAAGATCGATGCTCTCGTCCCTGCCTGGCTCACCCTCCCCGACATCGCCGAGAAGCTCGGCGTCGAGGTGACGCGCGTGCGGCAGCTGGTCAAGGAGGGCCAGCTCATCGCCGTACGCCGCGGTGAGAACCGCGCGCTGCACGTCCCCGCCGCCTTCATCGACGGCGACAAGGTCGTCAAGGGCCTGTCCGGCACCCTGACGCTCCTGCGGGACGACGGCTTCACGGTCGAAGAGATGATCGAGTGGTTGTTCACCCC
>NZ_POTZ01000418.1 GCF_003236365.1 Streptomyces sp. NTH33
GGCCGGGGCTCCCGTGGGCGCGGACCACTGGCCGGGTGGCGGCTGCTCCTTGGACCACTTCACGCCGGGGCTCTGCGGCTGTTCGCCCGGCTGGTCCGCGGGTTGTGCGGGGCCGGGGTGGCCGGCGTCGACAGGCCCGGACGCACCGGGTCCCTGTCCGTCGGACGAGGCGGATCCGGGCGAGGACCAGCCCGGAGTGTCTTTCATCGTCGCTCCTTCACGGTGCCCGTCCGCGGTCGCGGCGGCAGGTTGGCTGCCATCGTGCCATGGGGTGGTCTTCGGGTGACCGGCGGTGGTGGCGGCTGCGTACCTTCAATTGTCCGCCGGATACGGGGCAGACTGACGACATGGCTGATCAGTACGCGCAGACCCGCGAGGACAACCGGCCGGCCGGGACACCGGCGATCCGCTGGGAGGAGCCGCCCGAGGGGCCGGTCCTGGTCCTCCTCGATCAGACGAGGCTGCCCGCAGAGGAGGTCGAGCTGGTGTGCACGGACGCCTCCGTGCTGGTGGAGGCGATCCGGTCGCTGGCCGTGCGCGGGGCACCGCTGCTGGGCATCGCCGGGGCGTACGGCGTCGCGCTCGCCGCCGCGCGCGGCTTCGACGTGGACGATGCCGCGACGGCGCTGGCGGGTGCCCGGCCCACGGCGGTGAACCTCTCCGTCGGTGTGCGCCGGGCACAGTCCGCCTATCAGGCGGAGCTCGCCAGGAGCGGTGATTCCCGGCGGGCCGCCTCGGCGGCGCTGGCCGCGGCGCGCCAGTTGCATCAGGAGGACGCCCAGGCCAGTGCGCGGATGGCCGAGCACGGGCTGGCGCTGCTGGACGAGTTGCAGTCCGGTGGCGGGCACCGCATCCTCACGCACTGCAACACCGGGTCGCTGGTGTCGGGCGGGGAGGGGACGGCGTTCGCGGTGGCGCTCGCTGCGCATCGTGCGGGGCGGCTGCGGCGGCTGTGGGTGGACGAGACCCGGCCGCTGTTCCAGGGCGCGCGGCTGACGGCGTACGAGGCGGCCCGCAAGGACATGGCGTACACCCTGCTCACGGACAACGCGGCGGGCTCGCTGTTCGCGGCCGGTGAGGTGGACGCCGTGCTGGTCGGCGCGGACCGTATCGCCGCCGACGGCTCGGTGGCGAACAAGGTGGGCAGCTATCCGCTCGCGGTGCTCGCGCGCTACCACCACGTGCCGTTCATCGTGGTGGCGCCGGTGACGACGGTGGACCTGGAGACCCCGGACGGTGCGGCGATCGAGGTCGAGCAGCGCCCGGGCTACGAGGTGACCGAGATCATCGCGCCTCAGGTCCCGGTCACGGGTGCCGGTGGCGGCATCCCGGTCGCACCGCTGGGTACGCAGGCCTACAACCCGGCGTTCGACGTGACCCCGCCGGAGCTGGTGACCGCGATCGTCACCGAGGAGGGCACCGTCTCGCCGGTGACGGCCAAGGGCCTGGCCGAACTGTGCGCCAGGTCGCGGCAGGCGGCGGCCGAGTAGGGGCGGCATCCCGTTCTCGGGGTGAGGGCAGACAGTAGCGAGTCGGTACGACTATCGTCACAGGCCAGTGAACTCCCTCACCTGGATCTTCGCAGCCGTTACGAGAATGGGATGATGTCGTTTATGAAGGGACGAGTCCTTGTCGTCGACGACGACACCGCACTGGCCGAGATGCTCGGGATCGTGCTGCGAGGTGAAGGTTTCGAGCCGTCTTTCGTAGCCGACGGCGACAAGGCGCTGGCCGCTTTCCGTGAGACCAAGCCCGACCTGGTGCTGCTGGACCTGATGCTGCCCGGCCGGGACGGCATCGAGGTGTGCCGCCTGATCAGGGCGGAGTCCGGGGTGCCGATCGTGATGCTGACGGCCAAGAGCGACACCGTGGATGTCGTGGTGGGCCTGGAGTCGGGCGCCGACGACTACGTGGTGAAGCCGTTCAAGCCGAAGGAGCTCGTGGCCCGTATCCGGGCGCGGTTGCGCAGGTCGGAAGAGCCGGCGCCGGAGCAGCTCGCCATCGGCGACCTCGTCATCGACGTGGCCGGTCACTCCGTGAAGCGGGACGGGCAGTCGATCGCGCTGACGCCGCTGGAGTTCGATCTGCTGGTCGCCCTCGCCCGCAAGCCGTGGCAGGTGTTCACCCGCGAGGTGCTTCTGGAGCAGGTCTGGGGCTACCGGCACGCGGCCGACACCCGTCTGGTGAACGTGCACGTGCAGCGGCTGCGTTCCAAGGTCGAGAAGGATCCGGAGAAGCCCGAGATCGTGGTGACCGTCCGCGGTGTCGGCTACAAGGCCGGACCGAGCTGACGTGTCGGGGGACAGTGCCGCTTCGGCGCCCGGAGGGACCGGGGCCCGCACGGAGCGGCCTGTCGGCCGGGCGGGTGCGGGTTCCCGTTGGGGGCGCCTCCTGGACGGTGGGCTGCTGCACGGCGGCGTGCAGGGCAGCCCGGTCCTGCGTCTCTTCCTGCGCTGGGTGCATCGGCCGCTGCTGCCCGTCATGCGGCTGTGGCGGCGCAACATCCAGCTCAGGGTCGTCGTCACCACGCTGCTGATGTCGCTGGGCGTCGTCCTGCTGCTCGGGTTCGTCGTCATCGGCCAGGTGCGCAACGGGTTGCTGGACGCCAAGGTGAAGGCGTCGCAGAGCCAGGCCACCGGCGGTTTCGCGGTGGCCAAGCAGGGGGCCGACGAGGCGGCGACCGCCACCGCCGACGCCGCCTCCGCGACGGACGGCCGCTCCTCGCAGAACGTCATCCAGTGGATGAGCGACCTGGTGTCCTCGCTCTCCAGCGGTGGCCAGGGGGCCTTCGACGTGGTCACGCTGCCCGCGGGCACCGACAGCGGCGGTGGGCGCGGTCCGCGTGCCTCCGGCGGGGTGGATCCGACGGCGAGCGTGCCCGAGGAACTGCGGGCGCGGATCAACGACAACATGGTGGCCGCCCAGAGCTACGCCCGCATCGTCTACAAGGACAGTGACAAGGGCTCCCAGCCCGCGCTGGTCATCGGCAAGCAGATCAACGACCCCAACGGTGACCCGTACCAGCTGTACTACCTTTTCCCGCTCAGCCAGGAGGAGAAGTCGCTGAGCCTGGTCAAGGGCACCCTCGCGACGGCCGGTCTCTTCGTCGTCGTACTCCTCGGGGCCATCGCCTGGCTGGTGGTGCGGCAGGTCGTCACGCCGGTGCGGATGGCGGCCAGGATTGCCGAGCGGCTGTCGGCCGGGCGGCTGCAGGAGCGGATGAAGGTCACCGGCGAGGACGACATCGCGCGGCTCGGCGAGGCCTTCAACAAGATGGCGCAGAACCTGCAGCTGAAGATCCAGCAGCTGGAGGACCTGTCGCGGATGCAGCGCCGGTTCGTCTCCGACGTCTCGCACGAGCTGCGCACGCCGCTGACGACCGTGCGGATGGCCGCCGACGTCATCCATGAGGCGCGCGTGGACTTCGACCCGGTCACCGCTCGCTCGGCGGAGCTGCTCGCCGACCAGCTGGACCGGTTCGAGTCGCTGCTCGCCGACCTGCTGGAGATCAGCCGCTTCGACGCGGGTGCGGCGGCGCTGGAGGCCGAGCCGATCGACCTGCGGGAGGTCGTGCGCCGGGTCGTCAGCGGTGCGGAGCCGCTGGCCGAGCGCAAGGGCACCCGGATCCGGGTCGTCGGCGACCAGCAGCCCGTCGTGGCGGAGGCCGACGCGCGGCGTGTGGAGCGCGTCCTGCGCAACCTGGTCGTCAATGCCGTGGAGCACGGCGAGGGCAGGGATGTCGTCGTCAAGCTCGCCACGGCCGGCGGCGCTGTCGCGGTCGCGGTGCGCGACTACGGCGTCGGGCTCAAGCCGGGCGAGGCGACCCGTGTCTTCAGCCGCTTCTGGCGTGCGGACCCGGCACGCGCGCGTACCACGGGCGGTACGGGCCTGGGGCTGTCGATCGCCCTGGAGGACGCCCGGCTGCACGGCGGCTGGCTGCAGGCGTGGGGCGAGCCGGGCGGCGGCTCGCAGTTCCGGCTGACGCTGCCCAGGACCGCGGACGAGCCGCTGCGGGGTTCGCCCATACCGCTGGAGCCCAAGGACTCACGGCGCAACCGCGGACTCGACGACGCCGGTCTGCCCAGTGGGGGAGAGAAGCGTGCCACCGTGCCGGTGCAGGCGACGGGTGACCGTACGGCCTCGGCACGGGGCCCGATCGCGTCCCGGCCGACCGCGGTGCCGCCCACGGCAGACCCGACGGCGCTGCCCGGCAACGGCGCGCGCGTAGTGCCCCGGCCGGCCTCGGACGCACGACGGCAGGAGGCCGTGCCCGCGGTGGAGACGGCGGGGAACGAGCCGGAGGGCTCCGCGGATCCGGAGGGAGCCGGGCCGCGGGACATGACGCAGCAAGGGGAGGCATTTCGTGGGCGCTGAACGCGAGGAGGGCGTGCGGCGGCCGGTGCGCGCGGTGGCGTACGCCGCCTGTGGGGTCGTACTGCTGGCGGGGTGCGCCACGATGCCCGACAGCGGGGACCTGCGGGATGTGGAGTCCACTCCGCGCCAGGACACCGAGGTACGGGTGTTCGCCATGCCGCCCCGGGAGGGCGCCCCGCCCGCGGAGATCCTTCAGGGCTTCCTGGAGGCGCTGACCAGCGACGATCCACAGTATGCGACGGCCCGCCAGTATCTGACGGGAGCGGCCGCGCGGCAGTGGCGGCCGGAGTCGTCCACGACCGTGCTCGCCGACGGCCCGGGCATCCGGGTCGACCGCACGACGGGGCACGACGCCGGCGACGACTACGCGGTCACGCTGGTCGGCAGCAAGGTGGCCCGGGTGGACGAGCAGCAGTCGTACACGCCGTTGACCGGGCCCTACAGCCAGCCGGTGCATCTGTCGCGGGACAAGAAAAGCAGGCAGTGGCGCATCGACGTGCCGCCGAAGGGCGTCGTCATGGGCCAGTCGGACTTCCAGCGCAACTACATGTCCGTCAACAAGTACTACTTCGCCTCCGGCACCCGGGCGGAGTCGGGGACACCGGCGACGGCCGTCGCCGATCCCGTCTACGTGCGCCGGCGTGTGGACGCGATGACGCAGATGGTGCGATCCCTGCTGGCCGGGCCCACGAGCTGGCTCAAGCCGGTGGTCAGGTCGAGCTTCCCGACCGGTACGGCGTTGCAAGGCGGTGTCACCGGGCTGACGCCCGACGACCAGAACAAGCTGACCGTGCCGCTGAACGACAAGGCCTCCGAGGTGGGGCGCGAGAAGTGCTGGGAGATGGCGACCCAGCTGCTGTTCACGCTGCAGAACCTGACGCCCACGGTGGAGACGGTCGAGCTGCAGCGGGCCGACGGCAGCACCTTGTGCGCGCTCAAGGAGAACCTGGCCGAGGACGTCGCCAGGCGCGGGCCGGTGAAGCGGTCCGAGTACCTGTACTTTGTCGACGACAAGCACCGGCTGTTGCGGATGCCCGGCACCGGCAACAGCGCGGAACCGGCGCCGGGCGCGCTGGGCGAGGGCGTCCAGCCGCTCGGGTCGGCGGCCGTGTCCTGGGACGAGCGCACCGCGGCGGGGGTCGGCTCCGACGGGAGGTCGCTGTTCGTGGGCTCGCTGATGGCGGGTGGTTCGCTCGAGCCGTCCGTGCTGCAGAGCCGCGGCAGGACCGAGGCCGACCGGCTGACGACGCCGAGCTGGGACGCGCACGGCGACCTGTGGGTGGCCGACCGCAATCCCGCCCAGCCGCGGCTGCTGATGCTGGAACAGGGCGTGGAGAAGCCGCTCGAGGTGCGCGTTCCCGGGCTGAACGGACGCGTCGACGCGGTGCGAGTGGCCGCCGACGGGGTGCGGATCGCGCTCGTCGTGCAGGGCAAGGACAACAACAAGTCCCTGCTCATCGGCCGGATCGAACGGGACGACAGTTCAGGGGACCGGCCGGTGGTGTCGGTGCTGGAGCTGCGTTCGGCGGCGCCGGAGCTGGAGAATGTCACCGCCATGTCGTGGGCCGGTGACAGCCGGCTCCGCGGTCCGTGCTTCCCGCCGGTGGTGAACGACCAGGAGCGCTTGTTGATGTTCAGTCGCACTCCCGGGAGGATCCGGAAGCTCTTGCGGAACGTGAGCGGCATGCGGGTGCTCCTTCCGAAGGCG
>NZ_POTZ01000419.1 GCF_003236365.1 Streptomyces sp. NTH33
GGGCGTCGTCCACCGGCGGGCGCCCGTACGCCAGTCCTTGCGCGTACTCGGCCGCGTGCAGGCCCGCCCGGCGCCCGAAGACCAGCAGGTCGGACAGCGAGTTGCCGCCGAGCCGGTTGGAGCCGTGCATGCCACCCGCGACCTCCCCGGCCGCGAACAGCCCCGGCACCCCGCGCGCCGCCGCCGTGTCCGAGTCGACCGCGATGCCGCCCATCACGTAGTGGCAGGTCGGCCCGACCTCCATCGGCTCCGCCGTGATGTCGACGTCGGCCAGCTCCTTGAACTGGTGGTACATCGAGGGCAGCCGCCGCCGGACGACCTCCGCCGGCATCCGTGTCGACACGTCGAGGAACACCCCGCCGTGCGGCGAGCCGCGTCCCTCCTTCACCTCGGAGTTGATCGCGCGGGCCACCTCGTCACGGGGCAGCAGCTCCGGCGGGCGCCGGTTGTTGTCCGGGTCCTCGTACCAGCGGTCCGCCTCCTCCTCCGACTCGGCGTACTTCTCCTTGAAGACGTCGGGGACGTAGTCGAACATGAACCGCCTGCCCTCGGAGTTGCGCAGCACCCCGCCGTCGCCGCGCACCGACTCGGTGACGAGGATGCCCTTCACCGACGGCGGCCAGACCATGCCCGTCGGGTGGAACTGCACGAACTCCATGTTCAACAGCGGCGCCCCGGCGAGCAGCGCGAGGGCGTGGCCGTCGCCGGTGTACTCCCACGAGTTCGACGTCACCTTGAAGGACTTGCCGATCCCGCCGGTCGCGATCACGACCGCGGGCGCCTGAAGCACGAAGAAACGGCCGGACTCGCGCGCGTAGGCGAAGACACCGCAGATGCGGTCACCCGCGGCGGAGCCGCTGTCGGACACAGTCTTCAGGATCCGCGTCACCGTGCACTCCTGGAAGACCTTCAGGCGGGACTCGTAGTCCCCGGTCTCCCTGAAGTCCTCCTGCTGCAGCGACACGATCTTCTGCTGCAGCGTCCGGATCAGCTCCAGGCCGGTGCGGTCGCCCACGTGCGCCAGGCGCGGGTACTCGTGCCCGCCGAAGTTGCGCTGCGAGATCCGGCCGTCCTTCGTACGGTCGAACAGCGCGCCCCAGGTCTCCAGCTCCCACACCCGCTGCGGCGCCTCCTGCGCGTGCAGCTCGGCCATCCGCCACTGGTTGAGGAACTTGCCGCCGCGCATCGTGTCGCGGAAGTGGACCTGCCAGTTGTCGTGCTCGTTGGCGTTGCCCATGGCCGCCGCGATGCCGCCCTCGGCCATCACCGTGTGCGCCTTGCCGAACAGCGACTTGCAGATCACCGCGGTACGCGCCCCGCGCTCGCGCGCCTCGATCGCCGCGCGCAGCCCGGCGCCGCCCGCGCCGACCACGACGACGTCCCACTCCTGCCGGTCCACCACGGACATCACAGACCCCACTCACTGGTACGTCGCTAGAAGAAGCGCGGATCGTCGAAGGCGCCGGAGGCGACCAGGAACACGTAGAAGTCGGCGAGCGCCACGCTGAACAGCGAGGCCCAGGCCAACTGCATGTGGCGGGCGTTGAGCCTGCTCACGAACTGCCAGAAGCGGTAGCGCACGGGATGCTTCGAGAAGTGCCTGAGCTTCCCGCCCACGATGTGCCGGCAGGAGTGGCAGGAGACCGTGTACGCCCAGATCAGCACGATGTTGACGAGGAAGACGAGCGTGCCGAGCCCCATGTGGCCCCAGCGGTAGTGCTGGTCGCGGAAGGCCAGCACGGTGTCGTAGGTCAGCACGCCGGCGACCAGGATCGCCGCGTAGAAGAAGTACCGGTGGACGTTCTGCAGGATCAGCGGGAAGCGCGTCTCGCCCGTGTACTTCTTGTGCGGCTCGGCGACCGCGCAGGCCGGCGGGGACGCCCAGAAGCCCCGGTAGTAGGCCTTGCGGTAGTAGTAGCAGGTCAGCCGGAAGCCCAGCGGGAAGATCAGGATGATGATCGCCGGGGAGATCACCCACCAGCCGCCGAAGAGGTCGTAGTTGGGGCCCGCGCGCATGGTCTCGCAGTTCTGCGCCAGGCAGGGCGAGTAGAACGGCGAGACGTACGGGGCCGCGTAGTAGTGCGTGTTCGCGAAGGCCCGCCAGGTCGAGTACACGACGAAGGCGAGCAGACCGGCCGCGGTGGCGGCGGGCGCCAGCCACCAGCGGTCGGTGCGCAGGTGCGGGGCGGTGATCGCGGCGCGCGCCGGGGAGCGGACGCCGCCGCGGAGCGTATGGGGTTCTGTGTCCGGGGGTTCCGTGCCAGTGGCCAACGTGGGGCTCCGGTCGGTGGGGTCAGGGGGCGTGGCGGCCGCGGGCGCCGAGGCCCTCGTCGTCCGAGTCCGTCCACAGGGAGATGTCGTAGGGCGCGTCGGAGATGGTGACGAGGGCGGGGCGCTGCGCGGCGGTGGAGCCCTGGGAGGCCTCGCGCAGCAGGGCGACGCTCTCGCGCAGGTGATCGGCGTCGGTGCGTACGCGGCGTATCTCCAGCCCGCCGCCGAGCTGCTGCTCCAGCCGGCTCACCGACCGCAGCAGGTCGTCGAGGGCGTGCTGGACCGATGTCAGGTCGTCGTGCACGGACATGACGTACCTCACTTCCACGGGCCGTGCGGCGGCCCTAGACGGCAACGTTCATGCGTCTGCGAGTGTTGCGCGTCACACCTGCCGGTGGGAAGGGGATGTGCGGCGATTGGCGGATTGCACATCCCCCGCGCGCGCTCGCATGCGCTCTGTGTTCGCTCTGTACCCGTTCGGTGATGCGCTCGGTGTCCGCCGGAGTGCGTGTTGCGCCGGGCGGGTGGCCTTCCGGGCCCGCGCCGCCGTGTCGCCTCCGGCCGGCGAACCCTTTCCTCTTCAGTGGGTCGTAGATCTGATGAGCATCAAAATACCGCCAAATATGACAAACCCCACCCGGGCCATCGGCGGCAGCGCGCTCCACGGAGGTAGCACAGATGTCCTACGACGGTGTCGGGTCGCGCGCGCTCACGCGCTCGGTCGCCTTCCTGACCGCGGGCGTCCTCGCGGTGCCCCTCCTGGCCGGCTGCGGCTCCGACGACGAGGGCGGCAAGCCGCTGGCCGGACAGGACATCGCCCCCGCCGCCCGCCACGAGATCGCCGACGGGGGCAGGCTGCGCTGGGCCGTGGACGCGGTGCCGCAGACGCTGAACACCTTCCAGTCGGACGCCGACGCCGGCACCACCCGGATCGCCCAGGCGGTGCTGCCGGCCATGTTCCGGATGGACGCGCGCGGCCGCCCGCAGCGCGACGAGGACTACCTGGAGTCCGCCCGGGTGGTGGAGACCGAGCCCAAGCAGGTCGTCGTCTACCGGCTCAACCAGCAGGCCGTCTGGAGCGACGGCCGCGAGATCGGCGCCGCCGACTTCGCCGCCCAGTGGCGCGCCCTGTCCGGCAAGGACTCCGCGTACTGGACCGCACGCAACGCCGGCTACGACCGCATCCAGAAGGTCGAGCGCGGCGCCAGCGACCTGGAGGTCCGGGTCACCTTCGCCCGCCCCTACGCCGACTGGCGGTCGCTGTTCTCGCCGCTGTACCCGAAGGACGTGATGGGCGCCGCGAACTCCTTCAACGACGGCGCCCGCAAGAAGCTGAAGGTCAGCGCGGGCCCGTTCGCCGTGCAGAAGATCGACACCAAGGCCAAGGACGTCGTCCTCGCCCGCAACCCGCGCTGGTGGGGCCGCCCGGCCAAGCTGTCCGAGATCGTGCTGCACGAGGTACCGCGCGACAAGCGGGCCGCGGCGCTCGCCGACGGCTCCGTGGACGTGGCCGACATCGACCCCGCCGACGTCTCCCGGATCACGGCGGCCGGGGCCCGGGGCGGCTCGCTCTTCCAGAGCCCGGCCGGCGGCCGCACCGCCGCCAGGGCGCTGCGCTCCTGGGCGCTGACGCACGGAACCGAGGACGAGGGCACCGACCGGGAGCTGCGCGCCCTGGAGAAGGAGGACACGTCGCTCACCGCCCGCCTGCGGCAGCAGCAGGCGCTGCGCGACGTCCGGGTGCGCAAGTCGCTGGAGCCCGCCTACACCCAGCTCGCCCTCAACGGCTCGGGCGGCCCCCTGGCCGACGAGCGGGTCCGCCACGCCGTGGCGCACGCGCTGAACCGCGAGGAACTCGCCGTACTCGTCCTCAAGCCGCTCGGCCTGCCCGCGGTCCCGGTCGGCAGCCACCTCGCCCTGTCCGGCCAGAGCGTCTACGCCGACGGCAGCGACGCCCTCGGCGGCCAGGACACCGGCCAGGCCCGCGCCCTGCTCGCGGACGCCGGCTGGGTGGTGGGCCCGGCCAAGGACAAGAAGGGCAAGGAGCAGGAGCAGAAGAAGGGGGACAAGGCGGCCGGCACCGCGGGTCGCGGCGCACCGGGCTCCTCGGACGACGGCGGCGACGGCGGCGACGGCACGTACACCGGCGGCGCGAACGACCACGCGGAGGACGACAAGGCACCCGCCAGGGAGCGGGAGGACCGGGACGACAAGGACGGCCGGGAACAGCGCGAGCAGGGCGAGGAGGAGACCGGCGCGGGCGACGGCGCCCAGCAGCTGGCCCAGGACGGCCGCCGGTACACCGACGACCGCCTCGGGCCGGGCGGCGCGCCCGGCGCCTACGCCCCCAAGGGCACCGCGGCGCCCGCGGCGGGCGCCGCCGGCCCACTCGCCAAGGACGGCAAGCCGCTCACGCTCCGCTTCGTGCTGCCCTCCGGGCCGGGCTCGGACACGCTGGGCAAGGTCGCCGACCGCATCACGGCCATGCTAAAGAAGGTCGGCATCGCCACGGAGATCAGCAAGGTCTCCGACGAGAGCTACTTCCGGGACCACATCGCCTCCGGCCAGTACGACCTCGCGCTCTACTCCTGGCCCGCCTCCGCCTTCCCGGCCACCGACGCCCGCCCCATCTACGCCAAGCCCGTCCCGGCCGCCGACGGCTCCCTCAGCGTCCAGCAGAACTACACCCGTGTCGGCACCGATCAGATCGACCAGCTCTTCGACCAGGCCCTCGCCACCCTGGACGAGGACGAGCAGCGCGGCCTGCTGCGCAAGGCCGACTCCCGCATCTGGGCAGCGGCCGGTTCGATCCCCCTCTACCAGCGCCCCCAGCTGACGGCCGTACGCAAAAACCTGGCAAATATCGGCGCCTTCGGCTTCCAGACGCCCGTCTACGAGGACATGGGCTTCCTGAAGAAGGGCTGAAGCCTCAAAAGGGGCTCAGATCGCTTGTCCTGCGCGCCCTGCGGCGACACAGTGTGCCCACCGGATCACCGAAGCGGTGATCCATGACCACACGGGGGGACCATGCGCGGGGGAACGAGGCGCATCCTCACGGCGTGTTGCACGGCGGTCGTACTGACCGCCGGAGCCGTGGGCTGCACGAGCGAGTCGGGGAAGCGGGACGGCGGCGGGAGCGCCGAGGACTCCCGAGGCGGCGGTGCGCGGCCCGCGGCGGCGGCCAAGGCATGCGCGGACGGGGCGTTCACGTGGTTCAACATCGTGAAGCCGACCCGTCTGCTCGGCGTCTCCGAGCCCGAGGACGTGGGCAAGGGCGGCGGCAGGCTCACGGAGAAGATCCGGCAGGTGAGCACGGTGGAGACCTCCGTGCGCCCCGAGGGCGCGGTCCCGGCGCCGGAGGAGGCCCTGTTCTCCCTGGGCAAGGAGATCGGCGAGATCGACTCCGACGCCCCCACCCTGAAGGAAGTCACCGGCGACAGCTGGCGCTTCACCCAGGTGGGCGACCAGGGGCCGCGGCTGGAGGAAGGCCTCGCCAGGATCGACGGTCCTGGACGGTTCGTGCAGTACACCGCGGTACGCACCGTCGAAGCGGACTTCCGCCACACCTGCGCCGGGGGAAGGACCACCCTCGGGCACGCCGAGAGCTGGACCGCCGAGGTGGGCGGCCTGCTCGAGTGCGGCACGCGCACGGACGACGCGACGGCCCGCCAGGCCGCCCGCCTCGCCTGCGGCACCGACTCGGTCGCGGCGAAATCCTGATCGAGGGCCAAAGGCCGGTTTGTCCCCGCCTGCCCCGGTTCGCTCCGGGGTGGGCGGGGACAAAC
>NZ_POTZ01000041.1 GCF_003236365.1 Streptomyces sp. NTH33
CCTCCCACCGCTGTACGGGCCGCCGCTCTCGGGGTGGGGCACTGCACCGGGTGTCACCGCACCTCGGGGCTTCGGCGTCCGACGAGGACGACGTCGCGCCGACGGCCGTGGCGGCCACCCCTGCCACCAGGGCCACCACGGCCCCGAACGGACCGTTGGCGGCGCCGAGACGACCGGCGGGGCGGGCCAGCGCCAGCCAGGCGATGACCACGCCGGCCAGCGCCACGAGCGCGGCCGTGGTGCCCACGAGCCGCCCGGTGGTCAGGCTGTAAGCATCGGCGGCGACCGGCTGGACCGAGGCGTGCGCGGCCGCCGGTGCGGCAAGCCCGATGCCTCCGGGCACGGCGGCCGCGGCGGCGGCGAGCAGGCGGCGAACAGACATTCGAACTACTCCTTCTCTTCCTACGACGGGGCGTCGCCCGAGCATGTCCGCCGGCCCCACCCGCCGTCGTCCGGCGGACGCAGACACTTCGCACTGCGGCCGATGCCGCATCCGGCTACCACGGACGCCGCAGGCGGCGCGAAGGTACTGCGCACGCGGTAGCTGGCCGCTCGTTCAGGAGGGGGACTCGCCCGCGGTGGCGGCCAGCTAGGGTGCGCGCATGAGTGCAGGTGAGTCCAGTGTTCGGGCCCGGTTCGGAGACTGGGTCATCGCTGTCGGCGTGGCGGCGGCGCTGCTGGTCACAGGCCTGTCCGGGCAGCGTTCCGCCACGGACCTCGCCTTGCTCGGATACGCGCTGCTGACGATCGGCGGGCTGGCGCTGGGCGCACGCCGCCGGGCTCCGGTTGCCGTCCTGGCCGTCACCGGGCTGTGTGCGGTGGGGTACCAGGCGGCCGGTTTCGACGTGCCCGCTGTCGCGTACCTTTTCGCGGCGTACGCGGCCGTACGGGCGGGACACCGCACCGCCACGGTGGCGGCGAGCGTGATCATGCTGGCCTTGCTCCCGCTCGCGGCCCTGGCCTCGGGCCTGCACGACACGGGCGAGGCGTTCGCGCAGGCCCGAGGCGCCCTCGAAATCGCCTGGCTGATCGCGGCCGCCGCCGCGGGAGAGGCGCTGCGGCAGGCCGAGCGGCGGGCGGACGAGGCCGAGCGCACCCGGGAGGAGACCGCGCGGCTCCGTATCGCCAGGGAACTGCACGACTCGCTCACCCACCAGATCTCGGTCATCAAGGTGCAGGCGGAGGTCGCCGTGCACGTGGCCCGCAGGCGGGGCGAGGAGGTGCCTCCTTCCCTGCTGGCGATCCAGAAGGCCGGGCGTGAGGCAAGCCGGGAGCTGCGCGCGACGCTGGAGGCGCTGCGCGACGACGACACGGCCCCGCCGCGCGGACTCGACGATGTCCCGGAGCTGGTGGAGTGGGCCCGTACGTTCGGCCTCGACGCGACGCTGACGATCGAAGGACAGCGACACGACGTGCCGGCCGCGGTGGACCGGACCGTCTACCGGATCGTTCAGGAGTCGCTCACCAACGTCGCCCGGCACGCGGACGCGGCCACGGCGGCGGTCCGGATCGACTGCCGTCCGGACGCCCTCGCGATACGCATCGACGACGACGGCAAGGCGACGCCGGCCACCGCCCCGGTACCCGGCCTCGGGCTGCTCGGCATGCGCGAACGCGTCACCGCCCTCGGCGGCCGGCTGCGTGCCGAACCACGCGGTGGAGGCGGCTAGCCTCCAGTCGGCCGCCGGATGCCCTGGCCGGGGCGCTGTCGTCTCTCGTGAACGGAGCCGAGTGCGCATGCTGATGGCCCAAAGGGGCGGCCGTGGACTCGCGCACCGTGGAAGAGACCTTCGGGCCCGGAGAGATCAGCTGTCCGCCGACGACCCGGCAATGGCTGCCGAAGCGCTCGACTCGGTCGGCTTCGCCGTGGTCGGCCCCGATGCCTCGGCAGCGGCCCGCTGGGCATCGACTTCCACGCCCCCGGCTTCTTTGCCGTGTGACCACTGAAGGCCGCATCCGCCCGGGGCTTCCCGTACGGGCTCACCGAGCGGGGAGGGCGAGCCGCAGAACGATCTCGCCGTCGTCGATCTCCCCGGTGGGTTCGAACCCGAACTTCTGGTAGAAGGGCCACGGTTCGCCGTCGCCGGGCTCGTAGCTGGTCAGCAGCTCGGTGGCGCCGTCCTCGCGAACCAGGGCGGCGATCTGCGTGAGCGCCTCCCGGCCGATCCCCCGCCTCTGGTACCGCTTGTCGACGAGGAGGCGCCAGAGGAAGTGCCGCCCTTCGAAAGGACCAGCCGGTGGTTTCCACGACAGCATCACGAAGCCGGCCGGCTCGTCGCCGCGGTACACGGCGCGGTACCAGGGATTGGCCTCCGGCGTCTTCGCCGCCTCCTTGAGCGACTTGGACACGGAGGCGACGAACTGCTTCTGGTCACCTCGGACGCGGAGGGCACGAACGGCATCCCGGTTGTCGTCGGTGATCTCCCGTAGGTGCACGACTGGGGACCCCATCCCACACTCCTTCCCGTATCCGGCAGCTGCGCCGTCCGGGCCGACGTGAAGAGCCGCCACCGGGCGGCGTCGCACGAGATGGCCGCTCGAGCGGGCTCCGGCCTGAAGGGGTTACCCGGCGTTGCGCGGGTTCGTCTCCAGGTGCCGCAGCCGGGCCTCAACGGCGCCGTCGACGATCCGCGCGTCGAAGGCGGGCTGCGGCGCGGTCGCCGGTCCCCGCACGTTCCACCCGTCGGCCAGCCGGAAGACGCTGCCGTGCCAGGGGCAGCGGACGCAGCCGTCGATGATGTCCCCCTCCGACAGAGGCCCCGCCATGTGGCTGCACCGGTCGGCCAGGACACGCACCACGTTCTCGCTCTCGTGCACGACCATGACGGGCACCTCGTCCACGTGTCGGCGCACCACCTGCCCGACCGGGAAGTCGGCCATGTCTCCCAGACGGTGCCAGCCAGGGGCCACCACGTGGGGGACGTACTCGGCGTGGTTGGCGCCGGATGCCTGCCGGTAGGCCATGTGCCCGCCCAGCGCGCCGCCGAGCCCGGTGACGCTCAGCCCGGCGAGCCCAAGGGCTTTCCCGGTCCTCTCCCGGCCGCGGAAGCGGGCCATGAGGGATCCGGCGAACAGCGATATCGCCGCACCGTTGGCCAGGGCGTGGACGAGGCCGACCCGCTGCTGCTGGCGATGCAGTTCGGCCCAGTCCACCCAGCCGGCCACCGCCGCGGGAACGGCAGTGGCCAGTCCGATGCCGATGAGCGCGCGTGGCCCCTGCCGAACCCCGGGCAGCAGATCCAGGACGGCTGCGGACAGCCACGAGCCGATGGGCACCTGTACCAGCAGGGGGTGCACGGGGTGACCGAGCCAGCGCCCGTGCAGGGCGTCTCGCCCTGCTCCCAGCGGCACGGACCGCACTTTCTGCTGGACGGCGCCGATCACCCGGTCGGCGCCGGCCCACCGCTCCAGGCGATCCAGCGCCGACAGGACAGCTCCAGGGCCTTGCTGCGTCATCCGGTCCTCCCGTGGGCCTTGTGTTGCGTGAGAGGCGAGTAGCCCCGCCCACCGGACCGGAAACGCCGGGTGCGGCGTTTCGCCCGCGGCACGCTCCGGCGCGTGGCCGGCTTGTCCGAGGGGCGGGGCCGGCCGACTGCGGCAGCACTCACTCGCTCTCCAGGGCGGTGGCGGTGGCAGCGTTGCCGATGCGGATGACCGGCCTCTGGTGGAGGATCCGGCCGCCGTTCCTGCCGGGTCCGGGCCGACATCGCGGCCCTGAACGCCGGCTTCACCCTCCACGAACCGTCCGCCCTCCGTACCGCCTTCCAGGCCTTCGGCACACAACTCCGCCACTGCGGATGACCCCCTTGCGCGCATTGCGAGGGTGACGACTCAACGGCTCCGTTCCGTACCGGGGAAGCCGCGGACCATGGGCCTGCGCCACGGGCCGTCGGTGCCTCCTCGGCGACCGGCTCGCCCATGCGATCCCCGCAGCCACGCTCACCACCGTGCCAGGCCTCGGCCACGCGTTCCCCGGAGCGGCCGTGCCCCCGCTGGCCGCCGCCATCACCGCACACACCACGGCCGACCGTACGGATCCTCTGCGGAAGGGGCCTTCGTGACCGGGTACCGCTTCGACTCGCACAGGCGGTTCGTCGCGTTCCAGCGCGATCAGAACGCCAGGTACGTGTCCACCGAAGGCGCGCTCGTCGTCGGCCGTACGGCGCGCGGCGCGGTCAGGCTCGACGTCAGCCAGGAGAGCCAGAACGGCGACACGCCCGCCATGGGCGACGTCACGACGTTCGGCTGGACGGATCTCGCGATGGGTGGGCCGTCGGCACGTGAGCGTGATCGCTCGACTGTCCGGCGTCGCCCGTTCGGACAGCCGCTGCCGGTGGCAGCCCGGCGCAGTCGGCCCGCTGCGGGGCCCCGGGTGACCTCGATGACGGGCAACGACGTCGCGGTGGGCGGGACACCGATCTGGCGGGGGAGTGGGTCCGGCAGCAGTGGGGGCGCCGGTGAGGCGTTCGAGGAACTGGTCGGCGACAGGGGCTGCGGCCATAAGATCTGCCCCGGGGGTGGTCCGTGTGGCGGTGGAGTTCCGTGTGCTGGGTGCGGTCGAGGTCCGGGTCGACGGCAACCGGCTGGACTTGGGACCCGCACGGCAGCAGCGCGTTCTGGCGGCGCTGCTGTTGGACGCCAACCAAGCGGTGACGGCGGATCAGCTGATCGACCGGGTCTGGGGAGAGCGGGCTCCGCAACGTGCCCGGTTGACGCTGTACAGCTATCTGTCCAGGCTGCGCCAAGCGTTACGGACCGCGGCCGGGGAAACGCAGATCGTGCGGCGGTCCGGTGGTTACGAGTTGACCGTCGACCCCTCGGCTGTCGACCTGCACCGCTTCCGCTCCCTCGCTGCCAGGGCCCGAACCGCCATGGGCGCGGGGGACGAGGACGAGGCGGCACGCCTGTTCGAGCAGGCCCTCGCGTTCTGGCGGGGCGACGCGTGCCGAGGAATGGAAACCCCCTGGTTCGACGCCCAGCGCGAGACCGTGCACCTGGAATGGATCACGACCGTCCTGGACCGGGGGACCTCCAGTTACGCCGCGGTCTGCACGCCGAACTGCTGACCACGCTCACCGCGCACGCCGAGAGCCACCCGCTGGACGAGCGGCTCGCCGCCCAGCTGATGCTCGCCCTCTACCGGGGCGGACGCCCCGCCGACGCACTGAACCACTATCAGGAGGTACGCCGCCGCCTGGCCGACGAGCTGGGCACCGACCCGGGCCCGGGACTGCGGGAGCTGTACCAGCAGATCCTCGTCTCGGATCCGCGGCTGGCCACACCGGCTCCTGTGCGCGCCAGGCCGAACCACGCGAACACTGCCGCACCAGCTCCCAGACAACTTCCTTTACCACCGCCCATGTTCATCGGGCGTGCCGATGAACTCGACAGGCTGGAAAAGCTGTTGGGGCCGAAGAGCGAGCCGGACACGGATCGGGCCCCTGAGCAGGCGCTCCAAAACCGGTTCAAGGTTTCGCCAAGGTCCACCGGCAAGACTGGCTGCCGCTTCCAGCGAGGACCAGCAGACAGCAGACAGCATCGGAGGAAACCTGTGCGTACGCGTCACGCCCTCACCGTCACGGTCGTCGGCAGCGCCCTGGCACTGGCCGGCACGGCCGCACCGGGCTCAGCGGTTGCCGTGGCCAAGTACCCCGGCCAGGTCAAGTGCCCCAAGGGCGACTACCAGCTCTGCATCGACGGGGGCCCCGGAGGCTTCACCATCAGCGGCAAGAAGTTCTCCGGGCACAACAACGCGATCCTGCTCAGGAACGTCAGGAACGTCACGATCTCCGGCAACCAGTTCACGAACCTCAGTGGATCCACCGGATACGCCGGGGTTCACGTCCAGAACGCCTCAGGCATCGTGATCAAGAAGAACACCTTCTCCAACCTGCGCAACGGCGGCAACATGCACGGCGTCTACCTGGTCAGGACCTCGGGCAGCAGCATCACCGGCAACAAGTTCTCGTCGATCACCGGCGACCCCGTGCGGATCAGGGACGGCAGCAAGAACAACACGGTCAGCGGGAACACCTTCACCGGTTCCGGCCAGTACGCCCTGTTCAGCGAGTGGGGACGGCTGGAGAAGGGGGAGCGCTGCGGAAGCGGCAACGTCTTCAAGAGCAACAAGTACAAGACCGGCGGCTACGGCGGCAAGAAGATTTCGCTGATCAAGTGGGGCGGCAAGGGCGGGGGCACAACCGGCCTGAAGCTCACCTGGGGCAACTGCAAGAAGGCGAGCATCGTGAACAAGGGCGGCAACACCAAACTCTAGTAATCCAGTGCGGCAGCCTGGCCACGTTGCGGCGTTCGGTGCCAGTACGTCCCGCGGTGCCGGTGTACCGCCGCGCGGGCACGCAGGGCGTCCAGCCGCACAACCCCCGATGATCACGTGGTGGCCGTACCTGCTCCCAGCCGGACCTGCGCAAGATCACGAGACCGGACTGGAGTGCTGGTCGGTGGCGAGCAACGGCCGGGTCAGGGTGCGGAGTTCTTCACAAATCACCGGGCGGTGACCTGGCTGACGCCGGTGTGCTCGGTCATGCAGTCGTCGGTTGACGAGCTTGCGTTACTACCTGGAGCGGCGAAAGGCAATCTGTGGCGCCTATTCAGGTAATTTCGTGGCGATTCGGCTCATTCACCTGAATGCCCCGTGCGGTGAGAGCGGTTCAGTAAGGAGAATTTTCTCAGCCCGCGCCGACGCCGCACCGCCTTGCGGGGCAGGGGAGAAGGTAATGACCGGATCGAAAATGCGTACACTCGCAATCGGCGGTGCGGCTTTGGCCACGGTCGTCACCGCTGGGGCGCCCAGGGCCCCGACCGGCGCCGCGCCCAGCGGAAATGACGGCCCGTCACCTGTGGAAACGCGGCAGACCGCCTCATCCCCACTCGTCAACAAGACCGCCGGTCCCCGAAAAGACGGCACTGCGGTCACGCCCGTCGGATACCGGGTGACGCCAGCAGGTGACCAGACGAGGCTCGGGAACCTCCCGCTGAACGCGGTTCTTCACCCCGACGGTCGCCATCTGCTGGTGACCAACAACGGTCAGGGCGTTCAGAGCCTGCAGTTGGTCGACACCCGGACGAACAAGGTTGTCCAGACACTGTCGTATCCGTCACCGGAGTCGCTGTACATAGGCCTGGCGTGGAGTCCGGACGGCAAGACCGCTTACGCCAGTGCCGCGGCGAACTCCAAGATCCGGGTGCTGTCGTTTGCCGGTGGGCGGCTCACCGAACGTGATCCCGTCAAGCTGCCCGCCAAGACCGCGGACGGCAAGGCCCTCACGCTTTTCCCGGCCGGCCTGGCGGTCACCCCGGAAGGGAAGAAGCTCGTCGTCGCCGATCAGCTCGGTGACGCCGTAACGGTCGCCGACACGGTCAGCGGGCAGGTACGGACCGTTGCCGCGGGTCATCGGCCGGTGTGGGTGACGCTCAGCAAGGACGGGCACACCGCCTACGTGTCGAACCAGGGTGCCGACACCGTCGACATCGTTGATGTGACAGGCCCCGCACCTCGGGTGACGGGGCAGATCAAGGTAGGGCTGCATCCGAACAAGTCGGTGCTCTCCGCGTCCGGCCGGAGGCTCTACGTCGCGAACGGCGACGCCGACAGCGTCAGCGAGGTGGACCTCACGACCAAGAGGGTGACGCGCAGCTTCTCCGTGTCGCCGTCCCAAAAGGCTCTCGTCGGCAGCAATCCCACTGGCCTGGCCCTGGACGGCGCGGGCAAGCGACTGTTTGTCACCGAGTCGGGCAACAACAGCGTTTCGGTGGTCGACCTGACCCACGGCAGGGTTCTGGGGAGGATTCCCACCGGTTGGTATCCCAGTGCGGTGATCTGGTACAACGGCCGCCTTCGGATCACGAATGCCCGGGGGCTGGGGGCGGGCCCGAACAACGGTCCTGGACACCCCGATCCCGAGCGCCCAGGCGGAACGTCACCCAGCCAGTACGTCGGGTCGATGATCGTCGGCACGCTGAGCAGCGTGGATGTGCCGGACTCCGGCGAGCAACTCGATGAGTACACCCGCCGGGTGGAACGCAACAACGCCCCAGTGACCGAGGTCAGCGGCGCAGTCGTGCCGCGCAGACCCGGCGACAGGACTCCCGTCAAGCATGTGATCTACGTAGTCAAGGAGAACCGCAGCTACGACCAGGTGCTCGGCAGCCTGGGGAAGGGCAACGGCGACCCCGGCCTCAACCTGTTCGGGGACGAGTCGGCGCCCAACACCCGCGAGTTGGCGCGGCGCTTCACCACCATCGACAACTTCTATGCCGATGGCCAGGTCAGCGCCAGCGCCTGGAACTGGGTGACCCAGTCGAACTCCAATCCCTACGCCGAGCAGATGTGGCCCGCGGCGTACTCCGGCCGCAAGGGCGTGTACCCCGGCGAGCACAACGTTCCGGAGAACGCCGCCCAGGACCCCCAGAACTCCTATCTCTGGCAGCGCTTGGACAAGGCCGGTGTGAGCTTTGCGAACTTCGGCTTCTACGTGACGCGTCGGGGGAGCGAGGTCCACGCCGGGGACCCGGTGCTCGACGCCCGGACCGATCACATGTTCCAGGACGATCTGGGCTGCCCGGACTCGGCGGGAACGTTCGCTCCCACCAAGGACACCTGCCTGTCTCCACGGGTCGACCAGTGGCTGAAGAGCTTCCGTGAGTACGAGGCCACGGGCGACATGCCCACGGTGCAGTTCGTCCGGTTCCCCGGTGACCACACCTTCGGCACCGCGGCCGGTAAGCCCACACCCAAGGCCATGGTGGCCGACAACGACTACGCCCTCGGCAGGCTGGTGGATGCGGTGTCCCACTCGCAGTTCTGGAAGGACACGGTCGTCCTCGTCACCGAGGACGAAGCCCAGAACGGGCCCGACCACGTCGATGCCCACCGGACGCTCGCCCTGGCGGTCAGCCCGTACACCCAGACCGGAAAGGTCGACTCGACCTTCTACAGCACCGCCTCGATGGTCCGGACCGTCGGACTGTTCGCCGGAATCGGCCCCCTCACCCGGTTTGACGACTACTCCACGCCGATGAGTGCGTCCTTCACCGACAAGCCCGACTACCGGACCTACTCGGTGATCAAGCCGACGTATCCGATGAACAGCGTCAACGGCTCCGATTTACTGACTCGGACACCAGGGGGCAAGTAACCGACCTGCTGAAGCGTCCGTCTCCTCAGGACGGCGGGCCTGTGCTGCTGAGAGGGCTGCCGGAAGCCGACCGCCCCCGAGGCCTGTTTGACCTGGAAAGACTCGGCAAATGGGGCAAAGTGGAGAATTCATGAAAGGGGTGCGGGTAACGGGAGGTGAAAGCCACTCAGGAAGGAGGCGCATCCCATGACACCGGCCCAGGATGTCGTCGAGCTGATCCTCGAGGATCACCGGATGATGGAAGATCTGCTCCGCCTGATGCGCAGCACCGAGGCCGACCGCCAGACCGCGCTTCATGACTTCGCGCACCTGATGATCGCGCACGGTGAGGCTGAGAGAGCTTCGGTGCACCCTGTCCTTGTCTCCTTCGAGGACGCCGACACCGTCGAGCGCATCGAGACCGCACACCAGGAAGCCGTCAAAATCCTCTTCGCGCTCCTGCAGGTGCGCGAGATCGGCTCCGCCGAATGGGAGTGGAGGCTGCAGCGACTGGCCTCGGCCACCGCCCGCCACACGGACGAGGAGGAGCGCACCCTCGTCAACCGGGTACGGGAAAGCCTCAGCCGGCGTTGCCGGGAGGAACTCGGCGCCGGCTTCGCCAGGACAGAGGCCGACCTGCTGACGGCGCGATGCGGCAGCGTCGCCAGCGTGCACCGCATGGTTCAGGCCGCCGCACCCGCGTGATGTCCTCACCTGCGTCGCGAAGGCCCGGCGGCCGGGCGGTCCGGACCGCCGCGGAGAAGAGATCTACGACAGGAGCTGTCATGGACTGGAGCCTGGACACCTTCCTCACCCAGGTCACCGAACGCGCAGGCTACGACAGGCCACAACAAGGAGCCAGAGCCGTGCAGAACGTGCTGGAAGTCCTCGGCGCCCACTTGGTGGGTGACGACCGCACGGACCTGGCCGCCCTACTGCCCGAGGGGTGCGGACCACTGCTGACCGCAAGCGAGCCGGCCAACGAACCGCTGACACCCGCGTCATTCGTCGAAGCCGTGGCCGACCGCAGCAACGAAGACCTCGCCGAGGCCAGGCGCGAGATCGACGCCGTACTCCCCACCCTCGCCGAGGTCGCGGACAACGCACTGCTGCGTCGTCTCCTCACCCAGCTGCCACCAGGGCACGCCGGCCTGTTCGGTTGCACGGATCCTGGATGACCAGCCAGGTCGGCGAAGCCGGCGCTCCAGGCGCTGTGGGACCGGCATGCGATCAGTGGATCAGCCGCCGGCGGCCTGGACGATGTCCTGCGGATCCAGGCCGGTGAGCTGCGCGATGCGCGGCGCGGGAATTTTGGCGGTGAGGGCGCGGTGGACCAGCGACTGCCAGTCCTGGGTGGTAGAGCGCGCGTTCGGGTGGCTGACGCGCACCCGCCGTCCGGCCAGGGACTGCGAAACGCGTACCGATGTCGCCGAGGCGATGGTCCTGTGGCCGATGACCAGACTCATGAGCCGCCGTCTGGCCGGGCGGCGCCAGCCAGTACCGTCACCGCTGGCCCCTCCTGCCACACCGACGCCATCGATCCGGGCGCCGCCGCGTCCGGTCCCTGCTCGGCCGAAGCCGTCTGCGGAAAGGGTCATGCCCCGCCAGGTGGTGCAGGGGATCAAGGAGCCGGAATCCGCAGGTCGGGGGCGGCGGTCCCGCTGGATCAGGCGTTCAACCCACCTCAACGGGACGCTTCGCGGACTGCTGTCTCCACGGAGAGCATCGTGGGCCTTGTACCGGGACGCGAAGCGCTTGATCCCCTGCATCACCTCGTGGGACACGACCCTGCCGCGCCGTCACACGCGTGTGGGTGTGAGCAGACCGCACCGCCGCCGTGGGGTGCGGGGGAGCAGCTGCTGCCGGGATGTGGCCGACTCCCTGGTTACCGGTCGGCTCCGGCGTGGGTGTGGCGGCCACCGGTTCGGGGGCCGTGCCAGTCCAGGCACATGACGGTGGCGTCGTCGGCCAGATGTCCGTCGCAGGCGTCGGTGACCATGACGGTCAGGATGCGGACGACCTCGCGGGGATGCTCGTCGGCGGTGTCGCGGAGCAGGGCGGGCAGCTCGACGGACTCGGCTTGGCGCTCCTGCAGGCCGTCGGTGTAGAGCAGGAGGCGGTCATCGGGGTGCAGGTCGAGGTCCTGCACGCGGTAGGGGACAGGTGCGGGGATGCCGAAGGGCAGGTCGACCTCCAGGCGTACTTCCTCGGCCGTGCCCTCGCGCAGACGCAGGGGCCAGGGGTGGCCGGCGTTGACGAGCTGGGTGCCGCTGCCGTCGAGGGCGATGCGCAGGAGCTGGCCGGTGGCGAAGGTGTGGCGGCCGTGGTCGATGAGGGCCTGGTGGATCCAGCGGGCTTGCTCGGCCAGGCCGGTTCCGGCGCGGCGGGCGCCGCGGGAGGCGTTGATCAGGAGGGTGGCCATGAGAGCGGCGTCGACGTCGTGGCCCATGGCGTCGGTGATGGACAGGTGCAGGGTGTCGTGATCGAGGGTGTAGTCGTAGGTGTCGCCGGCGATGCTGTCGGCGGGGATCAGGGCGCCGGCGAGGACGAACTCGGCTGCCTCGCACGAGGGGGCGGAGGGCAGGAGCTGGCGCTGGATCTCGGCGGCCAGGCTGACCGGGGTGGTGCGCTGGCCCCAGTGGTAGAGGTCGGTGAAGCGGCGGTCGGTGACGATGATGTAGGCCAGCGCGTGCGCGGCCTCCTCGACCTGCCCCAGCACGTCCTGCGTGATGTCGGGGAGGAACAATTCCAGTACGCCGATGGTGTCGCCGCGGTTGGTGACCGGGGCGATCACCCACTGCCCCTGCTCGTCGTCCGGGGCCTGCACCAGCTTCTGGGAGCGCAGGACCTCGTCGTAGACGCTGCCGGGCAGGTCGATCTGGTCGGCGCGGTGGCCCTGCTGCGTATCCGCTTCCTCGCTGACCCGCACCACCTTCTGGCCGATGATGTCGACGAACAGGAACGACACGTACCGCGCGCCGAACCGGTCGCGCAGATTGCGTGCCACCACATCGAGAGACGCCACCGGCGCGGCGTCCTCCGCCGCGGCGAGCAGCTCAGCCAGACCGATCCGCTCATGTGCCATCGTCGCCTCCCAGCGTCTCCCTCCACGTGCCCCGATACGGCTGCGGGCACCACCCTCACCCGGTCCCGCACCGGCTTTGCCCCGAGCGACAGGCGAACACTTTCTGTGAGGACACGCGCGGCCTCCTGCCGGCGGCGCTGATCACCGCCGCCGGCGTCCGGGACTCCGTGGCCGGCACCCACCTGCTCGACCAGGTCACCGCCGCCTGGCCCGCGACTGTGAAACCCTCCCCGCCCGCTCCGAAGTCATGATCCACCTCGCGGTGACCGACCTCGTGGCCCGCCGTCCCACCGGCGAGAACGCCCTCACCTGGCGCGACTCCACAAGCCGCACCAGCCGAAGATTCCGGGATGAAACAACGACAGAAAGCGCTCTCTCAGCCGGGGGCGACGCGATGGATCGCCAGCGCGTCCAAGCGGCGCATTTTCGCGTCGGAGGGCGCACACACCAAGTGTTCGACGCGGGTCGGAGGGCTGGGGTTCGAGCGCTCACCGCGCAACGCGGCCTCGACGAAGTCCCGCAGGCGTTCGCCGCACCGGCGGTAGAACCGCAACTGGGTGCGGCGGCCGAACAGCCGCCACCCGAGGAAAGTGATCCGGTCCAGGGTGGGAGCGCCTTGCGAATGGCAGGAGACCACGAACCGCACCTGACCCGTATCCTGCTGCTTCACCACCTCGTAGGTGGCCTTGCCACGCTCCAGGTGGCCCTCCAGGGTCTCGTAGGCCCATCCCCAGACGCGGTCCGCGTTGTCCCGGGTCTCGTCCACCACCTCGGTGACGCGCACACCGCAGTAGAAGTGCATGCCGTGGAAACGGGCCTCGAGCAGCATGTCACGGCCGAGGAGCGGTGCGGCCGGGTCGTACAGTGCCCGGACGATCTCCGGCGGGGAGAACTGGTAGTCGCGGACCAGCCGGCAGGCGTGCTCCCAAGGCCCTCCCGGCTCCGGAGGGCCCGGCCGCTCCGCTGGCAGCGTGGTGCGGTAGGTGTCGATGTTCCAGGACGGCCGGCGTACCTCGTCGGCCGAGTAGTTGACGCGTGCGTCCGCGAGACCCTTCCACACCCGTGCGGCGTCGAGCCGCCCGAACACCCAGTCGCCCAAGGGGATCACTCGGATTCCGGTAGTGACTCGCCGATCAACCACAGCATCGGTGGCCACAGGCCTACGAAGAGCGCACGTCGCTCGGCGTTTCCCCGCTGTTCCTGGTCGACGGTCTTCGCGCGCACCCACAGCGTCAGGCACAGACCGATCGCGGCGAGTGAGGCGAGGTGCAGGTGAGCGCGGCGTGCGCCCGCCCGGTGCAGGAGCCGGACCACCATGGGGGCCTCCGGGTTCGTCCGCTTGTGGCATCACCACTTTGTCACCACCGCTATACCAGGGTATACACGTGTTCATGCCTGTTTACGACGGTTTGCCGGTCTGAAGGGGTGCGGATGTCGGGACCTCGCTGTCCTCGCGTACTCGCCGTGCTGGCGCGGTGGCTCCTGGGCACGGTGCTGGTCACCTGGCGCTACCTCTGGGAGACCACCCCCCTCCATCGTGGTGGCGAGTGCCAGGGCGACGAGCGGGACCACCCCCCGCAGCTGCCCTCCGAAGCGGTCGACGACCAGGTGCAACGGGCGGAGGACGGCTGCGGCCCCCTGTACCACCGCCTCTTCCGGGTGGGCATCGCTGCGGCCGACCTCGACGCGGACCAGCTCATCGAATGGGTCTGCCGGGACTTCAAACGCTTCGTTCCCTCGGAAGTGGTCGACATCCACACGGGTGAGCTCCGCGACCATGGCCTGGACGTCGCGGACGAGCTGCTGGTGGAGATGCCGGGGCCCTGGAACGGACCCGTCAGGGTCGTGCGCCGCGAGGCGGATTCCCTGCACCTGGTGACTCTGCGCGGTCACATGGAGGCCGGGCAGGTGCAGTTCCGTGCGCGAGAAGCCGACGACCTGCTGGCGTTCGAGATCGAGCTCTGGGGCTGCGCCGGCAGCCGCTTGGTGCACCTGCTGTATTCGCACCTGCGTCTGGCGAAGGAGGTCCAGCTCAACATGTGGGTCCGGTTCTGTCTGTCCGCCGTCACGGCCTCGGGTGGGCGACTGGTTGACGGAGTGCACATCTCCACCCGCCGGCTCGACCCTCCGGGCAGGGCACCGGTCCGCCCGATGCCGTGGACCGGAGGGAATCCTCCGGGGTGGCGCGGACCCGGGGCCCGCCACCTGGCGGGAGCGGTCCGTGAGGCAGGCACGAGGCGGGGCTGGCGGCGAAGGAACAGCCGGTGACGGACAGTCCCCTCAAAGACCGGACCATCGTGGTGACCGGAGCCGCGCGCGGACTGGGCGCGGCACTGGCGCACGAACTGGCCCGGCGCGGGGCGCGCCTGGCGCTCCTCGGCCATGAGGGTCCCGAACTGCGTGCGTTGGCGGCATCCCTGCCCACCGCAGCGCTGGCGATCGAAGTCGACGTCACCGACAACACCGCGCTGGACGATGCGGCGGGCGAGGTCCGCGGACGCCTCGGCCGGCCGTCGGTGGTCGTGGCGAACGCGGGAATCGCCGAAGGAGGCCCTTTCGCGACATCGGATGCCGCCTCATGGCGCCGAGTCATCGACGTGAACCTGACGGGCAGTGCCCACACGGCACGGACCTTCCTGCCCGACCTGGTGGCGACGGCCGGCTATTTTCTGCAGGTCGCTTCGCTGGCGTCGCTCGGCGCCACCCCGATGATGAGCGCTTACTGTGCTTCCAAGGCGGGCGTGGAAGCCTTCGCACACGCACTGCAGGCAGAGGTAGCACACCAAGGGGTCGCCGTGGGCATTGCCTACCCCGCCTGGACGGACACCGACATGATCCGCAAGGCCGAACGATTCACGGCCATGCACGAGTTGCGCACCCACATGCCCCCGTCCGCCCGCACCATCCACCCGGCCGGCATGGTCGCCGCCCGACTGGCGCGCGCGGTGGAGCGCCGCCGCAGCGCCGTCTACGTACCGTCGTGGCTGCGTGCCCTTCAGGCGGTGCGTTCAGCCCTGCCCCCCATCGTGCTACGGGTGTCCCGCCACGAGCTGCCCCGCTTGGACACCGGGCAGCCGTTGCGCGCCACGGGCCGCCTCGGTGCCGGCGGACGAGCCGACCACGCTGCGGCAGAACCGAACGATGGCTGACCGGGGTGTTCACCCTCTCTGCGCCAGGCGTTGACGACCGGCGCGGCCGGGGCTCCGTCGAGCGGGCAGGCTGCACGGGCCGCTGCGTCAGCACAACCGCCGCAGTGCCGCGTTGGACCATCGGGTCGCCGCTGTCGACGTCGACAGCCCGCCTCGGCCGACCGGGGCCGGCGCAGTGCACACGGACTTCCACCCAGCCTTCACCTGGTTCCTCGAACGCCTCGGTTCCCCGCATGCCCCGCGCAAGGCAGGCCGCCGCAAGCTCGTCGAACTCCTCCGGCCCCGGGCCCCGCGAAGGCCCAGTGACTGACCGACGACATCTTCGACACCCTCGACGAACAGACGGTCGTCGCCGCCCATCTCGCCTCCTACGTCGGCCTCGCCCCACGACCAGGCGGTCGGCAACCTCAATCCACGGCGATCACGCCCCCAGAGACGGAAACCGGCAGCTCGAACGGGCGATGTTCCTGTCCGCATCCGCCGCGCTCCACGATCCCGCCCCGCGCGCCTACTACGACGAACCCGGAGCCCCACGCCTCGCTTGACGAAAGACACAGAGACACCCGTCATGCGGGTCGGTTGGTGTGAGCGTGGGTGTGCTCCATGCTGCGAGGAGGCGCCGATGGCGTCGCCCCGATGGCACACCGATGAGTTTCCGCGCTTGCGGGTGTCTACAGGTGCGAGACCCTGACCGAGGGCGAGACCAGGAGACGAGACATGAGCACTGAGCAGACCACCGCGGCCAACGGCTTCTCCTACACGCTGACTCGAACATGGGACGTCCCCGTGGCGAAGGTGTGGCGGGCGTGGACCACCGCCGAGCAGTACGCCCGGTGGGCAGGCGCTGCTGCCGGCTCCGTCGAGATGGACGTGAGGTCGGGCGGAGCATGGAAGGCGACGATGGTCACCCCCGACGGCGGACAGTTCCCGCTGACCGGCTCCTATCTCGAGGTCGCCGAGAACCGCTGTCTGGTGGTCGGCATGGACGTACCTGGCAAGCCCGAACCCGCGGCCATGACCATGGAACTCGACGAGAAGGACGACCACCACACGCAGATCGTGCTCCACCAGACCTGCGCCACCGCCGAGGAACGCGACATGGCAGAACAGGGCAGCACCATGCTTCTCGACAGCCTGAGCGCCTTCCTGGCCGCGGAGACGAAGGACTGAACGTCCTTCAAACCCGCCGGCGGACCGTGGATCACGGGGCAGTCCGTGGACAAGGGCGGCGCCTGCGAAGACACCGCGGCCCCCTTCGCCCTCGTACGGGGGAAGGGGGCCGCAGTGGGACGGCGGACGGTTCAGGGAGCCGCGGTGGCGGCGGGACCACGGACGTGATCGCGGCGGGCGGCTTGGGCTCGGGGACCAGAGCGGTGGCGAGGATCACCACGACGGCCATCGTCCAGAAGACGTACTTCTTCGGCTCGGTCACCCCCACCCGCAGCATGGTCAGGCAGATGATCAGACAGAGGAGGGGCGACCGGGCCGGACCACCCTGGATGGTGCGGCCGACGAACAGTACGGGCACGTTCGGCGTCAGTGCGGCGGCGACACAGCCGACGACCCTGAGCGCCGGCCGATGGCGTCACCCAGCCCCGGCAGGAACAGCGAGACCAGAGCCGCCGAGGTGAAGAACACGGTCTGGGTGAGCCCGATCTCGGCCGAGCCGGCTCCGAAGCTCTCCTCTGTGCGCTTGGTGAGGTTGGCGATGCCTCGGAGCCGGCGGGCGGAGCCTCGTGGTCACGGGCCGGACGCCGGCGTCTGTCTTGGCCGACTGGCCGGCCGGCCGGTCTGCGGTCGAACCGGGCGTCGGACAGATCGCAGGGGTACGGCTCCCGCTGGCTCACGGCACAACGTCATCACGAACGAGTCGGAGACTGCCGTTCCGCCGCTCTTCGGGCGATTCGACGCGATGAGTACGGCAAAGCGGGGCGAAATGCTCATCGCGCGTCAACACCAACCGTCCTGCCGAGGCCCGCCCGACTGCGGCATGACACAGGTCACGGAGCGTCTGGCTGGATCTTGGAATGCGCAGCCCCCCTCCGCTGCTGCACCCCTTGAGGGCTTGCCCTGTTCTACGGGCCTGCTGGGCAATGGTGCTCAGCGCGACGGGCCACGGGAGCCGGAGACGACCCAGGCCTTCCTGCTCTCTCGCTCCTGGACCGCTGTTGTTGAAAGGTTTTCCTGCGCCATGCCCCTGGCTCTGCTGGCTCTGGCCGCCGTCGCGTTCGGCATCGGCACGACCGAGTTCGTCACGATGGGGCTGCTGCCCCAGATCGCTGACGGGATCGGCGTGTCCGTGCCGCACGCCGGCAACCTCGTCTCGGCCTACGCGCTCGGTGTCGTCGTCGGAGCCCCCGTGCTGACGGGCATCGGTGCGCGTGTACCCCACAAGCGGCTGCTGCTGTTCCTGTCCGGACTGTTCGTGATCGGCAACATCGCGTCCGCGCTTGCTCCCGGTTACGGCCTCCTGTTCGCCGCGCGTTTCCTGGCGGGCCTGCCGCACGGAGCGCTGTTCGGCGTGGGCGCCGTCGTGGCCTCCCGGCTGGTCGCCCCCGAACGGGCCGCGCGCGCCGTCTCGAGGATGTTCCTCGGACTCACCATCGCGAACATCGTCGGCGTCCCGGCCGGCACGGCCCTCGGGCAGCAGTTGGGCTGGCGGTCCGCCTACGGCGCGGTCGCCGTCATCGGCCTCGTCGCGCTCGCCTCGCTGGCACTCTTCGTTCCTCACCAGCCGCGCGGCCGGCAGTCCGGAATCCGGCACGAGCTGCGGGCCATGGGCAACAGGCAGGTCGCGATCGGTCTGGCCACGGCCGTTGTCGGCTTCGGCGGGTTCTTCGCCGTCTACAGCTACCTGGTGCCCATGCTGACGCACCTGACGGGCGTCTCCGACTCCTCGACCACTTTGGTCCTCGCTCTCTACGGCGTCGGCATGACGCTCGGCACGCTGATCGCAGGCCCGCTCACGGACCGGGCCCTGCGCCCGACGCTGTACGCGGGGCACGCTCTGCTCGCCGCGGCACTGGTGACGTTCTACTTCACCGTCCACAGCACCGTGGCCGCCCTGGTGACGATCACCTTCATCGGTGCGATGGGTTCCTTCATCACCACGCCCGTCCAGATGCTGCTCATGGCCAAGGCGAAGGACGCTCCCACGATGGCGGCGGCCTCCAACCACTCCGCCTTCAACCTGGCCAATGCGGGCGGCGCCTGGCTTGGCGGCTTGGCCATCTCGGCGGGCTGGGGCTGGGCCTCGCCCAGCATGGTCGGCGCGGCTCTTGCCGCAGCAGGCCTCGGTCTGGCCTTCATCGGCGGCCTCATGGACCGAGGCAACCCCAGCTCCGTGGTGATCACTTCATCCGACGCGGAAGCCTCGACGGAAGCCGGACAGGTCACGGCAGCCCAACGCATGGATGAACCTACTCGCTCCCCCCAGCCTCCGGCAGCCCCCGGGAGCCGGGAGCAGCGCCCGGGGGCCCCGGCAACCTGATGGGATCGGCCCGGCAGGAAACGCTGTCGGCCGCTCCGGCCGACTGCTTCCGCACCAACAGGGCCCGGTGCGGGAGCAGTCGGCCGGAGCGGCGGCCGTATCGACACCCACCTGGACGGCCGCCAAAAGTCACGCGATGCGGACCGGCACCCGATGGCCGGTCAACAGAGCCTGGGGAGAGCGGCGGTCTCCTCCTCCGGGACGGCGAGAGCGGCCAGGCGGCGTGCACGGGTGACGGCCATGTGCCCCACGCGCGATGTCCCGTCGGCGGCGGGACCGCCGGGACCCCCCGGGCGGGCCGCCCATGAACGGGACGGACTGGGCCGAGCTGCTCAAGAACCAGCAACCGGGCGCCCAGCGGCCGGTACCCCCTCTTCCCCAGCCCCGCCGTCGCCAAGTCGCTGCTCCGTAAGCCCGGGAGTCGGCTCCCCGGGACATGCAATGAGACGAACGGGCCCGCCAAGCAGCCGCTGGCGGACCCCTTGCCCTGTGAGCGGAGCAACCGTGACCACAGGAACCTTCATCGTTCTGATTGAGCTTCCGCGTCCACCGGCGACGGCTGCCTGAAGCAGAGGGGGACTGCCCTCCGTGGGCCGCCCGGCGGGCGCGAGGCGACCGCGGCTGCTTCCGTCATCGCGCCGCCGGGTGTCCAGGGGAGAGGCCCGCGGAACGCCACGCCGGCAGTCAGAACATCTCACGCATCCGGCTGATCTCGCTGGTCTGCTGTGCGATCACATCGTTCGCCATCTCCTCGACCTGTACGTTGTTGCCGTCCGAGAGCACCGAGGTGGCCATGGTGATCGCGCCGTCATGGTGCGTGATCATGAGTTTCAGGAACAGCTCGTCGAAGGCCGCGCCCCGCGCCGCGCTCAGCTGCTTCATCTGTGCCTCGGTCGCCATGCCGGGCATCGCGGCATGATCGTGGTGGTGCCCCGCGCCCGCGCCACCACTGGTGTGCCGCGCCCCGCCGTGGTTCTTCAACCACCCCTTCATGGCGTCGATTTCAGGCCCCTGACCTGCGGCGATGCGTGAGGCGATCCGCTTTACGCCGTCCGACCTCGCCTGGTGCGCGGCGAGTTCGGTCATCTCCAGGGCCTGGCCATGGTGGATGATCATCATCTGGACGTACTCGAAGTCCGCCGCATTGGGGGAGTCGTCGGGCAACTCCTTCGCGGCGTCCTCGGCGGACAGGGTCCGGGCGGGCTCACCGGGCTTGCCGGGAGCGATCACCGAGGGACCGGGCGCGCTTTTCTTCCCCGGGGCGTCCGCTCCCGAGTCGCACCCGCTGACAGCGAGGGCGACAAGGGCGAGAGCAGTGACCGCCCGCCACTTGACACGATCAAAGTTTTTCATGACGGATGCGCTGCCATCTTTTGATCTGTGCATGGAAATACGATACTGCCGCTGTCCGTGAACCGTTCCCTTGTGAACGGAGACCAGGGAGGAAACAGTGAACCTGTTGAACAGTCCCCGAACACGGCCCAGACGCCTGGCGGTCGTGACAGCCGCCGCCGGCCTGCTGGCGGCGCTGCTCACAGCGGCTCCGGCCGTGGCGACGCCCGACCCCGGCGACGCCACCACCACGCCTCAGCGAGTGTCGAAGAGTGAGGCGGCCGAGACCAGAACGGCCATCGCCAAGGGCGAGATACCGGCGCCCGACGAGATCGTCCACTCCGACAACATCGAACACCTCGCCAACGTCCCCAAGGACGCCCTGCCGGACCTCAACTCCGACCTCGCCTTCCAGGGCAAGTACGCGTTCGCCGGCAACTACGACGGCTTCCGCATCTTCGACATCAGCAATCCGAGGGCACCCAAGACGGTCTCCCAGGTGCTGTGTCCGGGGTCGCAGAACGACGTATCCGTCTCCGGGAACCTGCTGTTCCTGTCCACCGACTCCTCACGCAGCGACAACTCCTGCTCGAGCACGACGCAACCCGCGAGCGAGAAGTCGTCGTGGGAGGGCATGAAGGTCTTCGACATCAGCGACAAGAAGAACCCGAAGTACGTCGCGGCCGTCGAGACCAACTGCGGCTCACACACGCACTCCCTCGTTCCCCATGGCCGCAACGTCTACATCTACGTGTCCTCGTACTCCCCGAGCCCGTCGTTCCCCGACTGCCAGCCCCCGCACGACGGCATCTCGATCATCAAGGTGCCGCGTGACGCCCCCCAGAAGGCCGCGGTCGTCAACTTCGCGGTGCTCTTCCCGGGCGACGGCCCCGACGGCGGCGGCAACCCCGGCGCACCCACCAACCCGGGTGTCTCCAAGACGACCGGCTGCCACGACATCACCGTGCTGCCGTCGAAGGACCTGGCCGCCGGTGCCTGCATGGGCGACGGCATCCTGATGTCCATCAAGGACCCGGAGCACCCGAAGGTCATCGACCAGGTCCAGGACAACGTCAACTTCGCGTTCTGGCACTCGGCGACCTTCAACCAGACCGCGAAGAAGGTCGTCTTCACCGACGAACTCGGCGGCGGAGGCGCCGCAACCTGCAACGCGGCCGTCGGCCCGAACCGCGGAGCCGACGGCATCTACGACATCGTCGGCAAGGGCGACCAGCGCAAGCTCGTCTTCCGCGGCTACTTCAAGATCCCCCGGCACCAGGCGGACACCGAGAACTGCGTCGCCCACAACGGCTCGCTGATCCCGGTCAAGGGCCGCGACCTCATGGTTCAGGCCTGGTACCAGGGCGGCGTCTCGGTCTGGGACTTCACCGACTCGACGAAGCCGAAGGAGATCGGCTACTTCGAGCGCGGCCCGCTCACCACGGACCGGCTGACCGTGGGCGGCTCCTGGTCCGCGTACTACTACAACGGCCACATCTACTCCAACGACATCGCCAAGGGCTTCGATGTGCTCAAGCTCAGCGACCGGCGCACCGACCCGGCCCGAAAGATCCGCCTGGACCAGCTGAACGTCCAGACCCAACCGGACTACTTCGACTGACCCGGCAAAGGCCTGCCGGGCTCCGGGCCCAGGAACCCGGCAGGCATGGGCAAGCGCCATGGCACCGGTCCCGCCGGGCGGCTCATCGCCCGGCGGGCCACCCAGCTCCCAGCCCTGGCACAGGCGGCAGCCGAACGCCACAGGGGCCACGGCGCCGCCGATCCGCCATGCCGCCCGCCGGGACACCGGCGGGCGGCATGGCATCCTCACATCCCCAAGACGGCAACGCCCTCGCCGATACCTTCTCCGAGGCCGTCGTCCAGCCCGTCGCTGATGCGGTTCTTGGCGTAGAAGCTCTTCAAGATGAGGTCGCCGGCCTGATTGTCGTCTTTCGGGATGGGCCTGACGGAGAAGTCGAACTTCTTCACTTCCGGGTCCTACTCGGGTTCCGCGGCTTCCTCGTAGGTGCTGGCGAATGGGTACTCGTCGCCCTCCTTGCCGCCGTTGGCGTAGTGGGGTCCCCAGTACCGCTTGCACTGCTTGACCGCTGCCGCGCGGTTCTTGTCGATGCGGGTGCTGCTGACCGTGCGGCGCAGTGGATCCTTCGCTGTCTGGCCAGGCACCTTGGAAAGCATGGTGGGCCCGGCCGCAGCCTCCCCCGGTGCGGCCGGGCTTCCGTCAGAGCGGGGGTGAGGGCTGCTGCTGCGGCGGTGTGCGTACTCGGATGTCCGCAGGGCATCGAGTTGAGCATCGATCGGCGCCCGGGGGATCGCCGGCTGAGTGCCGCCGAGGGGCGCGTCAGGTGAACGTGCCCCTCGGCGGTGCTGGTGGCGAAAGGGTCAGAGCTGGCCGGACGCGGCGATGGTGATCTTCGCGGAGGTACGGCCGCTGGAGGAGCCATGGGCCTCGATCTTCTTGACGAGGTCCATGCTCTCGGTGTCGGCGACCTCGCCGAACACCACGTGCTTGCCGTCCAGCCAGTCGGTCACGACGGTCGTGACGAAGAACTGCGAGCCGTTGGTGTTCGGGCCCGCGTTGGCCATGGACAGCAGGCCCGGCCGGTCGTGCTTGAGGGTGAAGTTCTCGTCGGCGAACTTCTCGCCGTAGATGCTCTTGCCGCCGGTGCCGTTGCCCCGGGTGAAGTCGCCGCCCTGGAGCATGAAGTCGGGGATGACACGGTGGAACGACGAGCCCGCGTAGCCGAAGCCCTTCTCGCCGGTCGCGAGGGCGCGGAAGTTCTCCGCCGTCTTGGGGACCACGTCGTCGAACAGGTTGAAGACGATCCGCCCGGCGGGCTCGTCGTTGATGGTGACATCGAAGTAAACCTTGGTCGTCATGCCCCCATCCTGACATTCCGCCGGGTACCGCTCGCCCACCACCCTGCCGTAGCCGGGCCCGTCGGCAAGACCGCTGTGCAGACCCGTGCGGTGGCCCTGACCCGGTGTACAGGATGAACGCATCAGTCACCGAACGAGCGCGGTCATGCCCGCTGGCCCGTCATCGGCCGCGGATGACATCCCGGCCGCCGGCAGGACAGCCGGATAAACGGCACGTGTGCCGGGTAGGACGGACGTCGGGGTGATCTCCACCGCGGAGGACGCCCCAGCATTCGCCCCGGCCGGGCTTGCCCGGCGAGAGAGAAGGAACAGCCAGATGGCCAGTGGCACGGTGAAGTGGTTCAACGCCGAGAAGGGGTACGGCTTCATCGCCCAGGACGGCGGGCCGGACGTCTTCGCCCACTACTCCAACATCTCCGGCACCGGTTACCGCGAGCTGGTCGAGGGAGAGAAGGTGACCTTCGACGTGGCGCAGGGCCAGAAGGGACCACAGGCGGAGAACATCGTCCGCGGCTGACCTGAACACACCCTGCCCTTGCCGGCGTGTATTGTTGCTGGTGCCGACGCGGGGTGGAGCAGCTCGGTAGCTCGCTGGGCTCATAACCCAGAGGTCGCAGGTTCAAATCCTGTCCCCGCTACCACACGAAAGGGCCCGTTCTCCGGGCCCTTTCGCATGCACCCACGGCTTCGGTCTGCCCGACGGGGACCTCCGGTGCCGGCCCCTGCTCAGTACGCAGGGTGACCGACCGGGAGGGGCAGAAGCTGCAGCAGATCGTGCGCCGGGGCAGGCACCAGTTCGGTGCGGCACCGGTGCGCGATGACGCTGCCGGCCTCGGCCGGAGGGAACCGGGTGCCGGTGATCGCGAAGCTGGTGCAGGCCGATGAGGACACCGTTCGGGATTCACCGTAGCGGCTCACGGGCCTCTGTACGATGCGCGCAGAGCATCTGGCCGTTCCGTTCAAGACGGTCGTTCTCGGGGTCGAGGTCACCATAAGGAAGGTGGATCTGCTGCCGGATCCGGCACCCGAGGGGGCTGAGTGGATTGAGGCCTACCGGCACGGGGGCCGTGAAGGCATCCGAGTCAGCGGCCGCGCGGCGGCGTCGGCCGGTAGCCCTGATCGGCGAGCCGGGCTCGGGCCCGGTCCGCTCGGCCCACACCGCCGCCACAGCCCACTCCTCCCCAAAACCGCTCGCCTCGGCTCACCTCAGGGCGTTTGAGCATGACGTCCGGTCGGCTCCGGCTGCCTCGTCCGCTTCCCATCCGGGTCCACCCGCGGCGGCGATAGGGTCCGCCGTGTGAGCGAGTATCAGTACTACGAGTTCCAGGCTCTCGACCGTCCGCTCAGCCGCGAGGAACAGGAACAGCTGCGGGCCATCTCCACCCGGGCCCGGATCACCGCGACCAGCTTCACCAACACCTACAACTGGGGTGATCTGAGCGGGAATCCGCGCCGTATGGTCGAGCGCTGCTTCGATGCCCATCTGTACGTCACCAACTGGGGCACCCACCGTCTGATGCTCCGCCTGCCCAGGCAGACCCTGGCTCTGCCCACGGTGAAGCCGTACTGCCTCGACCACCATGTCGACGCCTGGACCACCCGCACCCACCTCCTGCTCGACCTCACCAGCGACGACGAAGGCGGCGACTGGATCGAGGGCGCCGACGACTCACTGGCGGCCCTCATCGGTGTCCGCGACGAACTCGCCACCGGCGACCTGCGCCCCCTCTACCTCGCCTGGCTCTCCGCGCTCGCCGCCTGGGAACTCGAGGACGACGACGAAGAGGAGTACCAGACCTGCCCGGAGCCACCCGTCCCGACCGGGCTCGGCGAACTGACCGCCCCGCAGCGCGCGCTCGCGGACTTCCTGCGCGTGGACGACGACCTGCTGGCCGTCGCGGCCCAGGCCAGTCCCGCCGCGCCCAGGAAACCGGCCAGGCCTACGAAGAAGGAACTCGCCCCGCTGATCGCCGCAATGTCCCAGAAGGAGAAGGACGCTCTGCTGCTGCGGCTCGCCCTCGGTCCGGAACCCGGGCTGCACACCGAACTCCTGCACCGCCTGCACGGCACCGGCGCCCCCACCACGGTTTCCGGGCGCCGGTCCGCCGCCCACCTCCTGGACGCCGCACACACCCTGCGCACCGAACGCCGCCGGCGCGCCGAACACGAACGGGCCACCGCCCGCGCTCAGCGCCTGACCGCCCTCGCGAGCGAGGCCGAATCCGCCTGGCAGCAGATCGAGGCGCACATCGCCACCAAGAAGACCAGCGCCTACGACCAGGCCGTCACCCTCCTCGCGGAACTGCGCGACGCCTACGCCCACACCGGACGGCACACCGACTTCGGCCGGCGCCTGACCCGCCTGCGCGAGGACAACCAACGCCGCACCGGCCTCCTCCACCGCCTCGACCGCCACAGTCTCCGATAGGTCCCGTACGTACCGCTTCGGGATGTCTTCACCAGCCGTGAGGGGAGCGCGGGACTGTATCCGAACAGGGAAGAGGCGTCTTGTGTCAGTCGTTCCGCCGGGCGGCTCAGCGCCTCGCCGTGAGGGACTGCCGGGTGACCGGGAAGTCGAAGTAGGTGTCCGGGTAGGGCTCGGGCTTGTAAGTGTAGTGCCACCATTCCTCGGCGAGGTTGACGAACCCGAGGTTCTCCAGCGTGCTCTTCAGGAGCAGCCGGTTGGCGCGTTGTTGCCCCTGGATCCTGGGGTCGAGCGTGTGGGCGAGGGTGTCGAAGCAGTCGTAGCCGGTGCCCATGTCGAGGGAGTTGTCCGGGAAGCGTTCGGCCTTGGGCGCGTAGCAGGGCACCAGGGGCTTGCCGGGGACGTAGGGGCGGGTCGGGCCGGCCGGGAGCTCGACGATGGTCAGGTCCATCGTCGAGCCGCGGCTGTGGCCGGATTTCGCTGCGATGTAGCCGTCCGCGAACAGCCGGGTCTTGTCGACGTGCGGGTAGAACTCGCCCTTCATGGCCTGGTCGTCGAGGTCCTGGGCCCAGCGGACGAAGTGGTCGACGGCGCGCTGGGGCCGGTAGCAGTCGTAGACCTTGAGGCTGTAGCCCTTGCGCAGCAACTGTTTCTGGGCCGTATGAAGGGCCTGGGCGGCGGGGCGGGTGAGGATGCAGAGCGGCTGCCGGTAGCCGTCGATGCGCCGGCCGACGAAGTTGTGGGGGGTGAAGTAGCGGATCTCCTGGATGATCGTCGGATCCACGGCGCTCAGGGCGACGAAGTCTTTGGGGGCCTTGGGCTCGGGGGCCGCCCGGGCGGTGGCTGAGGCGGCGGTCGCGGTGAGCAGGACGGCAGCGGCGGTGATCAGGCCACGTACGGCACGGAGTAGACGTGTCATGCTCCCCTCATCTACCAGGAGCGGGGACCATGAGGGAAGCGGTTGCACATGAGGTTCCTCCGGAAGCCCGCTCGGAGGGCGCGCCGTCCCGCCGCCCGGCGGGTGCGGTGCGGGGGTCACGGTCCAGCCCTGCGGGCCCTGGCCGGCTGCGTGGTGGTGAACGAGGGCGTCGCGCAGTCGCGCTGAGCCCCTGGGTGCGTTGGTCGTCCCGGCTGGTTCATCGAGCGGGCTGGGTCGGGTGGTGCGGGCGGCGCGGCCCGCCACCGGCACCACCTGGCCCTGTGCGCTGTGAGGGTTACGGCAGTCGCACGAACGGCGACAGGAAGGCGCGCGCTCCGGGAGTGTCCAGCCGGTAGCCGACGTTGGTGGCGTAGCAGGGGCTGTCGCCGGTGATGGTCGTCGCCGCGAGGATGCGCTTACCGTCGATGACGGCGAAGTTGGGTCCGCCCGAATCGCCGTAGCAAGTACCGCCGTTGCCCTGCGGCGCGGTCATCGCAAGGCGCACCCAGGCGTTGTTGAGGGCGTTGAAGCTCACCGGTGCCTTCATCCGGACGCCGCCGCCCGGGTGAGTGTGGCCGCCCGGTCCGTTCACGGCCTCCTGGGTGCCGTATCCGGCGACAACCCAGTCGGTGGAGTTGAGCTTCTGCGGTCCGAGCGACCCGAGCTGGTCGGCGGTCGGCAACGCGGCCGGGGTGAAGGACCAGCGTGACCTCATCTTCGCGGCGGGGAGTTCGACGACCGAGATGTCGTGCGTGTCGGCGGCGGGGCCCGGGTAGCCGGGGTGGCTGTGGGCCGTGCCCTGGACGGCGACGGCTCTCGCCTGGGCGGCGGGGTCACCGGGGTACTTCTTCGCGGCGGCGTCCAGTCCGGCCTGGACGTCCTGGTCGAGAGAGACGTAGAACCGTACGTTGTCCGGCCAGTCCGTGGTGCAGTGCGCGGCCGTCAGGAATGTGTCCGCGTCGATCATCGTGCCGGAGCAGACCCAGTCGACGCGGTCCGGAGTAGCCGGATCGTCGTCGTTGTCCCAGGTGGCCACGAGGGCGCCGACCTCGGTGCGTTCGGGGGCGGGGGCCGCGTTGTAGGAGCTGATCGCGGGCGAGGGCGACGCAACGGCGAGCACGGTGGCGCAGGCGGCCGCGGCGACGGCGGTGGCGCGTATGGCGGTCAAGAAGAACCCCTTCGCTGGGTGTGGATCGGGTGTTCCTCCTGTGGGGGTGGGTGCATTGAAGCGCCTGTGATCGTCTGCGGCAAGACCACGAG
>NZ_POTZ01000420.1 GCF_003236365.1 Streptomyces sp. NTH33
TGGTGGCGCCGGGGGCGCGGGGGGTGCTGCGGGTCGTTCTACTGACGGCGACGGTGATGCTGCTGGTGGAGTTCGCGCAGGGGGCGCTGATCACCGGACGGGCCTTCGACATCGACGACGTCATCCTCAACACCTCGGGCGCGCTGGTCGGTTACCTGCTTCTGGGCCGGCGGATGAGCCGGGCGGTGCATGCGCGCAAGCCGCGTCAGTGAGCCTCAGGACTGCTCTCGGGACTCCCCTCGGGACTGGTCCGTACCGAGGTGTTGACGACCGCTCGCCTCACCCCTTCGGCCAAGGCGGCCCCTTCCTCCACGCACAACGGCCGGCGTGCCCGTGCGCGGGCACGCCGTACGGAAGGGAGGGCCGGCCGCGGATCTGGACCCGCACGGGCGGCGCCGGCCGGAACGCCCACCAGAGGTGGACGGCCGGCCGAGCGAACGGCGGCCTAGTGCACGGTCCAGGTGAACTTGTCGCCACCGACCCAGCGGACCACGTCCGGGTCGTCCAGGTCATGGACTCTGATGCCGAAGGCGGCGGCGGCTTCGAGCACGTCGGTGATGGCCTTCGCCTCACCGACCACCTCACCGTCGATCTCCACGATACGGAAGGGCGGATTGCCCGGCTGCACGCTGAGCACCAGGATGCGCGGCCGGGAGATGTAGGGGCTCGCGGCTTCAGTCATGCCTCCAGCGTAGAACGCCGACCGCGGCGGCGGACCCGGCCGTACCGCTGAGGAGGTCAGGGACGCCGCCAGTCGTCGCTGCCCAGGTGCGATCCGGCCATCGGGCCCATCCGGAGCATGCCGCCGTCCACGCTCCAGGACGCCCCGGTGACGTAGGAGGCGTCGGGGCCCGCGAGGAAGGCGATCACGGCGGCGACCTCGCGGGCGTCGCCGGGCCGGCCGAGCGGCACTCCGGGGCGGTGCTCGGTGTGCACGTCGGTGTCCTCCTGGCCGGTCATGGGCGTGGCGATCTCGCCGGGCGCGACCGCGTTCACGGTGATGCCGTGCTCGGCGAGTTCCAGAGCCATCACCTGGGTGAGCAGACCGAGGCCGCCCTTGGCCGCGCAGTACGGTCCGGCACCGACGCGCGGCTGGTGCTCGTGCACGGAGGTCACGTTGACGATCCGGCCGCCGTCGCCCTGCCGGATCATCCGGCGCGCCGCCTTCTGACCGCACAGGAACGGCCCGACCAGGTCCACGTCCAGCACGCGCCGCATGTCGTCCAGGGTGAGGTCGAGGAAGGGTGTGGCCGTGCCGGTGCCGGCGTTGTTGACCAGTACGTCGAGCCGGCCGAGCTCGTCGCACAGCTGGTCCAGCGCGTCCGTGCCGGCGGGCAGGCGGGTGAGGTCCATCCGGGCGACGGCCGCCCGGCGGCCCTTGCCGCGGACCTCCTCGGCGGTCCCTTCCGCGCCCTTCTCGTCGCTGTGCCAGGTGATGCCGATGTCCATCCCCGCCTCGGCCAGGCGTACGGCGGTGGCACGGCCGATACCGGAGTCGGAACCGGTGACCACGGCCACCTTGGTGGCGGGTGCGGCGGGGACGGACATGACGGGCCTCCTGCGGGGCGGATCGACTCGGACGAGGCATCGCAGTACCCGGCGGCGAACCGGGCAAACCGTGCGCCGGGAGCGGCACCGCCGCGGAGGCCGGCAGCCGTCCGGAGTGGCGGACACCTGACGTGGTACCCGTACGACCCCAGGACCGCGTGCGAAAGCCCCCGAAAGGACTCCCGGATGCCCCGGATGGACCGTGCCGCCGTGTTCGACGTCGACGGAACGCTCGTCGACACCAACCACCTCCACGTCACCACCTGGTGGGAGGCCTTCCGGCAGGCGGGCCACCGGGTGCCCATGCACGCCATCCACCGCTCGGTGGGGCTCGGCTCCACCGATCTGATCGCCCACCTGCTCGGCGAGGAGCGCGACAAGGAGCAGGACGCCCGCCTCCGTGCCGCCCACACCGCGCTGTACGCCCAGTACTTCGACCGGCTGCCGGCCCTCGCGGACGCCGGGCGTCTGCTGCGGCGGCTGCACGAGGACGGCTGGACGGTGGTGCTCGCCACCTCGGCGAGCGGCCCGGAGCTGAGCGCGCTGCGCCGCGCCATCGACGCGGACGACGTCATCGCCGCCACGGCCAGCGCCGACGACGTCGAGGAGGGCAAGCCCGCGCCCGAACCGGTCGAGCACGCCCTGGAACTGGCCGGAGTGCCCGCCGAGCGGGCGGTGTTCGTGGGCGACACCGTCTGGGACATGCGGGCCGGCAGCAGGGCCGGGGTGCGCTGTGTGGCCGTCCTGTGCGGCGGCATCCCGCGCGCCGACCTGGAACGGGCCGGCGCGAAGGCGGTCTACGACGATCCCGCGCACCTGCTGGCGTCCCTGGCGGACAGTCCCCTGGCCTGAGCACCGGACAGCCCGGACGACCCTCCGGGCCCGGGCCGGGACGGGCGGTCCCGGCATGTGCCGCGTGGGGCGGCATGATCTCTGGATACCCGCCCGGCATGGCACGTGGGATCCAGGAACAGGAACAGGGAGAGGACGTACGCACCCTCGCGCGCTCGCTCGCCGCCCGGCCGGCCGGGGCGGTGCGCCAGGAGGCACGCTCGGTCGGCCGGGCGGTCCGGGCGGCCTGCCGGGGGCCGGGCCGGGAGCGGGACCTGGTGGTGCAGTCGCTGAAGGCAGCGGGGGCGGCACTGCTCGCCTGGCTCGTGGCGAACGTATGGCTGGGCGACCCGATGGCCCTGATGGCACCGTGGGCGGCGCTGGTCCTGGTGCAGGCGACGGTCTACAGCTCGCTGATGCGGGCGGTGCAGCAGTTCACCGCGATCTGTGCGGGAGCACTGCTCGCCTCGGCGGCACAGGCGGTCACCGACGACACCACGGGGGCGCTCGCGCTGTGCGTACCCGTCCTGATGCTGCTGGCGAACTGGTCCCGCTTCGGCGACCAGGGGGTGTACGGCGCCACCACGGCCCTGTTCACCCTCGCCACGGGCAGCGTCTCCGGCGCCGCGGTCGGCCATCGCCTGGGGCAGGCGGCGCTCGGCGCGGCGATCGGGGTCGCCGTCAACGCGCTGGTCCTGCCGCCGGTCCATCTGCGGGACGTACGGGAGAACCTCGCCGAGCTCGCCCGGGAGACGGCGGACGTGCTGCACGAGATCGCCGCCGGCCTGGACCGGGACGACTGGGACCCGGAGGCGGCGGCCGGCTGGTCCCGCGGCTCGGACCGGCTGGAACGGCGCCTGGAGGCCCTGCACGCGGCCCGGGGCTGGAGCCGGGAGAGCCTGCGCATGCCCAAGGGCGCGCTGCGGACCCTGCGGCGGGTGCCCTCGGACGTGCCGTCCGAGGAGGAGGACGAGCGCTGGAGCCGGATCACCGGCCACATCAGGGCGCTCACCCGGACGCTCGCGGTGGCCACCGACGGCGACCGCGTGCCCGGGCCGCCGGACGGCCACATCCTGCGGATCTACGCCCGGCTGCTGGACCTGATCGCGGACCGGTGCCGGGCGGAGGCCGACCGGTACCGGCACGCGGGAGCCGTACGGCCTCCGGACCGCGAGGCGGAGGCCAGGATGGAGGAGCTGCACGACCGTGTGCAGGAGGCGCTGCGCGAGCAGGCGGGGCGGGAGGCGGCCCGGACGACGGTTCTCGGCTCCCTGCTGCTGCAGGCGGAGAGCGTGTGGGCGGAGAGCGTGCCCGGCGCCGTACGCCGGTGACGCGGATCACCGCGGAACGGGACCTGCGCCGGAACACCGGACGGTGGTTCCCCGTTGAACCGGACGTGGGTGCAAAGGGGACGGTGTCCCCGGCCCCCACCTGAGCCGCCCCGGCCGCGATTCCCCCGTCGCGGCCGGGGCTTTCCCGTCCGCCGCTCCTGTCCGCAACTCCTGTCCGCAGCTCGCGTCGATCGGCCGGGACCGGGTACTCGGTGGCCGCACTGTCAGCCGCCCCCGAGAGGAGCCGAAGGTGAGCAGCGCTTCGGGCAGCAGGGTCGTCGTCACGGGCGCCACCGGCAATGTCGGCACGAGCGTCGTCCGCGTTCTCTCCGAGGACCCGGAGATCGGGTCGGTGCGGGGTCTGGCCCGCCGCATTCCGCAGTGGTCACCGCCGAAGACCGAGTGGTCGGCGGTCGACGTGTCCTCCGAACAGTCCGGCCTGGCCGGGGAGTTCGCAGGCGCCGACGCCGTGGTCCACCTGGCCTGGGCCTTCCAGCCGACGCATGATCCGGCGGTCACCTGGCGGACCAACGTGCTGGGCAGCATCCGGGTCTTCGAGGCGGTGGCCGCCGCACGGGTGCCGGTGCTGGTGCACGCCTCCTCGGTGGGCGCGTACTCGCCGGGGCCGAAGGACCGCGCGGTGGACGAGTCGTGGCCGACCCACGGCTGGCCGGACGCCGCGTACTGCAGGGAGAAGGCGTATCTGGAGCGGGCCCTGGACACCTTCGAGCGGGACCATCCCGACGTGCGGGTGGTGCGTATGCGCCCGGGCTTCCTGTTCAAACGGGAGTCGGCGAGCGAGCAGCGCCGCATCTTCGGCGGCAAGTTCCTGCCGGGGCCGCTGGCCCGGCCCGAGCTGCTGCGGTTCCTGCCGGACGTGCCCGGTCTGCGGGTGCAGGCCCTGCACACCGACGACGCCGCCCGCGCCTACCAGCTGGCCCTGCACCACGAGGTGCGGGGGCCGTTCAACCTCGCCGCCGAGCCGCCGCTGGACGCCAAGGTGCTGGGCGAACTGCTCGGCTCCCGGCCCGTGCGGCTGCCGCGCACCGCCGCGCGCTCGGCGATCGCCGCCGCCTGGGGGCTGCATCTGCTCCCCGCCTCCCCGCACCTCTTCGACGCGGTGCTGCGCCTGCCCCTGATGGACTGCACCCGGGCCCACACCGAACTGGGCTGGCGCCCGGAGCACACGGCGACCGAGGCCGTGCAGGAGTTCCTGCAGGGGCTGCAGAAGGGCGAGGGCGCGGAGACCGAGCCCATGCGGGGCCGCAAGGTCGGCTGAGCGACGCCCGGGCACGCCTCGGCCGGGCGGCCGACCGAGGCCGGTCGGCCTGGCCTGCCCGTCGGCGGCGCACCCTTCGCGACCTGGCCTTCCGGGCCGTCCGCGCCCGGTGTCCTCGACCGGCTGACGGCCCGCGGCGGCGCCGGCCGTCAGCCGGAGGGCTCGTCCGGCACGGGGTGTTCGGACGGCTCGCGTTCGTCGGACGGCTCGCGTCCGGACGGCTCGGTGCCCGGGTGCGGGGCGCTCTCGTCCTCGTCTGTGCGGGCCTGCTGGTCCGGCAGGTCCCGGGGAACGGGCGTGCCGTTCTCGCCGGGTGCCTCACCGCGGTGGTCGGTCACGGCGTACTCCCCTTCTGCCTGTCTCGGCGTCGTCGGGCGACGCGCGAGTACCGTGCCGGTGACCTGCGAAACATGACGGCGCACGGCGCGGGCGGCGGGGTCAGTCGTGCAGGCGCAGCGCCCGCATCTGCTCCTCCAGCGGGCCGAGGCCGACGTCCTGGCGCCGCTCGTCGAGGGTCTGCGGCCGGCGCACGGGGTACGGGCGGAGGGTCACGGGGTTGATCCGCGTCCCGTAGAACTGCGGCTCGCCCTGTTCCACGGCACAGTGGTCGGCGATGTAGGCGAAGTGCACCGCGGGACAGCGGCCGTCCGCCGTGGCCTGCGCGATCAGATCCCGGCACCGCAGCCGGAAGCCCAGGTCGGGGGCGTGCAGCAGGATCATCAGGGCGGCCGTGGAGGCCGGCCCGCCGACCACGTCGGCCGCCGGCCAGCCGTACCGGCGCACGACCGCCGCGAGCGCCTCGGCGTTGTCCCGGTGGCACTGGACCACCCGCCGTCCGTGTTCCGCGGACGGCGCGGCGGCGGCCTCCCTCATCAGCTTCCGGTCCTCCTCGGCCCTGCGCAGCAACTCGGCCGCGACGGCCGGGGCCGGCCGTGGCGGCAGCGGCGTCGTGGCCGGCCCGCCCGGGGGCGCCCCGGTCTCCCCGTCCGCCGGGGCAAGCGGGTCTGGTTCACGTTGCGACGCCGGAGCACAGC
>NZ_POTZ01000421.1 GCF_003236365.1 Streptomyces sp. NTH33
GGGAGTACGGGGGCGTCTGAGCCGCGCCGGCTCCTTCTGGCATATGCGCACTCCCCCGTGACCCGGTCGCCGTGCGTATCGTTGCACTGCGCGGCTGTACTCGTCCGTGGGGCAGCTGGGAGGAGCGCCACGATGACCGTCCTGGGAGACAGGATCACGATGGCCGAGAGCGACGACACGCGCTGGCTCGACGACATGTTCGAGCAGCTCGAGAAGATGCCCGTCCCCGAGGGATACAAGGTGGAGATCGTCGAGGGGGCCGTCTCCATGTCGCCGCAGCGCACCGTGCGCTGGCGGACCATCTTCATGATCATCAAAGTGTTCATGGGCCGCTTCGGCGAAGACGTCAACCTGGTGTCCGACGTGCGCATCGACTTCCCCGGCCACCGGAACGGTCTCGCCCCGGACCTGGCGAAGTTCCGCGACGGCGCCACACCCGACGCGAAGGGGCGCTGGTGTCCGAAGGACGTGGAGTTCATCGCGGAGGTCATCTCCAAGGACACCGGCTCCAATGACTACGGCCCCAAGAAGGCCGCGTACGCCCTCGCCGGGGTTCCCGTGTACTTGATCGCCGATCCCTACCTTGGCGAGTGCCGCCTGTTCACCCAGCCCAAGGACGGCGAATACCTCAGCGACACGTCCATCACCTACGGCGGCGAGATCGACATGACCGCGACGCCTCTCGGCCTCACCGTCAGAACTGACGACTTCCCCCGCGGCTGACCGCCTCTTTCAACACTGACTCCCACCACTCCCCTTGCTTCGAGCGCACTCCAGCACGTTGGCTTGTGGACCATGAAGTACACACAGCTCGGACGCACGGGACTCAAGGTCAGCCGACTGGTGCTCGGCACGATGAACTTCGGTCCGCAGACCGACGAGGCGGACAGCCACGCGATCATGGACGCGGCGCTGGACGCGGGGATCAACTTCTTCGACACGGCCAACGTGTACGGCTGGGGCGAGAACAAGGGCCGTACCGAGAAGATCATCGGGAACTGGTTCGCCCAGGGCGGTGACCGGCGCGACAAGGTCGTCCTGGCCACCAAGGTGTACGGGAACATGGCCCCGGACGACTCCTCCCTCTGGCCCAACCACGACAAGCTCTCCGCCCTGAACATCCGGCGAGCCGTCGACGCCAGCCTCAAGCGGCTGCAAACGGACTACATCGACGTCTACCAGTTCCACCACATCGACCGCCGCACTCCCTTCGAGGAGATCTGGCAGGCCATCGACGTCCTGATCCAGCAGGGCAAGATCCTCTACGTGGGGTCGAGCAACTTCCCCGGCTACAAGATCGCCCAGGCGAACGAGCTGGCCGCCAGGCGCGGAGGCACCATCGGCCTGGTCAGCGAGCAGTGCCTGTACAACCTCGCCGAGCGCCGGGCCGAGATGGAGGTCATCCCGGCCGCGCAGGACTACGGGCTCGGCGTCATCCCCTGGTCGCCGCTGCACGGCGGACTGCTGGGCGGTGTGCTCAAGAAGGAGGTCGAGGGCGGCCGGCGCGCCTCCGGGCGGTCCGCCGACGCGCTCAAGGACACCAAGACACGCGAGCAGATCCAGGCGTACGAGGACCTGCTCGACAAGCACGGCCTGGAGCCCGGCGAGGCCGCGCTGGCCTGGCTGCTCACCCGGCCCGGCGTGACCGGCCCGATCGTGGGCCCGCGCACCGCCGGGCAGCTCGAGTCGGCCCTGCGGGCGGTCGAGCTGGAGCTGAGCGAGGAGCTGCTGGACGGCCTCGACGAGATCTTCCCGGGTCCGGGACCGTCCCCGGAGGCCTTCGCCTGGTGACCGGCACCGGTCACTGACCGCCCGCGGCGGCCGCGCTCGGAGGCATCACCTGCCGAGCGCGGCCGCCAGGGCGACGACGGCGAACATCAGCACAAGCGCACCGGCCATGATCCGGTTCCGGGTTTTCGGGTCCACGTATTCGAGACTAACCGGCCCCGCGCAGTGGCCCGCGGGCGACCGGCTCGTAACGGGGCTGTGCACCCGGCGCCCCGGACCTCGGCAGGTGGCTGCGGACGAGGACCAGCTCCTCCACGGTCCACGCGGGGCTCGTGAAGTCCGCCAGCGCCCGGACGTACGACCGTACGTCCACCGGGCCCCGGCCGCGGGCCACCGTGAGGTGGGCTTTGTACGGGCGGTGCTCCTCCATCGGCACGCCCGCCTTCCGGGCCGCCGCCTGCGCCCGCTCGGCCAGCAGCCGCATGGTCGCCAGATCGCCCTCCGCGCCCGTCCACAGCGCCTTGCCGTGCCCGAACTGCCCGCCGCCGCGCAGTGCCAGCGCGAAGGGCTCCGTGCGCCGTGCGGCCTTCTCCAGGCGTGCCGACAGCTCCGGTACGACCTCCTCGTCGACCTCGCCGTAGAAGGCGAGGGTGAAGTGCCAGCCAGGGCGGTGCGTCCAGCGCAGCCGGTCCGCGCCGGGCGCCCTCCGCAGCCCGGCGACCTCGTACTCGAGCGCGCCGATGACGTCCTCGGGGGGCAGTACGGCGGCGAAGAGTCTCATGGAGCCCATGGGAACCAGTCTCCCTCCGGCCGGGCGCGTACGCCCGGCCTGCGCCGCCTACGCCGCCGCCGCCAGTTCCTTCCTCCGCTCGCGCGGGACCAGGACGACGCGCGGGTGGCCGCGGTTCCAGCCGAAGCACAGCCGCAGGCCGCCGACACGGGTCAGGACCAGGCCGATGGTGGCCGCCGCGGCGAGCGAGACCGCGCCGCCGAAGGCGAAGCCGACACGGGCGCCGTAGGCGTCGGTGATCCAGCCGACCAGGGGCGCGCCCAGCGGCGTACCGCCCATGAAGACCATCATGAACAGGGCCATCACCCGGCCCCGCATGGCCGGGTCGGTGGCCATCTGGACGGTGGTGTTCGCCGTGACGTTGACCGTCAGGCCGAAGATCCCGATGGGGGCCATCAGCAGGGCGAACAGCCAGTACGACGGGGCCAGCGCGGCCACGATCTCCAGGGCGCCGAAGGCGGCGGCGGCCGCGATGAGCAGGCGCAGCCGGGCCGTGCCGCGGCGGGCCGCCAGCAGGGCGCCGACCAGTGAGCCGACCGCCATCACCGTGTTGAACAGGCTGTAGGCGCCGGCGCCGGAGTGGAAGACGTCCTCGGCGTAGGCCGACAGCCACACCGGGAAGTTGAAGCCGAAGGTGCCGATGAAGCCGACCAGGACGATCGGCCAGATCAGCTCGGGGCGGCCGGCGACGTAGCGTAGGCCCTCGCGGAGCTGGCCCTTGCCGCGCGGGGCGCGCTCGACCACCTGCAGCTCGCGGGCGCGCATCATCAGCAGGCCGGCGATGGGGGCGAGGAAGGACAGGCCGTTGGCGAGGAACGCCCAGCCGGTGCCCACCCCGGTGATCATGACGCCCGCGACGGCGGGGCCGATCAGACGGGCGGACTGGAAGTTCGCGGAGTTCAGGCTGACCGCGTTCTGCAGCTGCCGCGGGCCGACCATCTCGGCGACGAAGGACTGGCGGGCCGGGTTGTCGACGACCGTGGCGAGGCCGACCGCGAACGCGGCGAGGTAGACGTGCCAGACCTGCACCTGTCCGGTGAGGGTGAGCGCGGCGAGCGCGAGACCGGTGACGGCCATGGCCGACTGGGTGACGAGCAGCGTGGGCCGCTTGGGGAGGCGGTCGACGAGGACGCCGCCGTAGAGGCCGAAGAGCAGCATCGGCAGGAACTGCAGAGCCGTGGTGATACCGACGGCGGCGGAGGAGCCGGTGAGGCTCAGCACCAGCCAGTCCTGGGCGATGCGCTGCATCCAGGTGCCGGTGTTGGAGACCACCTGGCCGAGGAAGAACAGGCGGTAGTTCCTGACCCTCAGCGAACTGAACATCGAGGACTTGCGAGGGGGGTCGGGAACGGTCCGGGCGCCGTGGGCACCGTGGGCGTCCTGGTTGTTCCGGATGTCCTGGTTGTTCCGGACGTCCTGGTTGCTCTGGGTGTTCGGTGCGGGGGCGGAATCTTCTCCGGGTCCCGTACTCAAAAGGGTTCGCCTCCTCGGCTGACGTGCTTTACAGGTGCGCGAGCTTTTCCAGTACGGGGGCGGCGGCGCGCAGTTTCGCCCACTCGTCCTCGTCCAGTCCCTCGACCAGGCCGGCCAGGAAGGCGTTCCGCCTGCGGCGGCTCTCCTCGAGCATGGTCTCGGCCTGCGCGGTCCTGGTGACCACCTTCTGACGCCGGTCCTCGGGGTGCGGCTCCAGGCGGACCAGCCCCTTGCCCTCGAGCAGCGCCACGATGCGGGTCATCGAAGGGGGCTGCACGTGCTCCTTGCGGGCGAGTTCGCCCGGGGTGGCGCTTCCGCAGCGGGACAGGGTGCCCAGCACCGACATCTCGGTGGGGCTCAGCGACTCGTCGACGCGCTGGTGCTTGAGCCGACGGGACAGCCGCATCAGGGCGGAGCGCAGGGAGTTCACGGCGGCGGCGTCGTCGCCATGGCTAAGGTCCGGCATGTTCTTTAGAATAAGTCATTACTCTAGCTAAATACCACCGGAAACGCGCCCCTACGCCCGTGATGCCCGCCACTGAAAGATCAGATCACTCTTTCGAGTGATCCCGGCGCGGAACGTGACGCCTGCCGCCGGAGAGTCCCGCGACCCTCGTCTCCATGGGATCCAGCGTGCTCAGCGTGCGCATCGACCACGAGCTGCTCGAACGGCTCAGGAGTCATGCCGCGAAAAGGGGAATGAGCGTCCAGGACTATGTCGTCCGGACGCTCATTCGGGATGACTTCGACGAGCGGTTCCAGACCGCCGTCGAGGAGACGGAGAGGTTCTACGGGGTCCCGTGAACCGGCACGGCAGGGGCCGAACCGGTCAGGTCCCTGCCGTGCCGGACCTGACCGGACCGGTCAGGTCCGGGCGGGGTCAGGTCGGGCGGGATCAGGTCAGGCCGAGGGCCGGCATCAGGTAGTAGAAGGCGAAGACCCCCGCCACCACGTACATCGCCGCCGGGACCTCCCGGCCGCGGCCGGCCGCCAGGCGCAGCAGCGCGAAGGTGATGAAGCCCATGCCGATGCCGTTGGTGATCGAGTAGGTGAACGGCATCATCACCATCGTCACGAAGGCCGGGATGGCGATCGTGTAGTCCGCCCAGTTGATCTCCCTGATTCCCCCGGCCAGGATCAGGAAGCCCACCGCGATCAGGGCGGGGGTGGCCGCCTGGGACGGCACCATGGTGGCGACGGGCGTGAGGAAGAGCGCCAGGGTGAACAGGCCGCCGGTGACGATGTTGGCGAAGCCGGTCCTGGCCCCCTCGCCGACACCGGCCGTCGACTCCACGAAGCAGGTGGTGGCCGAGGAGGAGCTGGCGCCACCGGCGGCGACCGCGATGCCGTCGACGAAGAGCACCTTGTTGATGCCGGGCATCTGGCCCTGGGCGTCGGTCAGCTTGGCCTCGTCGCTGATGCCCATGATCGTGCCCATGGCGTCGAAGAAGCAGGACAGCAGCACGGTGAAGACGAACAGGATGCCGGTCAGCACGCCGACCTTGGAGAAACCGCCGAACAGGCTGACCTTGCCGAGCAGCCCGAAGTCGGGGGTCGACACGGGGTTGCCGGGCCACTTCGGGGTGGTGAGTCCCCAGGAGGGCACGTGCGCGACGGCGTTGATCACGGCACCCAGGACGGTCATCGCGACGATCGAGATGAGGATCGCTCCGGGCACCTTGCGCACGATCAGCGCGAGCGTGAGCAGCGTGCCCAGGACGAAGACGAGGACCGGCCAGCCGGCGAGGTGACCGTTGGCGCCCAGCTGGAGCGGGACGGTGGTGTTGGCGACGTCCGGGATGCGGGAGACGAAGCCGGAGTCGACGAGCCCGATCATCATGATGAACAGGCCGATACCGATGGCGATGCCCTTGCGCAGGCCGAGCGGCACGGCAGCACCACGCTGTACGGGCGGCGGCGGACCGCCTCCGTGAGCTGGCCGCCCTCCTCGTAGCCGACGTAGCCGGGCGGGGCGCCGACCAGCCGAGCCACGCTGTGCTTCTCGCTGTACTCCGACAT
>NZ_POTZ01000422.1 GCF_003236365.1 Streptomyces sp. NTH33
CGCCCACCGTCGTCGGCCGCTGGTCGCTACTGCCCGTCCGCGATCCCGACCCCACCGTGCGCGCCCATGCGCTGGCCCGCGCCCTCCTCGACCGGCACGGTGTGGTCACGCGGGGAGCGGTGTCGGCGGAGGGCGTCGAGGGCGGGTTCTCGACGGTGTACCGGATCCTGTCCGCCTTCGAGGAGAGCGGCCAGGCCCGGCGGGGCTATGTGGTGGAGGGCCTGGGCGCCGCCCAGTTCGCGATGGACGGCGCGGTCGACCGTCTGCGCGCGGTGGCGGGCGCGCGCGAGCGGGGCGAGGGCCTGCCCGGCACGGGCTCCCGGGGCGGCGGTCCCGACGGCTTCGGTTCCTCCGACGGCCTCCCGCTTCCCGGTGACCTCGAGGCCGGGTTCCCCGCCGCCGACCCGGGCGGTGAGTTCGACTGGCCGGCCGTCGACCGGCCCGCACCGGGCGAGTACGTCTCGCCCCGGGACATCGCCCCACCGGGGCACGGCGGTCCACGAGGCGGCGGGCGAAGCCTCCCGTACGGCTCCGGCCCTGGCTTCGAAACCGGCTTCGGTGACCGCCGCGGCCGTACCGCCTCCGCCGACTCGCGGGCGCTGGTCCTCGCCGCCGCCGACCCCGCGAACGCCTACGGCGCCGCCCTGCCCTGGCCCGAGCCACCGACCGGCGCGGGGCACAAGCCGGGCCGCAAGGCCGGCTCCCTGGTGGTGCTCGTGGACGGCGAACTGACGCTCTACATGGAACGCGGCGGCAAGACCCTGCTGACCTGGCCCACCGGTCCGGACGGCGCGGCCGGCGACGACCCGCGCCTGCGGGCAGCCGCCGGGGCGCTCGCCGCGGCCGCCCGCGCGGGCTCGCTCGGCACGGTCACCGTGGAGCGCGTCAACGGCGCCTCCGCGCTGACCTCTCCCACCGGCGCCCTCCTGGAAGAGGTGGGCTTCATCGCCACTCCGCGCGGCCTGCGCCTGCGCGCATGAGCGGAGCAGGCGTACCCGGGCGCATGTCCACCCGTACGTGTCACCCTTGACCCATGCCCGAAGGTGACACGGTCTGGCGGACCGCCAGGCGGTTGCACGAGGCCCTCGCGGGCAAGGTGCTGACCCGCAGCGACTTCCGGATGCCGAAGTACGCCACGGTCGACCTCACCGGCCGGGCCGTCCTGGACACGGTCTCGCGCGGCAAGCACCTGCTCACCCGCTTCGAGGGCGGCCTCACGCTGCACTCGCACCTGCTGATGGAGGGCGCCTGGAAGGTGTACGGCGCCGGTGAGCGCTGGAAGGGCGGCCCCGCCCACCAGATCCGCGCCGTGCTCGGCACCGACGGCCGCGCGGCCGTCGGCTACCGCCTGCAGGTCCTGGAGCTGCTGCGCACCACCGAGGAGGAGCGCGCCGTCGCGCACCTCGGCCCGGACCTTCTCGGCCCCGACTGGGACCCCGGCCTGGCCCTGGCCAACCTCCTCGCCGACCCGGGCCGCCGGCTGGGCGAGGCCCTGCTCGACCAGCGCAATCTCGCCGGCATCGGCAACATCTACAAGAGCGAGCTCTGCTTCCTGCTCGGCGTGACCCCGTGGCTGCCCGTCGGCGCCCTGCCCGCCGACCGGGCCGCGAAGCTGCCCCTCCTGGCCAGGAAGCTCCTGGAGGCCAACCGCGACCGCGTGGTCCGCCGGACCACGGGCCTGCGCGGCCAGGACCTGTTCGTCTACGGCCGCGCACCGCGCCCCTGCCTGCGCTGCGGCACCTCCGTCCGCGTGGCCGACCAGGGCGACGGCTTCCAGGAGCGCCCCACGTACTGGTGCCCCACCTGCCAGTCCGGCCCGCCGCCGTATCAGCCCCGTGTCACCACCTGGGCCTCCACGATCGCGGCCCCGCCCGGCACCGGCAAACGGGAGACGGCGAGAGCCGCCGTGAACACCCGGGCAAGGCGAAGGCCCCGGCCGCGCCTCTCCGGGGCCTCCCGGAGAAGCCCCGGCCGGGGCCTCACCACGTATGCGTCAGTTCACGCGCGCGTGCGACAGGTCACGCGGCGACCACGTCCACCGCTTCGGCTGCGGGCGCCTTGATGGTCACCCGTTCCGGTGGCACACCGGTCACCGAAACGGAACCCAGCATCGGGCGAACCGGCGTGGGAACGGTGTTGGTGGCCGCAGCGGACCGGGCCAGCTCGGCGAGGGCGAGCTCGTCGCTCACTTCCCGCATGAGCTCGGACATCCGTACGTCCAGCGCGTCGCAGATGGCGGAGAGCAGCTCGGAGGAAGCCTCCTTCTGCCCCCGCTCCACCTCGGAAAGATAGCCGAGCGAGACTCGGGCGGACGAGGAGACTTCGCGCAGAGTACGGCCCTGGCGTTGGCGCTGCCGACGCAGCACGTCACCCAGCAGGCGACGGAGCAGAATCATCGGTGGCTCCCTCCTCGGACCGCGTAGCCGCATCCTTCACGCCCCACCGTACCGCCTCGCGCTGCGGCCGTGCGGGGAGCGATGTCGTGTTCACTCAGGGCTGCAAACATCAAAACCCCCCGTTCCGTTCCGTATCCTGTGCCCGCTCATTTCCAGTCTGTTCGTCCGCGATCTGCTTCAAAAGCAGTGCGAGTACGCTCCGTACACTCTCTCTACGAATTTCCGCCCGGTCGCCGTTCAACCGCAGCGCGGTCGTTTTCCCGCCACGGGTGGCGCCGGTTTCCGGTGCGAGGGGCCCGTCCACGGCCACGAAGACCGTCCCGACGGGCTGCCCGTCCTGGGGGTCGGGGCCGGCCACGCCGGTGGTCGCGATGCCCCAGTCGGCCCCCAGGGCCTTCCGCACGCCGGCCGCCATCTGGGCCGCGACCTGCGGATCCACCGCTCCCCGCTCGGCCAGCAGGGTGGCGTCCACGCCCAGCAGGCGGTGCTTGAGCTCGGTGGCGTAGGCGGTGACCGAACCGCGGAACACCTTGGACGCCCCGGGCACCGAGGTGATCTCCGCGGCGACCAGGCCACCGGTCAGCGACTCGGCCACGGCGACCGTCTCGCCCCTCACCGTGAGTAGTCTCACTACGTCGGTGGCCGGTGACCTCACGCTTCCGACTCCTCCAACGCCTCGCGGCGCTCGGCGATTCCCCGCCTGCGCAGCACAATGGCCTGTCTCACATAGTCGAGGCCGGTCGCCACGGTCAGCACGACGGCCGCGGCCATCACCCAGAACCGCAGGGTGGCCAGCCAGCCCGTCAGGGCCAGCACATACATCCCGACGGCCACGCCCTGGGTGAGCGTCTTGAGCTTGCCGCCGCGGCTCGCCGGGATGACGCCGTAGCGGATGACCAGGAAACGCAGCAGTGTGATCCCGAGTTCCCGGCCGAGGATCACTCCGGTCACCCACCAGGGCAGGTCGCCGAGCACGGAGAGACAGATCAGCGCCGCCCCCATGATCGCCTTGTCGGCGATGGGGTCGGCGATCTTCCCGAAGTCGGTGACGAGATCGTACCTGCGGGCCAGGTGGCCGTCGAACAGGTCGGTGATCATGGCGATGGCGAAGGCCGCCCAGGCCAGTGACCGCCACGCCGGGTCGTACCCGCCGTCGGCCAGCATCAGGGCCACGAAGCCGGGCACCAGGAGCAGCCGGACCATGGTCAGCAGATTGGCGACGTTCCACACGCTGGCCTGGTTGACGGCGGCGGCCGCGATCTTCCCGCCGCGCGGCGGCCGGTCACCGCCCTGCCCCGCCGCGGACCGGTCCGCCCCGCCGGAACCGGCGAGACGGCCGGCGCCGCCGGAACCCGAAGCACGGGAGGCCCGAGGAGCGCCCGCGGCCCTGTCCGCGCCGGGCCGGCGCGAAGCCGCCCCCGCGGCCGCCCCGTGCGCGCCGGAGGAGCCGCCTGCCGCGGATGCCGGGACTCCGGTCATCTGCCTGCCTCCTCGCTCCGCGCGAACGTACCCGTCAGCGGCTCGGCCACCAGGTCGACACCTTCCGTACCGACCACCTTCGCCTCGACCATACGGCCGACGCTCAGACCCTCGCCGCCCGTGAGCAGCACCTGGCCGTCCGTCTCCGGCGCCTGGTGCGCCGCCCGGCCGTGGGCGCCCTCCTCGGCGTCCACGGACTCGACGAGCACGTGCAAAGTCTCGCCGACGCGCTCCTCGGCGCGCTGGGAGACGAGTTCCTCGGCCAGCCGGGAGATGTGCGCCAGACGCTCGGCGACGACGTCCTCGTCGAGCTTGTTCTCGTACGTCGCCGCCTCCGTGCCCTCCTCGTCGGAGTAGCCGAAGACGCCGATGGCGTCCAGCCGCGCGCCGTTCAGGAACCGCTCGAGCTCGGCCAGGTCGGCCTCGGACTCCCCGGGGAAGCCGACGATGAAGTTGGAGCGCACGCCGGCCTGGGGCGCCTTGGCGCGGATGGTGTCCAGCAGCTCCAGGAAGCGGTCGGTGTCGCCGAAGCGGCGCATGGCGCGCAGCACGCCGGGCGCGGAGTGCTGGAAGGAGAGGTCGAAGTAGGGGGCGACCTTCGGGGTGGAGGTCAGTACGTCGATGAGCCCGGGGCGCATCTCGGCGGGCTGCAGGTAGCTGACCCGCACCCGCTCGATGCCGTCGACCTCGGCGAGCTCGGGCAGCAGGGACTCCAGCAGGCGGATGTCGCCCAGGTCCTTGCCGTAGGAGGTGTTGTTCTCGGAGACCAGCATGACCTCCTTGACGCCCTGTTCGGCCAGCCAGCGCGTCTCGTTCAGCACGTCACTGGGGCGGCGGGAGATGAAGGAGCCGCGGAAGGAGGGGATGGCGCAGAAGGAGCAGCGCCGGTCGCAGCCGGAGGCGAGCTTGACCGAGGCGACCGGGGCGCCGTCCAGGCGGCGGCGCAGCGGCGCGCGCGGGCCCGACGCCGGAGCGAGGCCTTCCGGAAGGTCGGCGGGGCCGTGCCCCGGAATGACCACCTCCGCGCCGGCGTCCTGCCGCTCGGCCGGGCTGATCGGCAGGAGCTTGCGGCGATCGCGCGGGGTGTGCGCGGCGTGGATGCCGCCGTTCAGGATGGTCTGCAGACGGTCGGAGATGTTCGCGTAGTCGTCGAAGCCGAGTACGCCGTCGGCCTCCGGGAGGGCCTCGGCGAGCTCCTTGCCGTACCGCTCGGCCATGCAGCCGACCGCGACCACCGCCTGCGTTCTGCCATGGTCCTTGAGATCGTTGGCCTCCAGGAGGGCGTCGACGGAGTCCTTCTTGGCGGCTTCCACGAAGCCACAGGTGTTGACCACGGCGACGTCCGCGTCCGCGGCGTCCTCCACGAGCTGCCAGCCGTCCGCCTCCAAACGGCCTGCGAGCTCCTCCGAGTCCACCTCGTTACGGGCGCAGCCGAGAGTGACGAGTGCGACGGTACGGCGTTCAGGCATGCGCTCAAGCCTACTTTGTCTCGGTGACGGCCCATGTCGAAGGGGTTGGCCGGTCTTGGCCAACCCCTTGTCCGCGTGCCCGCTCGGCGCTCTGCTTACGTACTGCCCTGCTTGCGTACCGCCCGCTTACGTACTATCCGGCCTGCGGGTCGCCCTTGGTGTACGTGAGGCGTTCCACGGCGCCCGGCTGGAACTGGTCCTCGATCTTCTTGCCGTTGACGTAGAGCTGGATCGCACCGGCGTCGCCGAGTATCAAGTCGATCTTGGTGCCGTCCTGGAAGGTCTTGGACTCGCCCTTGCTCAGCAGCCCGGCGAAGAGCATCCGGCCGTTGTGGTCCTTGGCCGAGATCCAGCTGCTCCCGTTGGCGGCGCTGACCTGCACGGTGACCTTGTCCTGCGGCGCGGCCGCGATGGCCCGGTCGGACGGTTCCGGCTTCGGCTCGGCGGGCCTGCTGTTCTTCGGCTTGGGCGAGGCCGTCCTGCCGGCGGTGGGCGTGGGGCCCTCGGCGACCCTGGCGCCGGTGTCGCCGTCGCCCTTGAAGGCCGTGAAACCGACGAAGCCGATCACGACGACGATCGCGGCGACCATCGCCGCGGTCCAGTTGGGCCCGCGCCGCTCCGAGCGGATGCGTTCCGCCTCGAACAGGGGGGCGGCCGGGGTG
>NZ_POTZ01000423.1 GCF_003236365.1 Streptomyces sp. NTH33
GGCCGTGGACTGCTCCTCGTTCAGGCGTACGCGGACCGCTGGGGCTGCACCGCCCACGACGCGTACACCAAAACCGTCTGGGCCGAGGTCTCTCTTCAGACGTCGTCCCAGTTGGTTCAGCGCAGGGTGAGCGGGGTCGCGGATGCGACGTGGGACAGTTTCTCCGGGTTGCGGACGTAGTAGAGGCCGGTGATGCGGGCGTCCTCGACACGGATCGCCATGACGCCGTCGATCTCGCCGTCCAGGCGGACGAGGAGTGCCGGGTTGCCGTTGACCACGGTCGGTTCGACGGTGAGCGTGCCTTCGAGCTTGCCGATGCTGCCGGCGAACATACGGGCCACCTTCTCGGCGCCGGTGACCGGCCGCAGCGCGGCGTGTTTGATGCCGCCGCCGTCGCTCATCAGGACGACCTCGGGGGCGAGCACCTCAAGGAGGGCCTGCGGGTCCCCGGTTTCGATCGCGTGCTGGAACGACTTCAGGACCGCCTGGCCCTCGTTGGAGGAGACCACCCGGCGGGGGCGGCGGGAATCGACGTACCGGCGGGCGCGGTGGGCGATCTGGCGGACGGCCGCGGGGCTCTTGTCGACGGCGGTCGCGATCTCGTCGTAGCCGATGTCGAAGGCCTCGCGCAGCACGAAGACGGCGCGCTCGGTCGGTGACAGCGTCTCGAGGACGAGCATCAGCGCCATCGACACGCTCTCGGCGAGCTCGACGTCCTCGGCCACGTCCGGCGCGGTGAGCAGCGGCTCGGGCAACCAGGGGCCGACGTATGCCTCCCGGCGGCGCTTCATGGTGCGCAGCCGGTTGAGCGCCTGGCGCGTGGTGATCCGGACCAGATAGGCGCGCTGGTCGCGCACCTGCCCCTGGTCGGACTTGACCCAACGCAGCCAGGTCTCCTGGAGGACGTCTTCGGCGTCGGCCGCCGATCCGAGTATCTCGTAGGCGACGGTGAAGAGCAGGTTCCGGTGGGCGAGGAACGCCTCGGTCGCCGGGTCGGTGGCGTCGTCGCTCATCCCTCGTGCCTTCTCCTCGTCCTTCGCGGTCGGCCCTGGCGGCCGACCGCGTTCGCGTGGGTCCACAGCAGGATCCTCGCAGCACGCACCGGTCAGGCTGCCCGGTCGGCGGCGGCCGGTGCCTCGGCGCGGTTGGCGCGCAGCAGTTGCCGGCGCTTGGCGACCCCTCCCGGAATGCGGTGCAGGCTGAACGAACCGGGCTTGTGCGCCTCTTCGGCCAGGTGCTTGGGGATGCCCTTGCAGACCAGTTCCTTGATCCTGGCGCCCAGGCCGTCGTCGATGTGCAGCCACACCGCGACGTCGGACCTGTTGGCGAACTGGTAGATGCCCGCGCTTCGGCCCAGGCTGACGCACTGGGCGTAGAACGACTGGTGGAGGTTCTCCGGCTGCTCACCCGCGAGTCGGCTGAGCACGGTGTCGGCGGCCCGCGCGCCCAGCGGCATCGCGTTCAGGCAGCTCATCCGCAGCGGCAGGCCGGACGGCGCCGCCGAGTCCCCGGCCGCGACGATGCGCGCGTCGTCCACGCTCGTCAGCGTCTCGTCCGTGAGCAGGCGGCCCACGGCGTCGGTGCTCAGCCCGCTGCGCGCGGCCAGGTCGGGAACGCCGAAGCCGGCGGTCCAGACGGTGACCTCGCTCGGCAGCTCACGGCCGTCGGCGAGCCGCACGGCGTCGCGGGTCACCGCCGTCACCTTCGCGTCGGAGCCGTCGACGACCGTCACACCGAGCTGGGCCAGCCGCTTCGCGACCGAGCGCCGGCCCCGGGTGTGCAGGTACGGGCCGAGAACGCCGCCGCAGACCAGGGTCACCCGGCGGCCCTGCTCCGCCAGCTCGGCGGCGGTCTCGATGCCGGTGGGACCGGCGCCGACCACCGTCACCGGGGCCGTCGCGGGAGCGGCGTCGATGACCGGGCGCAGCCGCTGTGCCGCCTCCAGGGTGGCGATCGGGTAGGCGAACTCAGCCGCGCCTGGCACGCTCGGTTCGGCGCTGCCACTGCCCACGGCGTAGATCATGTAGTCGTAGTCGAGCGTGCCGCCGGCCGCCGGCGTCACGCGGCGCTCGGCCGCGTCGATCCGTGTCACGGTGTCGACCACCAGCCGGACGCCCTCGGCCAGGACGTGCTGGTAGGAGACGACCGCGTCGTCGGACCCGCCCACCAGCTGGTGCAGGCGGACCCGGTGGACAAAGTCCGGGCGCGGGTTGATCAGCGTCACGGTCACGTCGTCGCGCAGCGTCAGCCGGTTCGCGGCCATCACGCCCGCGTATCCGCCACCGATCACGACCACATGCGTGTTCCCAGTCACTGTGCCTCCTCCGTTTCCAGGTGTTCGGCCTCAAGACACCGCGCCATCGGTCGCTGTGACAGAGTGTGAGTCAGATCACTTCACTGGAGCTCGGTTGGGGCTGTGACCGCATCGGTTCGCCGGGTTGGGTCAGGCTGCGGTGGTGCGAGGGGGGCCGCCCCAGCGGATGCCCTTCTCGCTTCGGATGCGGGCTCGTTCCTTGCGTTCGGCGGCCAGGACGTCGCGGTAGCGGGCGTTGGTGTTGTGCCACTGCAGGTACGCGTCAGGGCCCGGGTCCGACTCGTGGCGCGAGGAGACCTGACGGATGCGCAGCGGGCCTGGCCAGAAACGCTGTTGCCCATGGACAAGAGCCAGGTCGGCCGCCGACATGGACAAGACGGCAGCTGATCGACGGCGTACGGTTTCGCACCCGTAGAGATACGACAAGCCGGTGGCCCGCTATGAGGCAACCGTGCTGGTCGCGGCCATCGATGAGTGGCTGTGACCAGCACGCTCGCACCGGTCTTTCGTCAACCCTTTGCCGAGGAACCGATGGGCCGGTTAGATTCTCCCAGCCGTCCGCGTTGTTCCGGACCGGTGCTGTCGACGAGGAGGTGTGGAGCACATGCGCAGGAGTGCCCAGCAGTTGAGCCCGCGTACTGACCTCTGCCACCTCCTCACGACGGAGACACCTTGTCGCTTCGCATCACCCCACTGACCGACCCCGCTCACGGACCGCACAGCCGGCGTCTTGCATGGCTGGCGTCCGACGCCGATTCCATCCCTGCCGGAACGGCCTTTCTGCGGCTGTTCACCGATCCTGGACAGGAGCACCTGGCCGAACTGACCCTCGGTGTCCATCCCGCGGAGCGACGCAAGTGCGTCGGTTCCCGGCTCCTCGACGCCGCCGTGGCCGCCGCCCGGGACAATGCCCGCCGCCGCGTTGTCGCGCAGGCCGAGGCCGGATCGCCCGGCGACCGCTTCCTGGCGGCGCGCGGTTTCCGCAAGGTCCTCACCCTGAGGTTCTCCCGCTTGCCACTGGCCGATGTGGACACCGCCGCCCTCGCCGAGATCATTGAGCGTCCGCATCCCGGCTACCGGCTGGCGTCATGGCAGGGAGTTGTCCCCGACGGCCTCGCCCAGACGTTCGCCGCCTCACGTCACGCCATGGACGACATGCCCATGGACGACACCGACCACGGCACCGTGACCTGGGACGTGGACCGCGTCCGGGCCGCGGCGAAGGCCGTCGAACAGCGCGGCGACCAGTTGCACACCGTCGTCGCCATCGACGCCTCCAACGGCTCGATCGCCGGGTTCACCGAACTCGTCATCCCTGGCGACGGCACAGGTGATGGCCGGCACTACGGCACCGGCGTGCTGCCCGAGCACCGTGGACACGGCCTCGGCCGATGGATGAAGGCCGAGTCGATCCGACAGGCCCATGGGCACTATCCGGACCTCGGTGGCCTCCTGACCGACACCGCCGACAGCAACACGCACATGAGACAGATCAACGACAGTCTCGGCTACACACCCACGCACACGACACACCAGCACCAGCTCGACCTTTAGCGGCGAACGGACGGGCCGGACCTGGACATCACCTCGTCCGGCCCGTCGACGCTTTCGATGTACGCCCTAGTCGTCGATCGCCGCCCCGTACAGCGCGTCCGTCCGCAGGCCGCCGAACGCGCTCAGGCCGTAGCTCCAGGAGCCGGAGGTGGTCAGGCCCGAGCGGCCCGCGGAGAACACCCAGACGTAGCCGTCGTTCGTGTTCTCACCGGGTGCCGAGACGAGCAGGCCGAAGCGGCCGTCGCCGTTCGGGTCGGTGAAGGAGACCTGGCCGCCGAACTTGTCGCCCTTCTCGACGGTGCCCGGGACGTTCTTGGTGCCCTGGTGCACGGACAGTGCGCCGGTGGACGTCATGCCCTTGGCCGAGCCGCGCAGGACCGTGACGGCGCCCGCGTCGGTGACGGCGCCGATGTCCTCGCCCGCGACACCGATCGCCACGTCCGCGTATCCGTCGCCGTTGCTGTCGCCGACGGAGAGGTCGGTGCCGAAGCCGTCGCCCCGCTCGTTCGTGCCCGGCACGCCCGCCGAGTTCTGGGTCCACCACACGGGAGGGGTGCCCGGCCCCTCCCGGCCGGCGGGCCCGTCCGCACTGCCGTAGTAGACGCCGACCATGCCGCCGGTCATGCTCTCGCCGCCGTCGTCCGGGCTGTGCGGCTCGCCGGTGACCAGGTCGTCGTAGCCGTCGCGGTTGATGTCGCCGGACGCGACGACCGGGCCGCCGCGCACCGCGGTGATCGGCAGCGGCTCGTCGTTCGACGCGGTGCCGGGCAGGATGTACGACCAGCCGTAGCCCGGCTCGCCGCCCACGCTGGTGCCGGAGACGACCAGGTCGGCGAAGCCGTTGTTGTCGTAGTCGCCCGTGGTCATCGCCTTGGGCCGGATGCCCGGCGCGTTGGCGGCGGAGGCCTTGCCGAGGGTCTTTCGCGGAGGCGAGGAGAGCGTGGTGCGTGACTTCTGCACCGGCCGCCGTGCCTGCGCGTCCGCGCTCTTGGCGGTGGGCTGGGGAGCGGGCTCGAAGGTGTGGATCGTCAGCCCGACCGAGTCCATGACGGCGAGGGAGTCGCCCGGAGTGGTGTCGTCGAAGCGGGCCGCGGCGAGCGCGGCGCCGAACCTGCCGCCCTTGGTGGGGGCGTCGGACTGCAGCCAGCTGCTGGCCGATCCGGTGAGGCCCTTCGGCGTGCCCCACAGGACGACCGCGGCGCCCGCGTTGGCGACGGCGCCGAGGTCCTCGCCGGGGATGCCGATGATCGCGTCGTCGTAGCCGTCGCCGTCGAGGTCGCCGGTGGCCAGCGACTTGCCGAAGTTGTCACCGGTCTCGGCGGCGCCGGGGACTCCCGGGGAGTTCTGGCTGAAGGCCTTGCCCCTGGTCGTGCCGATGCCCTTGGGGCCGCCGTACTGCACGGTCACCATGCCGGCGCCCTTGTGTTTGCCGACCGCCGTCCCCGGGGCGCCGACGAGCACGTCGTCGTATCCGTCGCCGTTGAAGTCGGTGTTGCGGTCGTTGGCGTGTGTTCCGCCGGGTGTTCCGGCGTAGGCGCTCGGAGCGGTCGCGATGGCCGCGCCGGTGATGAGGAGAAACGATGCCGCCGCGACGGCGGCCGAGCGGTGCTTGCGCATGAGCGGCTCCTTGGCTCAGATACGACCGGCTGGCTCGGGACGCGGGGGTGTCCGGACAGGTCCCGTGCCTATGTCCGGTGCCGTGTTTGACACCGCATGCGGAGGAAGGGTTGTACAGGAGGCATGTCTCTTTTGTTGAAGAAGATCACCTCTTCGCCGAAGAAGATCGCTTCGAGCCGGGCACCCGGGGCGAGGGCAGCCCGCGTGGCCCGTGCCGCCTTCACGCACGCCTCTCCAGTCCCCTGAGTCGTCACCCCGCCCACACCCACGGCTGCGCTCGTCACCCGCACGCCACCAGGGTCATGTCCAACGCGACCAGCAGGAAAGAGGGCACGACGTGCGGCCCGTACAACACCCGTACAAGCCCCCGTACAACAAGGGCGCCGGCGAACCGCCCCGGCCGTACGACAAGCGCGACGTACGGCCGACGTACCTGGTCAGCGGCACACCCACCCGTCCACGCTGACTCCGTGACACCGCATCAGTTCACCGGCGAGGTGAAGCTC
>NZ_POTZ01000424.1 GCF_003236365.1 Streptomyces sp. NTH33
GTGGAAGGACTGGTGTGAGACGGGTCATGCCCTCGACGTAGCTGTAGGTGTCCTCTCTCCACCGGGGCAGCGGTGCAGGGTCGGAGACGCACTCGGTGATGGCCCGGACGAGGGCGACGGGGGTGTCGGTGCTGGCGGTGGCGTACCAGGCGGGGCGGCTCATGGAGGTGTCGGCCCACAGCTGCCAGCGGGCGTCGCGGGTGGTCAGCTCGGCTTCCGGGTCGAGGTCGCCGGTGGTGTACTCCAGCCCGGCGAGCCCGTCGGCGGACTGGACGGCGAACACTCCCCAGCGGGGGCGGTCGATCTGCCAGCCGCGGTTGAGGAGCGGTACGACCGCGAGGAACGGGTCTCGGTCCTTGCTCCTGGGGTCGGGGGCGGCGAGGTAGGCGTCGGGGCCCTGCTCGTACGCCTCGGCGAGCGCGGTGGTGAAGGCGGTGACGAATTCCGTCGGACAGGAGTCGTTGAAGCAGACGCCCCAGGCCGGCGGTCCGAACGGGTCCTTGTAGGCGTTGATGCGCCACAGGCCGTCGTCCTCTCCTTCCGGGAGGTAGCCGAGGCGGACCTTGCGGTCGGGGGCGTTCAGGTAGGCGTTGCCGAGGTCGTCGTTTGCCAGTTCCCAGCCGAGGTCGCGGAGCGGGGCGAGGCCGGGGTCGCCGATCGCGGTGGCGCGGGCGAGGTAGCGCGGGGAGACCTGGACGTCCCCGTCGATGGTGTGAAGGTCGTCGTGGGGTGACACGCGGCTCCTGAGAGGGTGAACGGGGATGGGTCAGCCGGTGGTGTGCAGGAGGGCCGTTTCGAGGGCCTCGGGCCGGCCGGTGTAGTGCAGGGCGCGCAGTCCCAGGCTCCGGGCGGCGTGGCAGTTGTCGGCGCGGTCGTCGATGAACAGCACGCGGCGGGGGTCGCTGGCGCCGGTTGCGGCCAGGGCGTGCCGGTAGGCGTCCGGGGCGGGCTTGCAGGTCTCCAGCCGGGCCGAGTAGAGGGCATGGGTGATCAGGTGGCGGCACCAGTCGGTGGTGTCGAGGACGTCGCTGAGGTGGTGCGGTGCGTTGGACAAGAGCACCATCGGCAGCCCCGCCTGATGGGCGCGGTGCAGGACGTCCAGGACGCGGTCGTCGGTGGTGGTCCACATGTCGGTGTCCGCAGCGCGCAGTTCGCGCAGCAGGCGGGGGCCGGGGTGGGCGCCGAGGACCTTGGTCCAGTACGCCAGGTCGCTGAGCTGACCGGCGTCGTAGGGCTCGCGTGCGCTCCAAAAGGCGCGCTGGAAGCCGGTGAGGTCGTCCTCGGGCCAGGATGCGGTGCGCGCGAGGCGGAGCCACTGGCTGCCGGTGGGCTGGAGGCCGATGACGCCGTTGTAGTCGAGGATGACGGCGTCGAGGGTGGCGGTGTTCGGTCTCACGGGGTGGGTTTCTCCAGGGCTCGGTGGGCGAGGGCGGCGACGGTGGCTGCGAGCAGGGCGGGCAGCAGCAGTGCCGTGGGCAGGGTGGTGATGCTGGCGATGGCGCCGATGAGGGCGGGTCCGGCGAGCAGGCCCAGGTAGCCGGTGACGGCGACCGTGGCGACGGCGCCCGGGCCGCCGACGCCGGCGGCGCTGATCAGGCAGGGAACGGTGGTGGACAGGCCGAGTCCGAAGAGGGCCCAGCCGGCCAGGGCCACGGAGGTGGTGGAGGCGAGGACGCCGGTGGTGAGCCCGGCCGCCGCGAGGACGGCGCCGGCCCGCACCACGGCAGCGGGTCCGAGGGCGGCGGTGAGCCGGTCGCCGGTCAGTCGCCCGGTGGCCATGGCCGCGCTGTAGAGGGCGAAGGCGGCGGCGCTCACGGCGGCGGATGCGTCCAGGCTGTGCAGATGGACGGCCGCCCAGTCGGCGGCTGCGCCCTCGCCCAGCAGGGTGGCGGCAGCCAGCGCCCCCAGCAGCCACAGCTTGGCGGACGGCAGCGACACTCCGGTCTCGTCCTGTTCCGTGGTGGCCGGTGGCCGGTCGGTGCCTGTCAGCGTCCGGGTTGCCGGGGTGGCGGCCAGCGCGGCGCCGGCCAGGACCAGGCCGGTCGTCAGGAAGAGGGTGCGGTGCGCGGTGTGGGCGGTGACCGCGGCCAGGGCGGCACCGCCGAGGGCGCCGAGGGAGTAGGCGGCGTGCAGGGACGACATGATGGGCCTGCCGTAGGCGTTCTGGCAGCGCACCGCCGCGGAGTTGGCGGCGACGTCCAGCACGCCATGGGCGAGCCCGAAGGCGAGAGCGGCCACAAGCAGCGAGGGGAGGTCGTCGCAGCGGCCGAGAAGGGCGAGGCAGCCGGCGAGGCTGGCTGCGCCGCAGGTGAGCAGTGCGGGCAGGCGCTCGGGGCGGGCGAGTCGGCCTCCGGCCTGCAGCCCTGCCACCATGCCGAGGGCGGCGGCCAGCAGGACCAGGGACAGTCGCGCGGTGCTCAGGTGGGCAGCCTGCTGAACGGCCGGCATGCGGGCGCCCCAGACGGCCATGATCATCCCGAGGCCGAGGAAGTAGCCGGTCAGCAGGCCGCGGCTGCGGCGGACGGAGTCGGTGGCCCGGTTCATGCGTTCGGGCCGCTGCGGGAGGTCTCGCCCGCGGCGCGGGGAGAGATCTGGATGCCGAGGGAGCGAAGGGCCTGTTCTGCGCGGGACTGGGCGAGGTCTGCCGTGGGCGCTGTGGTGATCACGTAGCCGATGCGTGCGGTGAACATGTCGCCGCCGTCGCCGGGCAGGACCAGCTCGTCGCCCAGGTGGTGCTGGAAGTGGACGCGCTCCAGCCACCGCGGGCGGGGCCCGTCGAGGCGGAGGCGGGTGAGGGTGCCCGAGGTGTCGGGGTAGATCAGGCGGATCGCGGCGGCGGAGGACCTGGTCGGGGTGAGGTCGGGGGCGCGGTCGCAGGCGATGTCGGCTGCGGCGCGCGGCAGGTCGATGCCGGTGGCGAGGCGGACCAGGTGGCCGATCATGTCCCCGGCCAGCCGGCCGTTGACCTCGACGAGCCGGGGCCGTCCGCCGACGAGGCGCATCTCGACGTGGCTGACGCCGTCGGTGATCCCCAGGGCACGGATCGCGGCCCGCGCGACGGGTGCGACCTGGGCGAGGAGCGGGTCTGCGGCATCGACGGAGTGCGCCAGTTCCTCGAAGTACGGCGGGGTGCTGACGGTCTTGCGGGTGACGGCGACGACGGTGGTCTCGCCGCGATAGGTGACGCACTCGGCCGAGACCTCGGGTCCCTCGAGGTACTCCTCGACCAGCACGTCGGTGCTCTCCAGGCCCAGGCCGGCGGCCCGGTCGGCGAACGGGTAGGCGGTGGTGAGCTGGTCGGGGGTGTCGGCGCGGATCACGCCGATGCTGGCCGCGTGGGCGGCCGGCTTCAGGACGACCGGGTAGCCGATCCGCTCGGCCGCGGCCTGCGCCTCATGGAGAGTGCGGACGCTCACCGATGCGGCCGACGGGACACCGTGGCGGGCGAACAGGCTCCTCGCGGTCGCCTTGTTGCGGCATGCCTGCATCACCTCCGGGGCGGTGGTCGGCAGGCCGAGCTGGCGTGCGAGGCGGGCGACGGGGACGAGGTACCACTCGGTCCACGTGACCACCCCGGCGACATCGTGGCGTTCGGCCAGGAACCGGCCTGCGGCCGACAGTGCCGCCTGGTCAGTCGGGTCGGGCACAACGATGCAGTCCCGGATGTACGGGACCTCCCACGACGGCTCCTCGCCGGTGATGAGGACGACGTCGTAGTCGGCAGCGACGCTTTCGAGGCAGTAGCCCCGGTAGCCTTCGGCTTCCATGTCGGCGGCAGCGACGACCAGAACGACGGGACGGTCGGACAAGAACAGGCTCCTTGAGGATTCAGGGGCGGAGGGTGTCTGCGTGCGGCCGTTCATGGGCTGCGCCGGCGGCGGACCTCGATGGCGGAGGCCCACTCGGGGTGGGCGGCGAGCAGCCTGCGTGCGTACAGGGCCGTGTAGTTGTTGTTGAGGCCCTTGACTCCATGCGGGGGGCGCCAGCGCAGGGCCTCGAACAGGGCTTTCATCCCGACGCGCTTCGCGCCTGCGGCGAGCCGCTGCTCGACGAGCTGTTCCAGAGCCCGGCAGACCCATGGGTGTTGGGAGTCGAAGGCGTGGAACTGCTCGGTGATGGTCGGCCCCTGGGGGAGGCGAAGACCGGGCAGTCCGTCCTGGCCGATGGTGGACATGAGGCGCGGGGCTCCTCTCGTGCAGGGGGTCAGGGCGCTGGTGTCGGCAGGGCAGGCAGAGTGCGCAGCCGGATGAAGGCGGTCGCCAGCCCGGCGGCTTGGAGCAGCGCGGCAGCGGTGACGGCGTGCCCAAGCTGCGCGGATGGCAGGACAGCGACGAGCAGTCCGGCGGCGGGGAACGGCAGCAGGAGCAGCAGGATCGTCAGGCTGAGGGTGCTGCCGAAGACGTCGGCTGGGATCAGGTGGGAGCGCACGGTGCGCAGGACGACGGTGAGGCCGCCTTCGCCGGCCATCAGGACGGCGATCAACAGCAGGTAGCTGTGGTAGGCATCGGCCTGGGAGACGGCGAGGGTCGCTCCGGCAGCGAGAACGGCGGCTGCGGCGCCGACCGGCCACAGGCCCCAGCGGTCGATCGCCCGTCGAGCGGCGGTGATGGCGATCAGGGAGGCGACGGCGGCGGCGGACCAGATGAGTCCGGCGTCCGCACTGGAGCGCCGCAGCTCGGTGACCACGATCACCGGCATGGCCGCCTGCAGGACGGCGATGACCGTGTTGGAGACCACGAGGCCGCCGACCAGCCAGGCCAGGGCAGGCAGCGAGCGCAGTGTCGCCCATCCCGTCCGCAGCCCTCCCTTGGCCAACGCCGCGCTCGTCGGCGTGTTCCGTTCCCCGGAGCCGAGGGCGGCGGCGAGCAGGGAGAAGGCCGCGAGCGTGCCGAGCATGGCGGTCGGCCCGCCGTGCTCCAGCAGCAGGCCGGCGACCAGCGGTCCGGCGAGCATGGCGGTCTGGTCGATGCCCAGCAGCACGGACTGCACCCGGTGGGCCTGAGCGCCCGCGCTCCGGCTCGCGGCGCCGCCAGCGGTCTCGGCGGCCACGTAGCTGAACTCGGTGAGGATGCCGGTGGACGCGGCCAGCAGCATGACCGTGGCGGTCACCGCCGGCGACCCGGCATCGAGCACGGTCAGGACTCCGGCGGCGGCGAGCACGGCCAGGGCCCGCGCGAGGCAGGCTGCCCGGAAGACGCGGGCCGTGCCGTGGCGGTCCACGATGGTGCCGGCCACGGTGAAGGCCGCGATGCGCGGAATCCATTCCAGTGCGAAGGCGAGGCCGGTCAGCGCGGCCGACCCGGTAGTAGCAAGGACGAGGAGGGGGATGCCGTAGGTGGCCATCGCGAAGGCGGCGCCGTCGGCACTGCGCGGCAAATAGATCCTGCGCAGGAGACTGGGGGCAGATGTCACGCGGCGACGCCACAGGTGTTGCAGTTTCGCTGATGGGTGTGGACCCACTCGGCCAACAGCCGCTGGACGCGACCGAGTTCGGCATCGTGCTCGCCATCGGAATCCCGCGTGTCGGTTGCCGGCGTGACCAGGAGGGCGAAGGTGTGCTGGATCCGTCCGGCGAAGTGGCACAGCGGAGCGGGGTAGTTATGCCGCCGGGCCCACCGCGCGGTCGCGTCGTACACGTCGGCGAGGTCCCGGCCGGCTGCCGACAGGCCCACGCTGCCGGAGGTGCGGGTGAGCAGTCCGAGGGCATCTGCCTGCTCGATGGCCTGGCGAATCTGGTGGGTGGAAAGGTCCGCAAGAGCGCGTTCCAGGCCGCACACCGGTATCGCTCCGTGGTCGTCGATCTCGCTGACCAGGCGGATCAGGCCGGCGGAGGACAGCGCCGTGCACGTATCGCGGAGCTGCTGATGGGAGAGAGCGGGGATCATCGGCGGACTCCCCCGGTCGGCAGGGCGGCCTTCACCCTGGCCGAGGCGGCGTGGGAGAACAGCTCGCTGGGC
>NZ_POTZ01000425.1 GCF_003236365.1 Streptomyces sp. NTH33
TCCTCGCTGTCGTCCTCCACGGGGATGCGGATCGTCGCCTGCGCCGGGGTGGCCGCCGGGGTGACCATGGCCGGGCTGGGGGCCGGGCCGGCGTTCGCGGAGGAGCAGCAGAACGACACGTTGTGGATTCAGGCGCCGTACGAGCAGGCGGTCACCGTCGCGCCGGACGGGGCTGCCGCCGGGCAGGACCGGGACCTCCTGGTCGGGCTGTACCACGACAACGACAACTTCACGGTGACGGACGGCCGGCTCACCGTCGACGTGTCGGGGCTGGCCGGCGTCGCGGAAGTGACCTGGCCGGAGAACTGCGCGCCGAGCGGAAGCACCGCCGTGTGCGACGTGTCCGAGATTCCGACGACCCTGTACGGCGGCCGCGAGCAGGTACGGCTCAAGGTGCACGCGGTGGCCGGGGCGGCTGCCGGGGCGCAGGGCACCGTCACCTACGAGGCGGAGGCGACCGGCGGACCCGAGGGCCGGCTGGTCGCGCCGCACGAGTCGTTCGCCACGTACGTGACCGTCGGCTCGGGCCCCGACCTGGGCATCGCGAGACCCGAGCGGGTCAAGGGGGTCGAGCCGGGCAGCACGCTCGACGTCCCGTTCGCCGTCACCAACACCGGTGACCGGCCCGCCGAGGGCTTCGCCCTGGAGATGTGGACGACGTACGGGCTGGACCTGACCACGAAGTTCCCGCAGTGCACGTCCACGGCGCTGGACGGTCCGGGCACGCTGATCCACTTCACCTGTGCGTTCGACACCGTCGTCCAGCCCGGTGCCACCGTGGGGCTGCCTGCGCCGCTGAAGCTCGCCGTCGCCCGCCACGCCCTGCACGAGCGGTTCGACCTCAGTGTCAGGCCGGGCCAAGGTGCCACTGACCTGGACCACATGGACAACTACGCCGGCCTCGACATCGAGGCCGACAACACGGCCGACTTCGCCGTGCACGGCAGCACGGTGAACGGGAAGGCCGGCCAGACGGTGACGGCCGGGTTCCGCTTCGAGAACCGGGGTCCGGCCTGGGTCGGCAACGTCAGGTCCGGCGACCCGGCCGCCGTCCTCGACTTCCATGTGCCCGAGGGCACCACGGTCACGGACGTCCCGGCCGGCTGCCAGCCGCGGTCGCTGGACGGCGGCTACTACAGGCAGCGGCTCGGCGCCCCGCGCTACGCCTGCGACCTGGCCATGTATGTCATGCCGAAGACGAAGGTCCCCTTCTCCTTCCAGCTGCGCATCGACCGTGTGGTGCCGAACGCGACCGGCACGGTGGTCGCCGTCCCCGGCCTGTGGGCCGGCACCCAGACGTTCCCGTTCGACCCGAAGCCGCAGAACAACAGCGCGGAGATCGTCGTGAACCCGGGGGCGTAGGACACCGGCCCGCCGCCCCTCCCTCGGGAAGAAATTTCGTTGCATTTTTCCCGAAACGCCATCCCATTCCGGCTCTGCGCCGTATCTACTACCGAGACACATTCGAGCAGGAGGAAGACCATGGCGATCTTCAGTGCTCTCGTCCCTGCCCTGCGCCGTGACGGCGGCCACGGCAGCGGCCACGGACGCGGCGGCTACGGCGGACGCAGCGGCTACGGACGCGGCGGCTACGGCGGACGCAGCGGCTACGGACGCGGCGGCTACGGCGGACGCAGCGGCTACGGACGCGGCGGCTACGGACGCGGTGGACGCTACTAGTGACACGAAGCGGAGCGGACCGGTGACCGAAGGTGCCGGTCCGCTCCGTCGGCATGTCCTGCGGCGTCTGCTGTCGGTGGACACGGACACCGACTCCGTGGTCGCCGGCGCCCCGCCGCTGCCGCCGCGCGAGGTCTTCCGGCGTTTCTGGCCCTACACCCGGGGGCACCGGCTCTGGCTCGTGCCGCTCGTGCTGCTCAGCCTGCTGCAGCCGCTCGTCTCCGTGGGCGAGCTGTGGCTGTTCAAGATCGTGGTGGACGGGGTGCTCGTCCCCCGGGACCTCACCCCCTTCCTGTGGATCGCGCCGACGTACCTCGGGCTCATCGTCGTCTCCGGCATCCTCGGCTTCGCCGACAGCGTGACCTCGGCGTACGTCAGCGAACGCTTCTTGCTCTCCCTGCGCTCCGACGTCTTCCGGCACGTGCAGGGACTGTCCCTGGGATTCTTCGAACGGCGGCGGCTGGGGGACGTGCTCTCGCGGATCACGGGAGACGTGGACGCCGTCGAGATGTTCCTGCTCTCCGGCGTGGTGGACGTGTTCTACTTCGTCCTCCAACTGGGCATCTTCCTCGGTCTGCTCTTCTACCTGAGCTGGGACCTCACCCTCCTCGCGATCGTCATCGTGCCGCTGTTCTGGGGCGCCTCCCGCCGCTTCTCCCGGCTGACCAAGCAGGCGTCACGGGAGCGCAGGCGCCGCAGCGGCTCGCTCAGCGCGGTCGCCGAGGAGACGCTGGGCAACACGACCCTGGTCCAGGCGTACAACCGGCAGGACTGGGAGCAGCGCCGCTTCGAGCGCGAGAACCTGGGCCGGTTCCACGCCACGATGGACTCGACGCGGATCCGGGCGGTCTACCGGCCCCTGGTGGAGCTCATCGAGGTGTGCGGCGGCCTCGCCGTCATGGGCCTGGGCACCTGGAAGCTGGCGCAGGGCCAGCTCACGCTGGGCGGGCTGCTGGTCTTCCTGGCGCTGATCGGCAAGCTCTACGGCCCGGTCCGCGACCTGGCCCGCCTCGCCCCCACCTTCTACGCCGCCGCCGCCTCCGCCGAGCGCATCGCGGAACTGCTCGACCAGCGGCCCGAGGTGCGCGAGGCCGCGGACGCCCGGCGGATCGGCCGGGTGCGCGGCGAGGTCGAGTTCGACGGCGTGTCCTTCCGCTACCCCGACACCTCCCGCTGGGCGCTGTCCGACGTGTCCTTCCGCGTCCGCCCCGGCGAGACCCTGGCCCTGGTGGGGGCGAGCGGGGCCGGGAAGTCCACGGTGGCCAAGCTGCAGCTGCGCTTCTACGACCCGGACCGGGGCGCCGTCCGCCTCGACGGCACCGATCTGCGGGAGCTGGCCCTGACCGACGTACGGAACAACGTCGCCGTGGTCCTGCAGGAGACGCTCGTCCTGCACGGCACGGTGCGGGAGAACATCGCCTACGGCCGGCCCGACGCGACCGACGCGGAGATCGTGGAGGCGGCCCGTGCCGCCGACGCCGACGAGTTCGTCCGGCTGCTGCCGGACGGCTACGACACCGTGGTCGGCCAGCGCGGCCGGATGCTGTCCGGCGGCCAGCGCCAGCGCCTCGCCATCGCCCGCGCGATGATCAGGGACGCGCCCGTGCTGCTCCTGGACGAGCCCACCACCGGCCTGGACGCCCAGTCCAGCCGCCGGATCATGGACCCGCTGCGCCGGCTCATGGCCGGCCGGACGACCGTCGTCATCTCCCACAACCTGCTCACGGTCCGCGACGCCACCCGGATCGTGGTGCTCGACCACGGCCGGGTGGTCGAGTCCGGAACCCACGACGAGCTGTTCCTGCGCGGCGGTGCGTACGCGCGGCTGCACCGGCTGCAGACGGCCTCTTCCGCGCAGACCGGCCCGTCGCAGCAGGGCGTGGTGCTGTCATGACCGCCACGCGGGCCGCCGTACGGCCGCCACTGCCCGCGGGCACCCGCCCGGTCGAGGGCTACGAGGTCATCGGGCTCCTGGACCGCACCGGCTGGATGGACGTGTACGACTCCTGGAGCGAGGAGCGGGCCTGCCGGTGTGTCATCAAGATGGTGCGCCCCGATCTCCGCGACGCCCCGGAACCGGCCGACCGGCTGCTGCGGGAGGGCCGGTGGCTGTGCGCCTTCACCCACCCGCACCTGGCCCGCGCGTACGAGACCTTCACGGAGCCCGAGCCGCTCGTCGTCATGGAGACGCTGACCGGGGAGACACTCGCTCACCTCATCGGCCGGCTGCGGCGCCGGCCGGCCGCCACCGACGTGGCCCTACTCGGGGTGCAGCTGTGCTCCGCGGTCCACTACCTGCACGGCCGGGACCTGCTCCACCTGGACCTCAAGCCGTCCAACGTCGTGGTGGAGCGCGGGCACGTCAAGGTGCTCGACCTCAGCACGGCCCAGCCGCCCGGGGACGCCCCGAGCGGGGTGGGCACGTTCGGCTACCTCTCGCCGGAACAGGCGCGCGGCGGGCTGCTGACGGCGGCGGCCGACGTGTGGGGCATCGGGGTCACGCTGTACGAGGTGGCCGGGGGGGACCCGCCCTTCCACCGGAACGAGGGTGGCGAGGGGGGCGAGAGCGGGACGTACGGCCGCACCACGGGTGACCGCCGGTATCCGCAACTGGAGGCGGCGGCCCCGCCGATCGCGTCCCTGCGGCGCCTGCCGCGCCCGCTCGCCGCGGCCATCGACGGCTGTCTGAGCCCGGAGCCGGCGGACCGGCCCACGGTCGCCGAACTGACCGCGGCCCTCACCGCGCTGCTGTCCGCCCCCGCCTGACCACGTCCCGGCCGGCTTGACTACGTCTCGTCGGTGCCCGTGGCGAGGTGGGCCCTGGCCAGTACGGTGCCGTCGGGTGCCGTCACCCGGACGGCGGTCAGCGTCGCGGGGTCGATGGGGACCGGGCCGCCCCAGAAGCCGCGGCCGCCGCGCAGAGTGAACTCGCCGGCGCGGACCGTGGTGCCGTCCTTGTGCACCAGCAGGCAGGTGACCTTGCCGTCGTGGGACGTGCTGCTCCCGGGAAGGTCGACGATCATGTAGATCCAGCCCGGGGAGCCCCGGTGGGCGTAGATCTCACCGGCCGGTTTGCCGGCCGCGTCGGCGGAGGTGAGCCCGCCCCACAGCATGCCCGTCCCGGCGGCGGTGGCCGGGGCGGAACGGGTCAGGGTGTCCTCGATCGCCGTGCCGACCGCCCAGCCGCCGAATCCGATGGCGAGGACGAGCACGCCCGAGACGGCGGCGACCTGCGGCCGTATCCGGCCGAAGACTCTCCGGCGCGGGATGCCGGACCCGCGGGTGCGCCAAGGCCCTTCGTGCCCCGTCGCTCCCTGCGTCAGCGCCTGCGCGACCCGGCTCTCGAACCCGATCGGCGGCTCGCCGCAGGGGAGCAGCCCGATCAGCCGGTCGCCCACGAGGGTCAGCTGGCGGATGTACTCCCGGCAGTCCGCGCACTCATCCAGGTGCGCCACGGCACCCGCCCGCTGCCGGCCCGGCAGCACGCCGAGCGCGAGCTCGGCGCCGATCTCGCGCAGCTCCTCGCAGGTGAGCTCACTGGGCATTGTCTCCTCGCTGGAAGGAAGCGAGCGTGGTCCGCAGCTTTCCCATCCCCGTCCTGATCCGCGTCTTGGCGGTGCCCAGCGGAATGTGCTCCCACTCGGCGACCTGCTGGGCGGTCATGCCGTAGACGCCGGCCATCACCAGGGCGCGGCCCTGTTCGGGCGGCAGCTCGGCCATGGCGGCACGCAGCCGGGACGACGCCTCGTCGGCCAGCGCGTACCGCTCGGGAGTCTCGCTGACGACGTCCAGGATCGCGTCGAGGTCCTCCGGCGCGACCGGCTCCGGACGCCGCGAGCGGACGGCGTCGACGGCGAGGTTGTGGGCGATCGTGGTCAGCCAGGTGGTGACCGATCCACGCCGCGAGTCGTAGATCTGTGCATGGCGCCATGCCCTTTCGAACGTCTGCTGGGCGACATCCTCGGCGAGCTGCGGATCCCCGGTGACCGCGACGGCCACACCGAAGACCCGGTGCTGGAACCTGCGGACGAAACCGACGGCGAGCTCCGGATCTCCGGTGGCCAGCCCGGACAGCAGAGCTTCGTCCGGAAGGCGGCCCACCGGGAACCGGAACTTCGACACATCCGTATATACGGCCCACCCCCGCCCGGGGATTGCCCGATCAAAACGGAATCCCATAATCCGATTCTTGCGCCGGTTCGCCCTTCGCGCCTGCCGTGCCCGGTCCGGCGGCCGGTGAGGGAGCGGTGGGGGGCGGCGAGGTGG
>NZ_POTZ01000426.1 GCF_003236365.1 Streptomyces sp. NTH33
GCGAGGTGCCGGGCGGTACGCCGCTCCGTGTCCAGGGTGTCCGGCGCCGGGAACACCTCGTCGTCACGATTGGCGACACCCAGCATGAGCAGGACCAGCTCGCCCGGCTCGATCCGGTGCGGAACCCAGTGTGGAACAAACAAGCCCGTTCGGCGCGCGTGCCCCGGCCCGGGAAGGCCCCGCCGGGGCGTGGCATGATCGAGCTCATGCGTGAACGTGTGGTGGCCGCCTGCGACGGGGCGTCGAAGGGAAATCCGGGTCCTGCGGGCTGGGCATGGGTCGTCTCGGACGACGCGGAGACCCCGGCCCGCTGGGAGGCGGGAGCGCTCGGCACGGCGACCAACAACATCGCCGAACTCACGGCGCTGGAGCGGCTGCTGGCGGCGACCGACCCGGAGGTGCCGCTCGAGGTGCGGATGGACTCGCAGTACGCGATGAAGGCCGTCACCACCTGGCTGCCCGGCTGGAAGCGCAACGGCTGGAGGACGGCCGCCGGCAAGCCGGTCGCCAACCGGGAGCTGGTCGTGCGGATCGACGAACTGCTCCAGGGCCGCTCGGTCGACTTCCGCTACGTACCCGCCCACCAGGTCGACGGCGACCCGCTCAACGACTTCGCCGACCGCGCCGCCAGCCAGGCCGCGACCGCGCAGCAGCCGGCGGGCAGCGCCCTCGGCTCGCCCGAACCGCCGCCCTCGCCCGTCGCCCCGGCGTCCGCCGCCCCGCGCCGCCGCGCCAACGGCACCGGGGCGGCCCGGCAGCGCGGCGGCGGATCGTCGTCCCGCACGATCAAGGCGAAGTTCCCCGGCCGCTGCGCGTGCGGCCGTTCCTACGCGGCCGGCGAGCCCATCGCCAGGAACGACCAGGGCTGGGGCCACCCGGAGTGCCGCACCGCGGCCGCCGGGTAGCCCGGCGGACCGGCGGACGCCGCTGATGACAGACTGGCGCCATGGACGAACGTGAATTCCGCAGGTCGCACCAGCACGCGTCGGTCGTCGGGCTCGGCACCTGGCAACTGGGCGCCGACTGGGGCGACGTGGACGACAAGGAAGCCCTCTCCGTACTGGAGGCGGCCGCCGAGTCGGGGGTGACCTTCTTCGACACCGCCGACGTCTACGGCGACGGGCGCAGCGAGTCGACCATCGCGACCTTCCTCGGTTCCCGGCCGGACCTGCACGTGCTGGTCGCCACCAAGATGGGCCGGCGCGTCGAGCAGATCCCGCAGAACTACGTCCTGGACAACTTCCGCGCCTGGAACGACCGTTCCCGGCGCAACCTCGGCGTCGACCGCGTCGACCTGGTGCAGCTGCACTGCCCGCCGACGCCCGTGTACTCCAGCGACGAGGTGTTCGACGCCCTCGACACGCTCGTCGAGGAGGAGCGGATCGCCGCCTACGGCGTCAGTGTGGAGACCTGCGCGGAGGCGCTGACGGCGATCGCCCGGCCGAACGTGGCCAGTGTGCAGATCATCCTCAACCCGTTCCGCATGAAGCCGCTGCGCGAGGTGCTGCCCGCCGCGCGGGAGGCGGGCGTCGGCATCATCGCCCGGGTCCCGCTCGCCTCCGGGCTGCTGTCCGGGAAGTACACCAAGGACACGGTCTTCCCCGCCAACGACCACCGCGCCTTCAACCGGCACGGCGAGGCCTTCGACCAGGGCGAGACCTTCTCCGGCGTCGACTACGCCACGGGCGTGGAGGCCGCCGCCGAGTTCGCCGCGCTCGCACCCGAGGGATACACCCCGGCCCAGCTCGCGCTGCGCTGGGTCGTCCAGCAGCCCGGCGTCACCACCGTCATTCCGGGCGCCCGCTCACCGGAGCAGGCACGCGCGAACGCCGCCGCCGCGAAGCTGCCGCCGCTGGGCGAGAAGACCCTCGCGGCGATCCGGGACCTGTACGAGCGCCGGATCAAGGACCAGGTGGAGTCCCGCTGGTAGACGCCGTCGCCGCCGGGGGCGCGCTCACGGCTCCAGGCGCAGCTGCCGCTCCTGCTCCTGGTCGCCGGCCGCCGCGCCCTCGTCGTGCGCCGTGAAGGCGCGGGCCAGCGTCTCGCTCGCCTTCCGTACGGCCTGGGGGGTGCCCTGGACGGTGACGGTCACCGGCGCGGACAGCCGGCCCGCGTCCCGCGGGGCGCCCCGGCCGGTGCCGGCGGAGAAGGTGGCCGTGCGCACGGTCGCGTTCTCGTCGGCGGGGAGCTCGTCCGGCGCCCCGAAGGCCCCCTCCAGGGCCTTGACCACCGTCCGGGCGTCGGCGACCTCGCCGCCGCTGAGCGTCACCGTGAGCTGTGTGCCGGGCATCGGCCGGGACCTCCTCGACTGGTCTGTCCGCTGGTCTGTCCGCGTCACGGCTCCGGGTAACCGTCGCCCCCTCGCCCAAACGGCGCGGCCGGGCAGCTTTCCCGCGCCCCGGGGAACCCGCGAAAGGGCAGGGCCGACCCGAGTTGCGGGTCGCGGGAACCGGAAGGTGGCACGGTGCCGGAAGAAGCAGCGGGCAGGCGCAGAGGGCGCGACGAAACCGAGGAGGAGAGGGCCGACCGCAGGTGGGGCGAGCTCATCCAGGAGGTGCGGGTGGCCCAGACGGGCGTGCAGATCCTCTTCGGTTTCCTGCTCACGGTGGTGTTCCAGCCGAAGTACGAGCACCTCAGCCACACCAACCAGGTCATCTACATCGTCACGGTGGTCCTGGGCGCCTCGGCGACCGGCGCGCTCATCGGCCCCGTCTCCCTGCACCGCCTCGTCTCCGGACGCCGGGTCAAGCCGCAGGCGGTGCGCTGGGCGTCCCGGCTGACCTTCGTCGGCCTCGTCCTGCTGCTGGCCACCATGGCCTCCGCACTGCTGCTGGTCCTCAGGGTGGCGACGCACGGCGGCTTCGTGCCCTGGCTGGTCGCGACGGTGGTCGCCTGGTACCTCCTGTGCTGGTTCGCCCTGCCCCTGTGGACCCGCCACCACCACACCTCCCGATGAGCCGGGGGCATCGCGGGGCGCGCTCAGCCCCCCGCGATGACCTCCGCCAGGAAGTCGTCGACGCCGACCTCCTCCTCGCCCGGTGCCACCACGTCGTGGGTCTCCCGCAGGAAGGCCGCGACGGCGGGCGCCCACGCGAAGACCGCCGCGTGGTGCCGTCCCCCGCCGGGGTGGGCGTTGCCGTAGAACTCCATGCACAGCTCCTCCCACGGGCCGTTCGACACGGGGCGGAAGCGGACGTCGCCGATGCCCACCGGCTCTTCCAGGCCGTCGCCGAGCATCTCCCGGTCCAGCTTCCACCGGGCGAGCACCCGTCCGTCGTGGCTGAAGACGGCGGTGACGGCGAACGGGTCGTCGGCGTCGTAACTCAGGTGCGCGAGCACGGAGAAACGTTCCGTTCCGTTCGCCTGCATCTGCACCACCAGACTCTTGTGCACGAAGGAGTTCACGAGAGGGGACCTTTCGAGGACATCGGGACGTAGAGCCCTCTAGTACCCAGCAGACGCGCAAGATTGCTCGGAGTCCGTGCGAATCCGCACGCGGCCGGCCGCGCCGGTCAGGCGAAGGCCTCGCGCAGCGCGGGCAGCAGGGTCTTCGCCGACCAGTCGAGGAACGGCTCCTGCGACTCGCCGCCGATCTGCACCAGCGCGACCTCGGTGTACCCGGCCTCGGCGAAGGGGCGTACGGCCTCCACGAAGGCCTCCGGATCGTCGCCGCACGGGATCGACCCGGCCACGTCGTCGGGGGTGACGAACTGCGTGGCCTGCTCGAACGCGTCCGGGTGCGGCAGTTCGGAGTTCACCTTCCAGCCACTGCCGAACCAGCGGAACTGCGCGTGCGCGCGCTCGACCGCCGCGTCGCGGTCGGAGTCGTGGCAGACCGGAAGCTGGCCCACACGCGGCTTGCCCTCGCCGCCGTGCCGGTCGAAGGCCTCCAGCAGCCCCGCCTCGGGCTCGGTGGCGATCACCAGGTCGGCGAGCCGGCCGGCGAGCCGGCAGGACTGCTCACCGGAGACGGCGATGCCGATGGGCGGCGGCTGGTCCGGCAGGTCCCACAGCCGGGCCGAATCCACGTCGAAGTGCGCGCCGTGCCGGGTGACATGACCGCCCTCGAACAGGGCCCGGATGATCTCGACGGCCTCCTCCAGCAGTTCGTGGCGTACGTCGACGGACGGCCAGCCGCCGCCCACGACGTGCTCGTTGAGGTTCTCGCCGGAGCCCAGGCCCAGCCGGAACCTGCCCTGCGACAGCAGTTGCAGCGTCGCCGCCTTCTGCGCCACGACCGCCGGGTGGTAGCGGAAGGTCGGGCAGGTCACGTACGTCATCAGCGGAATGCGCGAGGTCGCGTGGGCGGCGGCCCCGAGGACGCTCCAGACGTACGGCGCGTGCCCCTGCGAGCGCAGCCACGGGAAGTAGTGGTCGGAGGCCACCGAGAAGTCGAAGCCGGCCTCCTCGGCCCGCACCACGTGGCCGACCAGCTCCCGGGGACCGGCCTGCTCGGTCATCATCGTGTATCCGATCTGCACCATGAGCGCCGAGTCCCCGGGCACGGCGCTCCGGAAACGGGTGATCAGCCCCGGCCCGGCCGGAAGGTCCGGAGGAAGACCTTCAGCGCCTGCTCGTTCACCGGCGCGGCGAAGTCGCCGGCGAGGGCGCTCCGCCTTGAGGTCCTCCCCGTACCAGCAGACGTGGTTCGTCCCGCGGTGGACGGCCTCGAGGAGCCGGTACCGTCCGGCGACCAGCCCGTGTGCGGACACGTGCCCCCGGACCATGGCCACCCCTCGCTGAACCCCTGGCTCTCGCCTTTCCCGGTGACCGCATGCGATCCCGCCGGCGCTTTCCGGGCGGGTCCGGTGCGCGCCGCCTCAGCGCAGTGCGAACCGGTCCGTCCAGGCCATGACGTCGGCGGTCGTCGCGTTGCCCCCGCACACCACCAGCCCGAGCCGGACGTCCGGGCCGACCCGCTCCCGTACGCGCCGTGCGGCCGGCAGCAGACAGCCCGCGGCGGGCTCGGCCCAGACCTTGGCGTGCTCGGCGAGGTCGAGGCAGCCGCGCACGGCCTCGCGGTCGGGAACGACGAGCACCTCCTCGACCAGGGCGGAGACATGGTCGTACGTCAGCCGGGACACGGCCGGCGCGCTGAGCGTGGTCACGATCGAGGACAGGGCCACGGGCACCGGGCCGCCGGCCGCCAGTGCCTCGGACATGGCCTGGGCGCCCTCGGTCTCCACGCCCCAGACCCGCACCCCGGGTCGCAGCGCGCGCAGCGCCGCGGCGACGCCCGCGATCAGCCCGCCGCCTCCGATGCTGACGAGCACATCGGTGAGTTCACCGGCGTCCTGGGCCAGTTCCAGACCGACGGTGCCCTGTCCGGCGATCACCACGGGGTCGTCGAAGGGGTGGACCAGGGTGAGGCCCTCGTCCCGCAGCCTCCCCGCCGTGGCGAACGCCTCGTCCATGCCGTCGGTCAGCCGCACCGAGGCCCCGGTCTCCTCCGCGGTCGCGACGGACCGCGCGGGCGCGGAGCGCGGCATGACCACCGTGGCCTTCACCTGCAGAGCGGCGGCCATCACCGCGAGGGCGACCCCGTGGTTCCCTCCGCTGACCGCGACCACCCCCGCGTCCCGCTCCGCCCGGCCGAGCGACAGCAGCTTCGCCGCCGCCCCCCGCGCCTTGAAGGAGCCGGTCCGCTGCAGCAACTCCAGCTTCGCGGTCACCGGGGCACCGAGCAGCGCCGACAGGCCGGGGCTCGGCACGGTCGGCGTCCGCACGACGTGCCCGGCGATCCGCTCGCCCGCGGCTTCGATCTCCGAGATACCGATCAAGGCAGTCACCCTTCCGGCGCGTGGGATGACGGTTCGCGCCATGCAGACCCTCACCCGGTGGGGCGGCACAGGTCAACCGCCCGCGCACACACCACGGACGCCCGCCCGCCGACGGCCGGGCATCAGTCCCCGGCCGGGTACAGGAAGGGACGCACCTCGATGG
>NZ_POTZ01000427.1 GCF_003236365.1 Streptomyces sp. NTH33
GCCCGAACCACAGCACGCCCTCGCCGCCTCCGGCCCCTCCCCGCAGGTCGCGAACGGCGGGCGGGGACCTCCGGGGGCGCGTCCCCTCGGGCACCGCGGCGGCCCGCCCGGGCTCCGGGAGGGGCCGCGCGGACCACGGCACGGCGAGCGTACGCCCCGGCGGCGGGGCCTGGCCCCCGGGTGCGGCGAGGGCCTGGCCCCCGGATGTGACGAGGGCCTGGTGCGTCGTGTGTGCCATGGGCCTGTTCACCGTCGTCGTCCTCCCCCGGACTGGTCATGGTCCGTCTCCCCGCGGAGCGTAAAGAAAAGGTAATGGACGCGTCTCGCGTTTCCGTGCGCGTACTGCCACAGGCCCGTCACAGACGCGGTCCTGCCGCGAGCGGGCCGGGCGTGCAATGATGGGCGCGGCAACTGCATACCGGCCGCTTGAATCCGCGCGGGAGAGTCCCCAGCCGTGTCGCTGGGGCGCCGAAGGAGCAAGTCCCTCCCTTGAATCTCTCAGGCACCGTTACCGCGCGGGCGAGGCACATCTGAAAAGCGGGCCGCTGACGCAGTGGCTCCACCCAAGGTGCAAGCCGTGACCGTCCGTCCGACGGCGGTCGTGGCGAACCTCTCAGGTTCCGATGACAGATGGGGAGGACATGAGATCTGTCCTCGCCCTCCCCCACGCTCGGCTTCGCTCGCGCGGGGGCCCCCATCGCCTTGGAGACCGACCGATGAGCAGTACCGAACCTCCTCGACTCCGCCATACCGCGCTCGACGCGCTGCACCGCTCGCTCGGCGCGACGATGACCGACTTCGCCGGCTGGGACATGCCGCTGCGCTACGGCTCCGAGCGCGACGAGCACGTCGCCGTGCGCACCGGGGCCGGCCTCTTCGACCTCTCCCACATGGGCGAGATCACCGTCACCGGCCCGCAGGCCGCCGCGCTGCTGAACCACGCCCTGGTCGGCAACATCTCCACCATCGGCCTCGGCCGCGCCCGCTACACCATGATCTGCCGGGTCGACGGCGGCATCCTGGACGACCTGATCGTCTACCGGACGGCCGAGAACGAGTACCTGGTCGTCGCCAACGCCTCCAACGCCCAGGCGGTCCTCGAGGCGCTGACCGAGCGGGCGGCCGGCTTCGACGCCGAGGCCCGCGACGACCGGGACGCCTACGCGCTGCTCGCCGTCCAGGGCCCCGAGTCCCTCGCCATCCTGAAGTCCCTCACCGACGCCGACCTGGACGGCCTGAAGTACTACTCCGCCCTGTCCGGCACCGTCGCGGGCGTCCCCGCGCTGATCGCCCGCACCGGGTACACCGGCGAGGACGGCTTCGAGCTGTTCGTGGCCCCGGGCGACGCGGAGAAGCTCTGGCAGGCGATCACCGAGGCCGGCGCGCCGGCCGGGCTGGTGCCGTGCGGCCTGTCCTGCCGGGACACGCTGCGCCTGGAGGCCGGCATGCCGCTGTACGGGCACGAGCTGTCGCTCGCGCTGACCCCGTTCGACGCGGGTCTCGGCCGGGTGGTCAAGTTCGACAAGGAGGGCGACTTCGTGGGGCGCGAGGCCCTGCTGGCCGCCGCCGAGCACGCCGCCGCCGAGCCGCCCCGGGTCCTGGTCGGCCTGGTCGCCGAGGGCCGCCGGGTCCCGCGCGCCGGGTACCCGGTCGTCGCCGGCGGCGAGGTGATCGGCGAGGTCACCTCCGGCGCCCCCTCCCCCACCCTGGGCAAGCCGATCGCCATGGCGTACGTCGACGCCGCGCACGCCGCCCCGGGCACGGCGGGTGTCGCGGTGGACATCCGGGGCAGCCACGAACCGTACGAGGTCGTGGCGCTGCCCTTCTACAAGCGGCAGAAGTGACACCGGCGTAACCGGCCGGGCGCGACGTGGAACGCGTCGCCCTTGGTCACGCACGCCCTTCGCAGTCCCTCATTCACCACCACTCCCCCGCGTACAGGAGAATTCAGGCCATGAGCAACCCCCAGCAGCTGCGCTACAGCAAGGAGCACGAGTGGGTGTCGCCCGTCGAGGACGGCATCACCACGATCGGCATCACCGAGTTCGCGGCCAACGCGCTCGGCGATGTCGTCTACGCCGAGCTCCCGGCGGTCGGCGACACGGTGGCCGCGGGCGAGACCTGCGGCGAACTGGAGTCGACCAAGTCGGTGTCCGACCTGTACTCCCCGGTCAGCGGTGAGGTCACCGAGATCAACCAGAACGTCGTGGACGACCCGTCGCTGGTGAACTCCGCGCCCTTCGAGGGCGGCTGGCTGTTCAAGGTGCGCCTCGAGGGCGAGCCGGCCGACCTGCTCTCCGCCGACGAGTACGCCGCCCACACGGCCGGCTGAGGAGCGGAACGAAGCACATGAGCGAGCAGAAGACCGTTCTCGACACACCCCTGCACGAACTCGACCCGGACGTGGCCGCCGCGGTCGACGCCGAGCTGCACCGCCAGCAGTCCACCCTCGAGATGATCGCCTCGGAGAACTTCGCCCCGGTCGCGGTCATGGAGGCCCAGGGCTCGGTCCTCACCAACAAGTACGCCGAGGGCTACCCGGGCCGCCGCTACTACGGCGGCTGCGAGCACGTCGACGTGGTCGAGCAGATCGCCATCGACCGCATCAAGGCGCTGTTCGGCGCCGAGCACGCCAACGTGCAGCCGCACTCCGGCGCCCAGGCGAACGCGGCCGCGATGTTCGCGCTGCTCAAGCCCGGCGACACGATCATGGGTCTGAACCTCGCGCACGGCGGGCACCTGACCCACGGCATGAAGATCAACTTCTCCGGCAAGCTCTACAACGTCGTCGCCTACCACGTGGGCGAGGACGGCCTGGTCGACATGGCCGAGGTGGAGCGGCTGGCCAAGGAGGCCAAGCCGAAGCTGATCGTGGCCGGCTGGTCGGCGTACCCGCGGCAGCTGGACTTCGCCGCGTTCCGCCGGATCGCGGACGAGGTCGGCGCGTACCTCATGGTCGACATGGCGCACTTCGCCGGCCTGGTCGCCGCGGGCCTGCACCCGAACCCGGTGCCGCACGCGCACGTGGTCACCACCACCACCCACAAGACGCTGGGCGGCCCGCGCGGCGGTGTGATCCTGTCGACGGCCGAGCTGGCCAAGAAGATCAACTCCGCGGTCTTCCCCGGTCAGCAGGGCGGTCCGCTGGAGCACGTGATCGCCGCCAAGGCGGTGTCCTTCAAGGTCGCGGCGAGCGAGGAGTTCAAGGAGCGCCAGCGCCGTACCCTGGAGGGCGCCCGCATCCTGGCCGAGCGCCTGGTGCGGGACGACGCCAAGGCCGTCGGTGTGGACGTGCTGACCGGCGGCACCGACGTGCACCTGGTCCTGGTGGACCTGCGCGACTCGGAGCTGGACGGCCGGCAGGCCGAGGACCGCCTGCACGAGGTCGGCATCACGGTCAACCGCAACGCGATCCCGAACGACCCGCGCCCGCCGATGGTCACCTCGGGCCTTCGGATCGGCACGCCGGCCCTGGCGACCCGCGGCTTCACGGCCGAGGACTTCGCCGAGGTCGCGGACGTGATCGCCGAGGCGCTGAAGCCGTCCTACGACGCCGACGCCCTCAAGGCCCGGGTGAAGGCCCTGGCCGACAAGCACCCGCTCTACCCGGGTCTGAACAAGTAAGTCACGACAAGCAAGTCACCCCCCTCGGCGGCACCACCCCCGCACTGAGGAGTCACCGTGGCCATCTCGGTCTTCGACCTGTTCTCGATCGGCATTGGCCCGTCCAGCTCCCACACGGTCGGCCCGATGCGGGCCGCCCGCATGTTCGCGCGCAGGCTGCGCAACGAGGGCCTGCTGAAGAGGACGGCCCGGGTCCGTACGGAGCTCTACGGCTCCCTCGGCGCCACCGGCCACGGCCACGGCACGCCCAAGGCGGTGCTGCTGGGCCTGGAGGGCGAGTCCCCGCGGACGGTGGACGTGGAGACGGCGGACGAGCGGGCCGAGACGATGAGGACCTCGGGCCGCCTGAGCCTCCTCGGCGAGCACCGGATCGCGTTCTCCTACGACGACGACCTGGTCCTGCACCGCCGCGAGACGCTGCCCTACCACGCCAACGGCATGACCCTGTGGGCGTACGACGACTCCGGCGCCGAGCTGCTGACCAGGACGTACTACTCGGTGGGCGGCGGCTTCGTCGTGGACGAGGAGGCGGTGGGCGCGGAACGCATCAAGCTGGACGACACGGTGCTGAAGTACCCCTTCCGCACGGGCGACGAGCTGCTGCGCCTGGCGAAGGAGACGGGCCTTTCGATCTCCTCCCTGATGCTGGAGAACGAACGGGCCTGGCGCACCGAGGAGGAGATCCGCGAGGGCCTGCTGGAGATATGGCGGGTGATGCAGGCGTGCGTGGCGCGGGGCATGAGCCGTGAGGGCATCCTGCCGGGCGGCCTGAGGGTCCGCCGCCGCGCGGCCGTCACCGCCCGCCAGCTGCGCGCCGAGGGCGACGCGACGGCCCGCGCCATGGAGTGGATCACCCTCTACGCGATGGCGGTGAACGAGGAGAACGCGGCCGGCGGCCGGGTGGTCACCGCCCCGACCAACGGCGCGGCCGGCATCATCCCGGCGGTCCTGCACTACTACATGAACTTCATCCCCGGCGCCGACGAGGACGGCGTGGTCCGCTTCCTGCTCGCCGCCGGCGCGATCGGCATGCTCTTCAAGGAGAACGCCTCCATCTCCGGCGCCGAGGTCGGCTGCCAGGGCGAGGTCGGCTCGGCCTGCTCGATGGCGGCGGGCGCCCTCGCCGAGGTCATGGGCGGCACGCCCGAACAGGTCGAGAACGCCGCCGAGATCGGCATGGAGCACAACCTCGGCCTCACCTGCGACCCCGTGGGCGGCCTGGTCCAGATCCCCTGCATCGAACGCAACGGCATGGCCGCGGTCAAGGCGGTCACCGCCGCCCGCATGGCCCTGCGCGGCGACGGCCGCCACCACGTTTCCCTCGACAAGGTCATCAAGACCATGAAGGAGACCGGCGCGGACATGAGCGTGAAGTACAAGGAGACGGCGCGGGGCGGGCTGGCGGTCAACATCATCGAGTGCTGAGGGAACGGGCCGCCTTCCCGGCTCGGGCGGCGGGACCGCAGCCCAGTAACAAGAAGATTGTTAATCTCGCCGCATGACCGCCTCCCCGGCTCCCAGCGAAGGTCCCGTCCGCCCGGTCTCCGTCTCGCTCCACGAAGGCACCGTCGCGGCCCTCAGGGCACGCACCGGCAGACGGGGCATGTCCGCCTACGTCGAGGCTCTCATCCAGCGCCGGCTGGAACGCGACCGGCTGCGCGAACTCATCGAGGACGCGGAAGCCGAGCACGGCCCCGTCGACCAGGCCGCCGTCGAGGCCAGGCGGGCCGTCCTGCGCGGCGACGCGGCCGGCTCGGCGGACGCCGCGTGAGCGGCACGCTCGTCCTGGACCGCGAGGGCCTGTCTGGTCTCGTACGGCGCACGCCCGAGCTCACCGAGTGGCTCGCCGCCGCCGAGGCCGAGGACATCCGCGTCGTCACCAGCTCGGTGACTCCCGTCGAAGCCCGCGACCCCAGGACCCACCGGGCCCGCTTCGACTACGCCGTCTCCCGCGTCGACATCATCCCGCCCACCGAGGCCATCGCCCGCCACGCGAGCAAGCTCCTCGCCACAGCCGGACTGCACGGCCACCAGTACGCCCTCGACGCCCTCGTGGCCGCCACCGCGCTCGCCTCACCCGTCCCTGCGACCATCCTGACCTCGGATCCCGAGGACCTCCGCATGCTGTGCGGCACGGGCGTCCGAGTGATCAAAATCTGACCGAGGACTCTGCTCGCGCCCCGTGGTTCCGCGTGTCGCGGCTGCCGGACGGAGGGGTCAGGAAACTCCTTCGGAGGATGCGTCCGAGCCCTTCAGCAGGGCCCGCTCGGCCGCGGTGAACGGGGGTCCGTCCAGCGGTGGGCGCAGGG
>NZ_POTZ01000428.1 GCF_003236365.1 Streptomyces sp. NTH33
GGGCGATGCCGGCCTCGTTGTCGTGTGCGCTCGCGGCCAGGACCACCACGCCGATGATCAGGCCCATGACGTCCACGGCGAGCCCGCGCTTGCGGCCGGGCGTCTTCTTGTTCGCATCCAGTCCCGTCGTCTTCTTCGGCACCCCGGCCGCCACGCGGACGGACTGGGTGTCGATGATCACCAGGGACGGGTCCTCTAATCGTCTGGACCGCTCCCGCACCTGGCAGCGCAGAATCTCCTGGATCCGCTGGTCGAGGCCGTCCTCGCGCCACAGCGTGAAGTAGTAGAACACCGCCGACCAGGCCGGGAGATCGTGCGGCAGGAGCCGCCACTGACAGCCCGTCCGGTTCTGGTAGAAGATCGCGTTCACGACCTCCCGGAGATCACAGGTCCCGGGGTCCCCGGTCGCCGACCGCGCCACCCGCTCCTGCTTCCACCCGGTGACCAGCGGTTCGATCAACGCCCACTGCTCGTCGGTCAAGTCGGTTGCGTACGGCATCCGTTCCATGCCAGCCACCCCATCATGCACACGACATGACACGGGGGCGGAACCGTCCCATCACCCACGAACGGGCGACACCAGATCATCTGGAACGGGACTTAACGCCCTCTCACCAGCGGCCGTTCCTTCACGCGACGTTGCTCGACACCTCGAAGCGTGAAGAACGGCCGTCCTGCTGTCCCGGGAACGAACCAAGATCAGCGGGTCAGGTGAACCGCCGAGGTTAAACATCAAGGTCAGTGACCCGGGGTGGTGTGGGCCCTGGTCGGGATGGTGACGGCCGGTGTGGTGCCGCTGACACCGGTTGCCGATACGGCACTGACGTGTTTGATGAATCGCCAGGTCAATGGGGTGCCGATCGGTATCACGGCTCGGTGTTTGTGCTGGTCAGCGCCGGTAGGCGGAGCGGGCTCGCTCCCACATCCCGTGCAGCTGCTCGGCAGGACGCTGCTGTTCGCCGTGCAGAGCGTTGAGCACGACCAGGCATCCGGTCAGCGCCGGTACCGCCCACTGGGCCCAAGCCAGCTGACGCCGCGCCTGGTCGAGGTCGACGGGGTGCCGGGCCGTCTTCTCGCGCTCCTCAGGATCCTGGGAGGAGGCCAGTTCGATCTTCTTGCCGAGGACGCGGGCGTAGGCGGTGGCGGCCAGGGCCGCGGCGGTGACGACGGTCTTGGCCATGGTGGAGGCGGCCACGCCCTGCTGCGTGGCGACCCGGTGGGCGTTTACGGCCAGCAACCCACCCCCGCCGAACAGGTGCGCGCCGATGGCGGCGGCGTTGACCGGTGCCCACTTCGCCCAGCCCGACGAAGCGATGCGTGCCCTGGTCTCGTCGGTTCCGCCTTCGTCTTCGGCCGCGCCGTTGAGGCCGGTCGCGCCCATGAGTGAGCCGCCGAACCAGGCTGCCAGGCCCAGATCGTGCAGGCTGCGGATCCAGGTATTGCGTCCGGACATGACGGTGCTCCTTCGGAGGACGACAGAGGGGGCCGGCCGACTGCAACGTCGATCACCACTCCACCCTCGCCGGATCTTGGTCTGCCCGCCATCAGGGCTGACCCGGACGTGCGGTCTGCCGGAGACGGTCCGCAGTCGCGGTCCAGCTTCTGGAAGGCGCCGCCGGCTGTTCCGACGGCACTGTCACGTTGACTGACCGGGCGGGATGATCTTCGGGTTGGGCGTGCTGGGAGGGGTCGTTCGTGGACAGCGCGCCGCCGTCGTACCAGGGGCACCGGTACCCGGTGGAGATCATCGCGCACTGCGTGTGGCTGTACTTCCGCTTCCCGCTCAGCTTCCGCGAGGTCGAGGAGCTGATGCTCGAGCGCGGTGTGCGCCTCTCCTATGAGACGGTCCGCCGCTGGTGCGCGAAGTTCGGGCAGAGCTACGCCAACGGCCTGCACCGGAGGCGGCCCCGGCCCGGGGACAAGTGGCACTTGGACGAGGTCTTCGTGAAGGTCAACGGGGAGCAGCAGTACCTGTGGCGGGCCGTCGACCAGGACGGCAACGTGCTCGACATCCTCCTGCAGAGCCGCCGGGACAAGGCCGCCGCCAGACGCTTCTTCCGCCGCCTGATGCAGAAGACCCGGGCGGTGCCGCGAGTGATCGTCACCGACAAGCTCCGTTCCTACGGCGCGGCCCACCGCGAGGTCATGCCCTGTGTCGAGCACCGCTCGCATAAGGGCCTGAACAACCGCGCCGAGAACAGTCATCAGCCCACCCGGCAGCGCGAACGCGCCATGAAAGGCTTCCGCTCCGTCGGCGGAGCCCAGCGGTTCCTGGCCGCGTTCAGCGGCATCTCACTCCACTTCCGACCCCGCCGCCACCTGATGACCGCCACCGACTACCGCACCGAGATGACCACCCGCTTCGCCATCTGGGACCAGGTCACCGGCGTCGCCGGCCTGCCTGCCGCGGCCTGAGCACGGAGCCGGAACCCGGCCCCACCACCCCTGACACACCATCAGGCACTCACACACTCAACAACGTGACAGCGCCCTACACCCAGCCGCGCGACACCCGGAAGTGGGACGAGGAGGACCGGCGCCGCCTGGGCGGGATGTGATCCGCCACCCGATGATCTTGGGTGTAGGGCGGTGGCCTCGGGATACTTGCCTCCCATGAGGCTTCTGGCGGGATTGCGCGACGCTGACCGGTCGTTGACCAAGCAGGCGGCCTCCCGCATCCCGCCCGGCGTCGGCAAGGTTCTCTCTGCGGTGGAGGAGACCGCCGAGAGCACGAAGCTGTGGTGCGGCGCCGCCGCCGCGATGGCGTGGCTGGGCGGGTGGCGCGGCCGCAAGGCGGCGGCCTCCGGCCTGACCGCCCTGGCCGTGGCGCAGCTGATCTCGAACGGCCTGTGCAAGCAACTGGCCGACCGGCCCCGGCCACCGAAGCAGTGGTTCCCCCACGACGAGGCCGACGACCGCCCCGACTCCTCCTCCTTTCCCTCCGGACACACCGCCGCCGCGGTGGCCTTCACCGCCGCCATCGCACCCACATGGCCGGCCGCCGGCGCAGCGTGCGCCCTGCCCGCCGCCATGGTGGCGCTCGAGCGGGTGCAAAGCGGCGCCCACTACCCCAGCGACGTAGCCACCGGCGCCGCCATCGGCCTGGCCAGCGCCTGGCTCACCCACCGCGCCCCGCGCCTGATCCTGCGCCACCGGCCTTTAAGCTGAGGGGAGCGGTCGCATCTCCACGATCCGCAGACCGAGCATCGGAAGCGGGCCAGCAGGCCGAACAGGTGCGCCTCGTCGATGACGTCGCCGTAGAACACCGCATGTTTGCCGATTACCACAGCCTCCAACTCGGGGAACGCTTCTGCGACGGCCTCCGGGACGCAGCTGGCGACACGGAATTCGTATCCGCGTGCCGCGCTTCCGCCGGGCATAGCCTCACGCTGAGCCGGGCCGCAACGGACATCACCCGCAACGGGTGGGTTGCCGTTCCGGACGGTTCGCGACTCCTTACCCGTTTGGCTGGGCTGCCGCGGCTCCGAACGCTTCCGCGGTTCCGCCTTCGACGTGCTGCAACGAGGGGGTGTCGACAAAGCTGTAGGGCGGCAGCGGGCCGTTGACCCGCAGCTCGAGGTACGGATGTTCCTGGCGGAATTCGTCGACCGCGGCCAGGAATTGCTCCGCTGAACCGCGGCCCACCAGGAAGGAGAGGTTGGCCAGCCAGCCGGTGCTCTGCGGCCCGGCGCTGACCGCCTCGGCCATCGGCTCCAGCGCCTGCTGAAGCAGCTCCGCGTCAGTCGCCTCGCGTGCCTGGACGGCGGCGGCGATCATCTCCCCGAGCCGGATCTTCTGCTCCTGCGTGCCGCCGCCGGTCTCGCGGTTCGCTTCCGCCAGGGACCGGATGTCGTCATGGTCCGCCATGACCAGGCGGAGCACGGCCTCTTCGTCGTGGTTGGCCTTGATGTTGTACTCCGCTGTGCCATCCAGTGCCCGCAGCCGCTCGAGGAAGTGCTCCGCACGCTCGGCGAGCACCCAGGTCACCGTGTCGTCGTCCGGAGAGGCGCTGCCGAACCGCATCGGCAGGACCACGCCACCCGCTCCGGCTTCGTCCAGTACACGCTGGTGGGCGAGGAGATCACGGCGCTTGGGCCGCAGCTGATCGGGGGCGTCACTGACGATCGCGGCCAGCTCGCCCTGGCGCAGCACACGTACCGGCCGCGGGGGGTCTCCGACGCCGTCCATGTCCTGGCGGAGGGGGGAGTGTGAGGCGCGGATGATCCCGTAGACGTAGGTGCTCATCTCTCATTCCCCTCACCCGCGCGCGGCCCGGTCGCCCTGACGCTCCCGGCCCTCGTCACGTGCCTGCTGGAAGGCCTCGGCGATCGTCTCCGCGGCGCCGGACAGGGCGCCCTTGGTCTTGCCGCGGGCGCCGGACTGCGTGAGCTCCGTGAGCCCGGCCGGCTTGTGCGGCCCCGCTTCCAGGTCGAGGCGGTTGCACGCCTCGGCGAAGCGGAGGTAGGTGTCGACGCTGGCGACGACGATCCGTACGTCGATTTTGAGTATCTCGACACCGAGAAGGGAGACCCGCACGTACGCGTCGATCACCAGCCCGCGGTCGAGAATGAGTTCCAGTACGTCGTAGAGGCCGCTGGAACCGCCTCCGCCGCCCTGCTGTGTCGCGACGGTCATCGCGACCAACCCCTTGTTCGTCTGCCTCTGCGCGGTCCCGTCGACGCTGTCCCTCGCTGCGACGCAGGCTTCCGGGGTCGAGTAGCCGCCGCCTGCGACCAAACGCACGTACGAGCGGGTCAAACCCCGCAGCACCGCGTCCCTGCGATCAGACCACACCGCCCGCCCTGAGCTCGTCCCCTCGGGGTACTCGCGGGCCCATCGGATGGTCGGGCGCATGACGCAGTCCGGCCTGCGGAACTCAGAGGGACGGGAGGTGACCGCCGTGTCGAGTACGCAGCCGCACCATGCTGGCCCGAGTGCGGACCGCTTGGGCCAGGAGCCGGTGGGCGAGCTGGTGCAGCGGGCCTCGCAGCAGCTGACCGAGCTGGTGCGCGGCGAACTGCGCCTGGCGCAGGCGGAGATGAAGAAGAAGGGCAAGCACTACGGCAAGGGTGGCGGCCTGTTCGGCGGCGCCGGCGTGGTCGGCTTCCTGATGGCGCAGGCGCTGGTCGCCACCGTGATCGCCGCCCTGGCGGTGGCGCTGCCGGTGTGGGCAGCTGGGCTGATCGTCACAGCGGTGCTGGGTGTGATCGCCGCGGTGATGGCCATGAGTGGAAAGAAGCAGGTCGACCAGGCAGCGCCGCCCACGCCCGAGCAGACGGTCGAGAACGTGAAGGCCGACGTGGCCGAGATCAAGGAGAGCGCACACCGATGACCCAGCCGCCTCACGACGAACCCACCGCCTCCAGCCCTGAGGAACTGCGCGAGCAGGTTGAGCAGACCCGGACCGAGCTTGGAGAGACGGTCGAGGCGCTCGCAGCGAAGACCGACGTCAAGGCGCGCGCCCAGGAGAAGGCCGCCGAGGTCAAGGAGCAGGCTGCAGCGAAGGCCGGCGAGCTGAAGGAGTAAGTCGCCCTCAAGGCCGGGGAACTGAAAGCGAAGGCCGCCGACCTGGCCCACCAGGCGCAGGACCGGTTGCCCGAGCCGGTCAAGGACAAGGCCGCCCAGGCCGCCGGGCAGGCCCGGGCCACGGCCGCCCAGGCCGGTCAGCTGTGGGACGAGAAGGCGCCCGAGCCGGTGCGGGAGAAGACCGCCCAGGGGGCGCAGCTGGCGCGGGACAACCGCAAGGTGCTGCTGGCGGCAGCGGGTGTGGCCGTCGTGGTGTGGCTGGCCCTGCGGGTGCCGATAAATCATCCGGCCAGGTCAGGAGCTTGATCGTCGACGACGGGGCTTCCGTGCTGCCTCCCCGCTCGCGCCCGTGCTGTGCACGTGGACGGCGGTCGGGCGGCATCATGACCTG
>NZ_POTZ01000429.1 GCF_003236365.1 Streptomyces sp. NTH33
CGCCTACCCTGGACGCGTCATGGACGTCCGCCCCCACTCCCCCGTCGTCGCCGCCCTGCGCCTGTGCCTGTACGCGCTGTTCGCGGGCCTGCTGGCGCTCGCCGCGGTCCGCGCGCCCGGCACGGCCGCGGTGGCGGCGGCGCTCGGCACGGGCGCGGTGTTCGCGTGGGGTGTGCTGAGCCCGGCGGTACGGCGCTCCCGGCGCGCGGCGGCGGTGTGGCTGGCCGTGCTCAGCGCGGCCTGGCTGGTGCTGCTCGCGCTCTCCCCCGAGGCCCTGTGGGCGGCCTTCCCGCTGTACTTCCTGCACCTGCACCTGCTACCGGTGCGCTGGAGCCTGCCCGCGGTCGCCGCGACCGCGGTGGCGGCCATCGCCGGTTTCGTCGGGCGCGGGCAGCAGGTCACCGCGGGCGCGTTCATCGGCCCGCTGCTCGGCGCGGCGGTCGCCGTCGCCACGGTCCTCGGCTACGAGGCCCTGTACCGGGAGAGCGAGCGGCGCCGCGAGCTGATCGAGGAGCTGGTGGCCACCCGGGCCGAGCTCGCCCACGCCGAGCGCACCGCGGGCACGCTCGCCGAACGGGAGCGGCTGGCCCGGGAGATCCACGACACCCTCGCCCAGGGCCTGTCCAGCATCCAGCTGCTGCTGCGCGCCGCCCAGCGCGCGCTGCCCGACGGCTCCCCGGCCGCCGCGCACATCGAGCAGGCCCGCGCCACCGCGCAGGACAACCTCGCCGAGGCGCGCCGCTTCGTGCACGCCCTGACCCCGCCCGGCCTGGAGCGCGGCTCCCTGGCCGGCGCCCTGGAACGGCTCTCCTCGGGCGCGGCGGCCCCGCCCAGGGCCCGCTTCTCGGTGAGCGGCACCCCGGTCGAGCTGCCCACCCCCTACGAGGTGGCGCTGCTCAGGATCGCCCAGTCCGCGCTCGGCAACGCGCGGCGGCACGCCCGCGCGCACCGCGCGGAGATCACCCTGAGTTTCATGGACACGGCGGTGGCGCTGGACGTCGTGGACGACGGGGTCGGCTTCGACCCCGAGGCCGTGGGGGCCGCCGTACGACGGTCCGGCGGCGCGGTGGACGGCGGTTTCGGGCTGCCCGCGATGCGCTCGCGCGCCGAGGCGCTGGGCGGGACGTTCACCGTGGAGTCGGCGCCCGGCCAGGGCACGGCGGTCGCGGTCACCCTGCCCTACCCGGACCCCGGAGACCGCGCATGACGATCCGGCTGCTGCTGGCTGACGACCACCCCGTGGTCCGCGCGGGCCTGAGAGCCGTCCTGTCCGCCGAGCCCGACTTCGAGATCGTCTCGGAGGCGCCGACGGCCGAGCGGGCCGTGGAGCTGGCCGCCGCGGGCGGCGTCGACGTGGTGCTGATGGATCTGCAGTTCGGCGCCGGCGGCGCGCACGGCGCGGAGGCGACGGCGGCGATCACCGCCCGGCCCGGAGCACCGCGCGTGCTGGTGCTGACGACGTACGACACCGACGCGGACATCCTCGCCGCGGTCGAGGCCGGTGCGGCGGGCTACCTGCTCAAGGACGCCCCGCCCCAGGAGCTGGCCGCCGCGGTGCGCACCGCCGCCTCCGGCCGCTCGGCCCTGGCTCCCGCGGTCGCCCACCGTCTGATGGACCGCATGCGCACCCCCGCCGCCGCCCTCAGCCGCCGTGAGCTGGAGGTGCTGGAACTGGTCCGGGAGGGCCTGTCCAACCTGGAGATCAGCAAGCGCCTGTTCCTGAGCCAGGCCACGGTGAAGTCCCACCTGGTGCACATCTACGCCAAGCTGGGCGTCGACTCGCGCACGGCGGCGGTGGCGGCGGCCACCGAGCAGGGGCTCATCCGGCGCCTGGGGCCGTGACATCCGGCGCCTGAGGCCGTGAACCGGGGCCGGCGGTGCTCAGCGGCGCGGCGGCTTCCCGAACAGGTCCACCGCGGCCCGCACCTTCGACAGCCCGCCCCTCAGGGCGCTGACCGAGCCGATCGACCCGGCGATCAGCAGCAGGGAGCGGCGCAGGCGCGGGATCTCGGGACGACCGTGGGCGGCCATCGCGGCGAGGGCGGCGAGTTCGGCCTCGGCTATCGACCGGTCGGGGAACTCCACGGGATGCGCGGCGAGTTCGCGACGCAATCGGGACACGGCGGTACGCAGCTCCGCCACCCTCGGGTCCTCACCGCTGCCGGTCACCGGCCTCTGCCCCAAGCTCCGCAACACGGCCCGTCCTCCCCCTGGCACTCCCTCGTGCACAGTCCCGGACGGGTCAGTAAACGCCACCCGGGCGGGGTGCGCCACCGCGAGGACCGAAATTCAGCCTTGCGAACACCGTGCGGCCGACGGGCCGTCAGGTATGCAGGAGTCATGACACGGACGAAACACGAGGTGGCCGGGCTGGTGCTGGCCGCCGGCGGCGGGCGGCGGCTCGGGGGGCGCCCCAAGGCGCTGCTCGAGCACCGGGGCCGGCCGCTGGTGGAGCACGCGGCCGGGGTCCTGCGGGCGGCCGGCTGCGAGCGCGTCCACGTGGTGCTGGGCGCGCGGGCCGGTGACGTACGGGAGCGGGCGCGGCTGGAGGACTGCGTGCTCGTGGACAACCCGGAGTGGGAGCGGGGCATGGGCTCCTCGCTGCGGGCCGGCCTGGACTCTCTGGCCGGTACGGAAGCCCGGGCGGCCCTGGTCCTTCTGGTCGACCAGCCCGGCGTGGGCGTCGAGGCGGTGGCCCGGGTGCGTGCGGCGTACCGGGACGAGACGTCGCTGGTCTCGGCGGCGTACGAAGGGGTGCGCGGCCACCCCGTCCTGCTCGGCGCGGCCCACTGGGCGGGCATCGCGGCGAGTGCGACCGGCGACCGGGGGGCACGCGCCTACCTGAGGGCGCACGAGGAGTCCGTCACCCTCGTCGAGTGCGGCGACGTGGCACAGCCGTACGACATCGACACCGAGGCCGACCTGGGACACCTTGGGTGAGAGGAAAGCGAGAGGAAACGTGTAAGCAGCTCCCTCCGAAGGAAGTGACCGCTCATGTCCGCACCAGCGCCGTCCCCCCTGGCCGTCGTCGGAGCCGAGTCCCTGCCCCGGCAGGACGAGGTCCTCACCGACGCGGCGCTCGCCTTCGTGGCCGAGCTGCACCGGCGGTTCACGCCGCGCCGCGACGAACTCCTCGCCCGCCGCGCCGAGCGCCGTGCCGAGATCGCCCGCACCTCCACCCTGGACTTCCTCCCCGAGACGGCCGCGATCCGCGCGGACGACTCCTGGAAGGTCGCCCCGGCCCCCGAGGCCCTGAACGACCGCCGGGTGGAGATCACCGGCCCCACCGACCGCAAGATGACCATCAACGCGCTCAACTCGGGCGCGCGGGTCTGGCTCGCCGACTTCGAGGACGCCTCCTCCCCCACCTGGGAGAACGTCGTCCTCGGCCAGCTCAACCTGATCGACGCCTACACCAGGAACATCGACTTCACGGACGCCGTGTCCGGCAAGACCTACGCCCTGCACCCGGACGAGGAACTCGCCACGGTCGTCACGCGTCCGCGCGGCTGGCACCTGAACGAACGTCACCTCGTCGACGCCGACGGCACCCAGGTGCCCGGCGCCTTCGTCGACTTCGGTCTGTACTTCTTCCACAACGTCCGGCGCCTGCTCGACCGCGGCAAGGGCCCGTACTTCTACCTGCCGAAGACGGAGTCCCACCTGGAGGCGCGCCTGTGGAACGACGTGTTCGTCCTCGCGCAGGACCACCTGGGCATCCCGCGGGGCACGATCCGCGCCACCGTCCTGATCGAGACGATCACGGCCGCGTACGAGATGGAGGAGATCCTCTACGAACTGCGCGACCACGCCTCGGGGTTGAACGCGGGCCGCTGGGACTACCTGTTCTCCCTCATCAAGAACTTCCGTGACTGCGGGGCGAAGTTCGTCCTGCCGGACCGCAACTCGGTGACGATGACGGCCCCGTTCATGCGCGCCTACACCGAACTCCTGGTACGCACCTGCCACAGGCGCGGCGCGCACGCGATCGGCGGCATGGCGGCCTTCATCCCCTCCCGCCGGGACGCCGAGGTCAACAAGGTGGCCTTCGAGAAGGTCCGCGCCGACAAGGACCGCGAGGCCGGCGACGGCTTCGACGGCTCCTGGGTCGCCCACCCCGACCTGGTGCCGATCTGCCGGGAGTCCTTCGACAAGGTCCTCGGCGACAGGCCCCACCAGAAGGACCGGCTGCGCGAGGACGTCCACGTCGAGGCCGCCGACCTGATCGCCGTCGACTCCCTCGACGCGAAGCCGACGTACGCGGGACTGGTCAACGCCGTCCAGGTCGGCACCCGTTACATCGAGGCCTGGCTGCGCGGCCTGGGCGCGGTCGCGATCTTCAACCTCATGGAGGACGCGGCCACCGCCGAGATCTCCCGCTCGCAGATCTGGCAGTGGGTCGACGCGGGCGTGGAGTTCGAGAACGGCGAGAAGGCCACGCCGGAACTGGTCCGCAGGGTCGCCGCCGAGGAACTGGACGGTATCCGCCGGGAGATCGGCGACGAGGCCTTCGCCGCCGGCCACTGGCAGCAGGCCCACGACCTGCTCCTGCGGGTCTCCCTCGACCAGGACTACGCCGACTTCCTGACCCTGCCGGCGTACGAGCAGCTGGAGGGCTGACCCTCACCCCAGGTGGGCCGACCAGTCCTGCTCGGCGGCCGGCTTGCCGTGCAGGTCCGGTACCCGCTTGAGCCAGTCGGGCCGGCCCTGCCGGGTCCGCGCCGCCCGCCGGGCCTCCTCGGCCGCCAGCTCCCGGCGGCTGGGGAAGTCGGTGGGCAGCCAGGCCGGGGACGCCCGGACGCGGGCGGCGAGGTAGTCGACGTAGGCGCCGCGGGCCTGGTCCGGGGTGGCGAAGCCGGGCTCCTCGGCGAGCCAGTCGTCCGGCACCTCGGCGAGGACGGTCCGCAGCAGCTCGCGGGTCACCCTGGGGGCCAGTTCGGCGTCGGCGGCGCGGACGTCGGGGGCGTGGGAGCCGAGGGCGTGGTGGCGGAAGTCGTAGGACTTCCCCGGGTCCGAGGTGTCCCAGCGGTGGTGGAAGACCAGCGCGGCGCCGTGGTCGATCAGCCACAGGCGCGGCGGCGCGGTGCCGAACGTCGGCCAGATCATCAGGTTGGAGCTGTGGACGGTGCGGTCGACGTTCACCGTCAGCGCGTCCAGCCAGACGATCCGCCCGGCCTCCAGCGGGTCCACCGGGAAGGTCTTCGCCACCTCCGGGGTGAAGTCCTTCGCCCCCGGCAGGTAGTCCATGCCGAGATTGACACCCGGGCTGGCGTCGAGCAGGTCGCGCACCTCCTGGTGCGGCTCGTGCGCGGCGAGCCCGGGGTCGAAGTGCACGAGGACCAGCTCGGGGAACCGCAGCCCGAGCGCCCGCGCCAGCTCCCCCACGATCACCTCGGCGACCAGCGCCTTGCGCCCCTGCGCGGAGCCGGTGAACTTCACGACGTACGTCCCCAGGTCGTCGGCCTCGACGACCCCGGGCACGGAGCCGCCGGAGCGCAGGGGTTCGACGTAGCGGGTTGCGGTGACCTCCCTCAGCATTTCCCCAGGCTATACGGGAGGAATCCGGGGAGTGTCGACTGGCATGCTCGTCCCCCTTAATGACGCGGACTTGGAGACGGCCCCGGATCCGCGGGAGGTGGACGCGCAGTCGCCGCCCCGGGATGCGGTGGAGCCCAGCCCAGGTCGCAGGTGTCCGTGTGACGTGAGGGGTTGGCCTGATCGGTGCTGTCGGTGGACTACCAGCGCATCCTCACGGCAGGGTTTGATCAAGTTCCGTAGGTGTCCGGATCGTTGGTGATGCCCAGGATGGGGAGTGCCCGGTGGGGCTCGTCGCGGATCGCCCGGGTGGTCTTGGCGATGTTGTCGGCTCCGAGGGTTTTCAG
>NZ_POTZ01000042.1 GCF_003236365.1 Streptomyces sp. NTH33
GAGCGTGGGCGTCGTCCAAGGTGCCAGGGTGCCGGGTCAGTTGGCTCCCCAGCCGCCGTCGAGGGGCAGGGAGATGCCGTTGATGTAGCCGCTGTGGTCGGCGCACAGCCACAGCGCGGCCGCGGCGACCTCCTCCGTCTCCAGCAGGCGCTTGATGGGTGAGCGGGTCAGCAGCACATCGGTCAGGACGTCCTCGGGGCTGATCCCGTGGGCGGTGGCCTGGTCGCGGACCTGGTTCTCCACCAGGGGGGTGCGGACGTAGCCGGGGTTGACGCAGTTGCTGGTCACCCCGTGGGGGGCGCCCTCGATCGCGACCACCTTGCTCAGGCCCTCCAGCGCGTGTTTGGCGGCGACGTAGGCCGACTTGTAGGCGCTGGCCCGCAGTCCGTGGACGCTGGAGATGTTGATCACCCGTCCCCAGCCCTGCGCGTACATGTGCGGCAGGCTGCGGCGCATCAGCAGGAACGGGGCGGTGACCATGACCTGCTGGATGAGGGCGAACCGCTCCGGCGGGAACTCCGTCACGGGCGCCACGTGCTGCAGGCCGGCATTGTTGACCAGGACGTCGACCTCGGCCGGCAGCGCGTCGATCGCAGCCGGGTCGGCCAGGTCGGCGATGTGCGCCTCACCGCCGACCTCGGCGGCGACCGCCTTGGCCGCCTCGGCGTTCCGGTCGACCACGTGCACCGTGGCGCCCGCCGCGGCCAGCGCCGCGGCGCACGCCCTGCCGATACCGCTGCCGCCGCCGGTGACCAGGGCGGCCCGGGACGTCAGGTCCACGCCGGCGCCCGTGGGCGCCGGGCGGACGGTGGGAGGACGGAATTCGCTTGTCATGGCCGGAAACAGTAGGGACGCCGCCACGTCACACCTATGTATGCGGCCACCACAATGATGTCTTGATCTGTAGCGGGTGACGCCATGGGGCGAGGTGTTCGGTCGGGCAGGGCGCGCGGTGGCCGTGGCGTAGAGCCGTGGCGTAGGGCCCCGGCCGCCGGGTGGTCACCCGTCGAGACGGCAGCTGGTGAGCAGGCTCGCCGGAGTGGCGCCTTCGGGCCGGGCGACGGTGTGGTTCGCCGGCGGACGGTGCCCGGTGGTGAGCCAGGTCTCCAGGGCGGTGAAGGCCGAGCGGTGGCACGGCAGCAGGGGCCGGAGCCGGTCGGGGAAGCTGTCGACGAGGGAATCGGTGTGCGTGCCGTCCTCGATGCGGTAGTAGCGGTGCAGGTGGCCGCGGCCCGATGCACGGATCATGCGGGAGTAGACGTCGGAGTCCTTGCTGATGGGCAGCAGGACGTCCAGGGTGCCGTGGAGGGTGATCAGCGGTTTGCCGATGCGGCCGGTCAGCGCGATGCGTTCCACGGCCTGGTGGACCTCGGCAGGACGGGTGGCGTAGTCGTAGTCGGCGTCGCAGCCGGCGGTCCCGGGGGCGCAGTACGGCGTGCCGGCCTCCGTCGCGCCGTCGAAGGAGGGGTCGAACTCCTCGCGGTAGATGCGCTGGGTCAGGTCCCAGTAGACCTGGTGGTGGAAGGGCCACAGGAACTCCGAGCCGGCCGGGAAGCCCGCGCGGTGCAGTTCCTCGCGTGCCTGGTCGGCGTCGGGGCCGCCCGCCGCGTAGGCGGGGTAGTGACGCAGGGCGGGCGGCAGGAAGGTGAACAGGTTGGGGCCCTCCGCGTGCCAGAGGGTGCCCTCCCAGTCGACGCCGCCGTCGTACAACTCCGGGTGGTTCTCCAGTTGCCAGCGCACGAGGTAGCCGCCGTTGGACATCCCGGTGACCAGGGTGCGCGCGGGCGGCCGGTGGTAGCGCTGGGCGACCACCGCGCGGGCGGCGCGGGTCAGCTGGGTGAGCCGGGTGTTCCATTCGGCGACGGCGTCACCGGGCCGGGAGCCGTCGCGGTGGAAGTCGAGACCGGTGTTGCCCTTGTCGGTGGCGGCGTAGGCGTAGCCGCGGGCGAGCACCCAGTCGGCGATGGCCCGGTCGTTGGCGTACTGCTCACGGTTGCCGGGGGTACCGGCCACGACCAGGCCGCCGTTCCAGCGGTCGGGCAGCCGGATGACGAACTGCGCGTCGTGGTTCCAGCCGTGGTTGGTGTTGGTGGTCGAGGAGTCGGGGAAGTAGCCGTCGATCTGAATACCCGGCACCCCTTCGGGCACCGCGAGGTCCTTGGGGGTGAGGCCGGCCCAGTCGGCCGGGTCGGTGTGGCCGGATCCCACGGTTCCCGCCGTGGTCAGCTCTCCCAGGCAGTCGGCCTGCTGATGGGCGGCACCCGGCACACGCAGGTGGGACTGGTTGGCGCAGTGGCCGGCGGCGCGGTCGGGGGCCGGCCGGGCCGAGGCCGATGAGGGGAGCAGGGCCGCGGCAGCGGCCAGGGCGAGAGCACCGAGTGCGGTGCGCCCTCTCCGGCTCGAAGTGATACCGATGGGCAGAGCCATGGAAAGCCTCCAGCGGGCGGCGATGGACGAACGGGCTGGAGGCTAGGCGGCAAGCACCGCACGGGAACATGTGTGTGCCCGCCACGGCGGCGGCTTCTCTCAGGTGGGCCGCCACCATGACGGGCACATGACCGTGGAGGCTGAGGGAAGCGTCCGCGGCCGTGACCGGTCCCGTGTCAGGGGCAGGTTCCGTCCGCGAGGGTGAAGTAGCCGGCGGGTGACTCCTTCAGGGTGTGGGTGACGAACGTGTTGTACAGGCCCATGTTCTGCTGGGAGCCCTTGGCGTAGGTGTAGCCGCCGCTGGTCGTCGCGCGTCCCGCCTGGACGTGGGCGTGGTTGGTGGCGGTCCAGCAGGCGGCCGCGGTGCCGGTGGTCCGCGCGGTGACCGTGCCGGAGAGCTGTCCCGTTCTGCCGCCGGCGTCGCGGGCGGCGACCGCGTAGGTGTGGGAGGAGCCCGCGGTCAGGCCGGTGTCGGTGTAGGACGTGGAGTCCGCCGTGGCGAGCGGGGCACCGTCGCGGTGGACGACGTAGCCGCCCGCGCCGTCGACCGGGTTCCAGCGCAGGCTGATGGTGGTGTCGGTGGCACCGGTCGTGGCCAGGCCGGTCGGGGCGGGCAGCGCACCGGGCTCGGGGCCGGAACCCTGCAGGCCGAAGAACTGGGTGATCCAGTAGCTGGAGCAGATGGAGCCGAGGAAGTAGGCGGCCCTGGTGCTGCCGCACTGCTGAGCCCCGCTGCCGGGATCGACCGGTGTGCCGTGCCCGATGCCCGGGACCCGGTTCACCTCGACGGCCACCGAGCCGTCCGCGGCGGCGTACTCCTCGTGCCGGGTGGAGTTCGGGCCGATGGCGGACGTGCGGGTCGGCGTCTGGGACAGGCCGTGCAGTGCGGTCCACTGGTCCCGCAGTTCGTCGGCGTTGCGCGGCACGACGGTGGTGTCCTTGTCGCCGTGCCAGACGGCCACGCGCGGCCAGGGGCCGGACCACGAGGGATGGGCGTCGCGGACCCGCTGGGCCCATTGGGCCGGGGTCAGGTCGGTTCCGGGGTTCATGCAGGTGTAGGCGGCACTGACGTCGTTGGCGCAACCGTAGGGCAGCCCCGCGACGACCGCTCCGGCCCGGAAGACGTCCGGGTAGGTGGCGAGCATCACCGACGTCATGGCGCCGCCGGCGGACAGTCCGGTGACGTAGGTGCGCCGGGCGTCCGCACCGTAGGCGGAGACGGTGTGCGCGGCCATCTGGCGGATCGACGCGGCTTCGCCCTGCCCCCTGCGGTTGTCGGTGGTCTGGAACCAGTTGAAGCACTTGTTCAGGTTGTTCGACGTCGTCGTCTCGGCGAACACCACCAGGAACCCGTACCGGTCGGCGAGTTCGGGCAGACCGGAGTTGTCGGCGTACGTCTGGGCGTCCTGGGTGCAGCCGTGCAGCGCGAACACCACCGCCGGCTGGGCGGGCGGGGACGCGGGCCGGTAGACGTACATGTTCAACTGGCCCGGATTGGCTCCGAAACCGGTGACCCTGGTCAGGCCGACCGCGGCGTGGGCGGTCGGTGCCGGACCGGCCAGGGCTGCCGCGAGGACGAGGGCCACGACAGCCACGAGACGGGACGCCCGTCCGCGCCGCACATGCCGCGACGTGCGCGGCATCGGATCGGCGGGCGGTACGGAGGGGATACGGGACAGCGGGGCGGCGGTTCCCCGAAATGGCGGCGGCTGCATGGCGGCTCCCTCGGTGTCGTGGGGGGACACCGGGCGCTCCCGTGGCCTGATCCGGCCGGAGCGACCCGGTGTCCGGCACCGTAGGGGCGGCCGGCGAGCCACGGTATGGCAGGAAGCCCCACAGCCTGCCGGTCACGACGGGAACGCGGAGGGGTTGTACCGCCGGGAGGCGTCTGCTAGTCAGACGCCGGCAGGAGCTTCCAGATGTGCGGGCACGAGCAGATCGGCGCCTGTCGCGGCGCGCACGTCGTCGACGCCGACTCCCGGGGCGAGTTCGGTCAGCGAGAAGCCGTCGGGGGTGATGTCGATGACGGCGAGGTCGGTGATGACGCGCTGCACGACGCCCGTGCCGGTCAACGGCAGATCGCACTTCGCGACGAGCTTGGGGCTGCCGTCCTTGGCGGTGTGCTCCATCAGCACGATCACCCGGCGCGCCCCGTGCACCAGGTCCATGGCGCCGCCCATGCCTTTGACCATCCTTCCCGGAACCATCCAGTTGGCCAGGTCCCCGGAGGACGCCACCTGCATGGCACCCAGCACGGCGGTGTCGATGTGGCCGCCGCGGATCATGCCGAAGGACAGCGCGGAGTCGAAGAAGGACGCCCCGGGCAGCACCGTCACCGTCTCCTTGCCCGCGTTGATCAGGTCCGAGTCGATCTCGTCCTCGAGCGGGTACGGGCCGACGCCGAGGATGCCGTTCTCGGACTGCAGCACCACCTCGACGCCCGGCGGCAGGTGGTTCGGGATGAGCGTGGGCAGGCCGATGCCGAGGTTGACGTAGGTGCCGTCCACCAGTTCGCGGGCGGCCCGGGCCGCCATCTGCTCGCGCGTGAGCGCCATGTCAGGCACCGCCTTCCTGCTCGGTACGCACACACCGTCGTTCGATCCGCCGCTCGGCGGCCGGGTCGTCGGGAAAGACCCGAACCACCCGCTGCACGAACACCCCCGGCAAGTGCACCTCGTCCGGATCCAGTTCGCCCGGCTCCACCAGGTGCTCGACCTCGGCGACGGTGACGCGACCGGCCATCGCCGCCAGCGGGTTGAAGTTGCGGGCCGAGGAGCGGAACACCAGGTTGCCGTGACGGTCCCCGATGGTCGCCCGCACCAGGGCGTAATCGGTCCTGATGCCCTCTTCCAGCAGATACTCACGGCCGTCGAAAACCCGTGTCTCCTTCGGCGGTGAGGCCACCGCGACCTGCCCGTCCGGGCCGTATCGCCAGGGCAGCCCGCCGTGTCCGATCTGCGTCCCGGCACCGGCCGGCGTGTAGAACGCCGGGATGCCCGCCCCGCCGGCGCGCAGCCGTTCCGCCAGCGTCCCCTGCGGCACCAGCTCCACTTCCAGCTCCCCGCTCAGGTACTGGCGGGCGAACTCCTTGTTCTCGCCCACGTACGAACTGGTCATGCGCGCGATCCGGCCGGCCCGCAGCAGGAGCCCCAGGCCCCAGTCGTCCACCCCGCAGTTGTTGGAGACGACCTCGAAACCACCCGTACCCCGCTCCAGCAGCGCGGCGATCAACGCACTCGGTATGCCGCACAACCCGAACCCCCCGACGGCCAGGGACGCCCCCTCGGGGATGTCCGCCACCGCCTCGTCCATGCTGTCGACCGTCTTGTCCAGCCCCATACCGCCCCTCTCCGTCAAGGGGCGCGTACGCCCCGAACGGCCCAGGCGCGCACATCGTCCGACCTGTGCGCCATGGCCTTTCCCACGACGTGACGACCCTAAAGACGCACGACAGCCGACCGGTATGGCTGCTTCCGACACCATTCGGCGGGGCCGAGTATGGCTCGCGACCAGGCCCAGCGGAGAGGCACACGCGCGAGCTCACAGATCACGCGGTCGGCCGCCATGGCCCCTGCAACCACGTCTGCGGCTTTCCACCATGCGATCCAGCCATGGCAGCAGCGGTCCGGGCGCTCGCCGTCGAATCCGCCGCTGGACGGCTCCAGCGGCGGACAGGCTGGTGGTGCCGTGACACACGTAGTCGTGGTTCATCCGCGCCGGGGTGGCGGGCGGCACGGGGAGGACCGGGGCGGTGCGGCCGGATGACCCGCGTCCGGCTCTCCTCGTCCACGCACAGAGCCAGCGCTCGCCCGGGCGGGGCGAGGTACAGCCCGACGATGTCGCGGGCCTTGTCGATGAACTGCGGGTCGGTCGGCAGCTTCCCGGTGGGACGTGGCACGGAAGACCCTCGGCTGCCGCGCCCGCCTGCCCGTGCGGGCAGGCGGGCGCGGCAGGCTTCCCGGGATGACCCCGGAGCCGAGTGCCCCTGCGTCCGTACCGACCGCAGGGGCACCGGGAGGCCGGTGCCCGTCCTCAGGGCGGACGGACCGCGATCGGACGCCCCGTCACCGCTGAATCCACGACAGGGCTGGAAGACCTACGGTGTCCCGCTGTTCGTCGCCGCTGTTCGTGCCGTGGACCGGTGGAGGGGCCACCAGCGCCGCAGTGTGCCAGTGCCATCAGGGCACATCGCGGCGTGAGACGAGCATCGTGGACAGGCCCAGGAACACCACGACGTATCCGGCGAGCACGAAGCTCGCGGTGAGCGGCCCGGAAACGGCGACGACCCCGGGCGTCCCCCCGGCGTCCTGGGTGGAGGAACCCAGGGCGGCGGCCAGCGAGCCCCCGTTCGCGCCGAGCAGGACCCGCTGCACCGCCTCCAGGGCGGGCAGCGTGCCGACCACCCCGGACACCAGGTTCTCCAGCGCCAGCAACCACACGAGACCGACGCCTATGGCGGCACCGGTGTTGCGGAACAGCACCGCCAGGAACGTGCCCAGAGCGACCGCGGCCATGCTGACCAGCCAGGCGACGCCGAACCCCTTGAGCAGTTCCACGGTCGGCGGCCAGTGGACAGGCCGGCCGTCGGCGAACGCGATCAACGCGCTCACCGCAGCGGTCGCGGCCACCACGGCCGCGGTGACGCACAGCAGCGCCACCGCGGTCACCACCGACTTGGCGGCCATGACGGTGATCCGACCGGTTCCCTGGACGAACAGGGTGCCCCAGGTGCCCCACCGGTGGTCGCCGCCGGCGACGACCGCACCGAACACCAGCATCAGGGCGCTGCCGAACATCGGGTACAGCCCCACCACACTGGTCATGAACTGGTCGGGCAACAGGCTGGTGATCAGGTCCTCCGGGTCGGACCCGGAGGACGAGCCGCCTTTGAAGGAGAGGTAGACGATGTAGGGCACGGCCATGCCGAACGCCACCGCCAGCGCCACCCAGGCGCCGCCGACGATCCAGACGCCCGGCCGCTTACGGACGGACAGGAACTCGGCGCGCAGACAGCCGATCACGAGCCGTTCACCTCCAGACGGTCGCGGCCGGCGTCCGTTCGGCCGCCGACGAGGTCGAAGAACGCATCCTCCAGCGTGGCCGAGTGCTGCCGCAATTCGTGGACGTCGATGCCGTTCTCCACCAGCAGACGGTTGACCGCGGCGGCCTCACCGAGGTCGATGACGATCCGCAGCTCGCCGTCCACGACCTGTACCGAACGCACACCGGGCAGGGCACCGGCCAGTTCGGCGGCGCGCTCCGGCGAGCTGGTCCTGACCGACAGGCCGCCTCCGCTGACGCGGTCACGCAGCTCGGCCACCGTTCCGGAGGCGACGAGCCGCCCCTTGCGCAGGACCGCGGCCCGGTCGCACAGGTGCTCCACCTCGGCCAGCAGGTGACTGGACAGCAGCACGGTCCGGTTCTCGCGGCGCAGCCCGGTGATCAGGTTCCGCATGTCGGCCATGCCGGCGGGGTCCAGACCGTTCGTCGGCTCGTCCAGGATCAGCAGCTCCGGGTCCTTCAGCAGCGCGGCCGCCACTCCCGTGCGCTGTTTCATGCCCAGCGAGTACGAGCGGAACGCGGTGTCCGCCCGGTCGGTCATGCCGACCTCCTCCAGCACCTTCTCCACGCGTGCGGCGGACACGTCCGCGTATCCCGCCAGGACCCTCAGGTTGTCGCGACCGGACAGGTGCGGATACAGAGCCGGCGACTCGATCAGCGCGCCCACGCCTCTCAGGCTCTGCCTGCTGCCGGCCGGATGGCCGAGCACCGACGCCGTGCCGGACGTCGGTCTGATCAGGCCCACCAGCATCCGCAAGGTGGTGGTCTTACCGGACCCGTTCGGGCCGAGGAAGCCGTAGACCTCCCCCCGGCGGACCTCCAGGTCCAGGTCGAACACGCCGGTGGTGGGCCCGAACCTTTTGTTCAGGCCGCTCGTACGAATCACTGTGTTCGCCGTGTCGTCATCCATCCGCGGTTTTCCGTTCGCTGGTGCGGCCACGGGCCGCGTATGCCAGGACACCTGCCAAGACCGCCGTTTCCGCGGCGAGGACGAGAACCGCCGTCAGCGGTCCGACCCATCGTTGCAGGCTCCCGTACCACACCCACATCAGGCAGCTGTAAACCAGGACCGCGAAGAGCGAACAGACGATGCCGTAGAGGGTGTAGAGGCGTGCGTCGCGGGCCGGGTACGCCCGCAGTCGGTCCCGGACGGCCGGTGTCCGCCGGCTCAGCCGCAGTCTCCAGAACCGATGGGAATCCCCCTGCAGATCGGCCGTGCCCAGCGCATGGTTGAGCATCACGGAGCCGTCGAGCCTCAGGAACGGCAGGAGGTTCACCAGTGCGCCGCCGCTGCCGAACAGCAGCAGGGAGGCGGACAGGGAGTGCCCCAGCTGCCCCTCCTCGGTGAGCCGCCACCACACCGGTACCGGGAGCAGGACCAGCAGGTTCACCAGGACCCCGGCGAACGCGGTGCCCACCCGGGCCGTCCGGCGGTGGAGCAGCAGGACGTCGTCGGTGCGGCAGTAGGCGGCGAGCACCGGCAGCCGCCACCGGATCCCGATCTCCGTCACCGAACCGCCGAAGTGCCTCAGGGCCACGCCGTGCCCGAACTCGTGGAAGAGGGTGACCAGCAGCAGCAGGACGAGCGTGAGCGGTATGACGGCCGGTCGCGACGAGGGGTGCGTGGCGTCGCCGAAGAGGGCTCCGGCGCGAGTCCACACGTAGACCTGGAGCGCGGCCACCGCTGCCAGCGCCACCGCCACGGAGACCGGGTGGAAGGCGAACGACAGCCGGTCGGCCAGCGCGGCGCACAACCGGTCCGGCTCCAGCAGCACCCACCTGCGGTGCCACCAGGTGCCGGGCCGCGAGTTCCGGTCGGCGCGCTCGCGGGCGAGCCGGTCCAGCTCCGCGTCATCGGCCATTCCCTCCAGCAGCCGGTGGCGCCCGAGCAGGGCGAACATCTGGCGCCAGCTGTCCGGACCGAGCGCACGGCCGTACATCTCGGCGTACTCGTGGCCGATGCCGTCCAGGGTGTGGTCGCCGTCCATCCGCCGCATGATGAAGTACTCGCGGGGGCCGACCCGGTAACACCCTCCGGTGCGAGCGTCCTTGACATGGTGGACGACCGACGAGCCGGAGCGCAGCGCGGGGCCGAGCACCACCTCCGGTCGCAGCCTGGGCAGCCGCAGGTCCGGCTCGGCGGTCACGCCGCCCGCTCCCGGACCACGTCGTCGAGGGCCTTGCCGATGACGTAGGAGAGGTAGATCTCGTCGAGGATGCTGATCCCTATCCGGTTGTTGGTCATGTGGACGTAGGAGGAGAGCAGGATGGCCAGGGCGGCCGCCGGGTCTGCCGCCTTCCCGTCGCGGAAGGTCAGCGATCCGGCCTCGGCCAAGGACACCACGCTGTCCCGCAGTTCGGCGCAGTGGGCCAGCCAGGACCGCTCCGACTCGGTGGGCGCGGCTGCCGGATTGTCGCGCCTGCTGTCGCGGATGTGCCGTAGCCGCTGGACAAGTCTCTCCCGCATCCGCTCGTAGCTGCGGTCGAACTTGCCGTGCTGGTCCTGACTGGACTCCTGGTACGAGGTCTCCCACATCGTCCGGTAGCGCACCAGGAACTCGGCCACCGCGTCGTCGTCCGGCAGGAAGGTGAAGCACAGCGCCATGGTCAGCTGGGCCGCCTGGCCGAGGAGCACGGTCCGCACGTGGACGTTGGTGGTCGCCAGCAGGTCCAGGACGAGGTCGCTGGAGCGCTCGAAGTGCGACTCGGACAGCGGCATGCCGGCCGGGCCGCCGTACCGGTCGTACTCGCGCTCGTAGGGGATGAGGGCGACGCTGTTGTTCTCCCGGAACGGCATCTCGCCGTCGGAGCCGTACAGCTCGTCCCAGCGTTCCTGGCTGTACTCGGCGAGGAAGAGGTTGCGGTACAGGTCTCGGCTGTTGTCGCGGTCCTCCTCGTAGAGGGCCGGCCGCCGGCGCAGGAACGCGGTGAGGGCGTCCTCGGCGATCTCGCGCACCTCGTCGGCGTGCGAGGGGTCCGTCGGCAGCAGACGGAGCCGGATGTGCGGCCCCTCCAGCCAGTAACGGATGAAGAACCACTTCCGCAGCAGGCCCCGCTTGCGCAGGGACTCCACGAGAGGGCCCACGCACTCCACGAGCACCGGGTTGGCGTTCGCGGCGTAGAAGGTGTGCAGGCTGATCCAGCCACCGTTGCCGTCCATCACTGCTCCGTTCGCGTTCCGTCGATTTCCACCGTGAGTTCGGTGACGTACCGCCGATCGCCGTCCTTCAGCCACAGTCCGCCGGGACCGGGCAGCATCTCGGTGAGCACCACGGTGCCCTCCGCCTTGCGGACGGCGGTGTCCAGCAGTTGGACGGACAGGTACGAGGCGAAGTCGACGTACTGCGGCTTGCGTTCTCCCCCGAGCCCGGCGAACACGTACTGCGGCAGCCCGTTGTCGCGTTGCCAGCGCCGCCAGGCGAGGAACCACTCGTGGTCGCCGCGGCCGCTCTCCGGGGCCGGAAGCCGATCGGCGGGGATCCGCCAGGACCTGCGCTGGAGCACCACGTTGCCGAACCGGATCCTGGGCAGGGCCACGATCCCGTTCCCGTTCTCCGGCAGCTCCACCCCCTCCCACAGATCCGTCTGGGTGAAGCAGGTGTAGGAGAAGTTCAGCAGGACCTGCTGCACCTCCGGCAGCGCCATCGGCATCAGGAAGCCGAGGTAGACGGGGATCACTTCGACCCCGAGCCGGCGCGACCGCAGCAGCAGCCGGTCGGCCTGCGGGTCGTGCTCGACGATCAGGTCGTCGACCGGGATCTGCTCCTCCCGGGGACGGAGGCTGGTCTCTCCCGGGCAGACGATCTCGTAGCGGGTGACGACGGGGTGCAGGTTGAGGTTGGTGGTGTCGTAACCGCCCTTGAGCTCGGCGAACACCGCCCCCTCCGGCTGCACCGCGTCCAGGGCCCTGCCGAGTTCCGCGGGCAGCTCCTCGCCGAACAGATGGGCGAAACGTGAGAACTGCAGGGTCAGACCCGAGTAGACCCGGTTGACGACGACCACGGGGGGCTCGGCGCCGTCGTCGGCCACCTGGAGGAAGAAGGAGAGCGGCTGGAGGCTGCCCAGCTTGTCGGGCAGTCGGTCCGCGACGGTGTCGAGGAAGTCCTCGTCGAGGTCCAGGTCGGCCCCCGGGGCGGCCTCCCGGTACCGCCGGGAGATCTCCCGCGCGGCGGCGGCCCGCGCGTCGTCGATCCCGGCGATCTCGTCCTGCCGGAACCAGTTGTCGTAGCGGCGCGGTTCGGTGCCTTCGAACCTCTGGTGCCGCATCAGCCGCTGGGCGTAGTTGTCGTAGAAGTCCTGGCCGAACTCGTGCGCGAACGACAGGAAGTCCGTGCAGCGGCCGCCCACCCCGTGCCGGGTGGTGAAGTAGCCCTTGGTGACCAGACGGCGGATCAGGTTGCCGTCGAACGCCGGCAGGATCCTGGCGAACCGCCGCAGCGCGGGCGTCAGTTCTTCCGTCCAAGTGCGGAGGTCCCCGGCCACCGAGGCGGCCGACAGCGTGGTGTCCTCGTAGACCAGGGTGCGCAGGACCGGGGTGTCGCCCTGTCCCAGGTGTTCTTGGGCCCGGGCCACGGACGAGCGGATGCGGGACAGCAGCGCGCGCCTGCGGTCCGGGTCCGCCCCGGCGAACTCCGACACGTCCGCCTCGACGTCCTCCAGGAGGTCCGCGACGCGGCCCGCCCAGTCGACGTCCAGTCGGCGCAGCCCGTCCCGGTAGGTGGCCACCGGATCCGGATCGTGGATGCCGACCTGGAGGCTGGGGACGACGAGCAGGCCCAGCCGCAGCAGGTGCGCCACATACCTCTCGACGTCCTCCTGTTCGCGTTCGGGCCGCATGGCGCACAACCGGCGCGCCACGTCGTCGAAACGCATCGGCCCGTCGTTTGCGAGCAGGGCGATCACGTCCGCCATGACCTGGCCCGCCGACAGGAAGAACAGGCTCTCGTGCACGGTGTCGAGCGTGACCGCCGCGTCCTCGTTGCCGCCTGCGCTCCGCAGCCTGCGCAGGTAGCGCACCCGGTCGCGGTGCACCTCCAGGCCGCCGGTCGTCCGGACAGGCAGGTCGCGCCGTACGTCGGCCGCCGTGGTCATCAGCCCGGAGAGCCGGGCCAGCACGGCCATGTTGAGGCGGGTGACGCCCCGCTTGCCCCAGTCGGCCGCCTCGACCCGCAGGGCGCGGCCGCCGGCGTCGGTGAAGCTGCCGAGGCAGACCGAGGTGAGCGTGCTGAACGGGCTGGTCTTGCACGCGGTGCGGTACAAGTACTCCAGCAGGGACCGTTCGATCCGGCGTGCCCGCTTGCTCAGCGGGCGGTCGGCAGCCCAGCCGAGGTACAGGTCCATGTGCTCGTCGAGCGACGGCGAGGAGAGCTGGATGCCGTGCCGCAGGTCGGTCTCGCGGACCGTCCGGCGCAGTTCCTCGCGGCAGGCCGCGAGTTCCCCGGCCACCACTGCCGAGCCGGTCCGCAGCAGCTCCGCGTGCCGTTCGTGGTCCTCCAGCCAGCCGCGCAGCGCGGCGAGGCGGCCCGCGGACAGGATCCGCTCGACGGTCGCCAGCCCGCGCGGGGGGCGCAGGTTGAACACATCGCGCCGCAGGTTGATCAGTGCCCGGCGGACCTCCTCGTCGCCGAGGTGGCGGGAGACGTCCTCTTCCAGCGCGTCGGCGAGTCGGGCGGCCGCCTCACGCAGCCGCAGTTCGGCGTCGAGGAGCCGGTCCGCCCAGTCCGTACTGCGCGGTGAGGCCAGCTGTTCGGCGGTGTCGAAGGGGAGCCCGCCGATGCGCAGCATGAACCGCGGGACCAGGTACCACTCCGTACGGTCGACCGCGGCCCGGTCCTGGAGCACTGTGTGTGGCATGTCGCTTCCGTCCTCTCAGACCAGGCGGTAGTCGAAGTCCGCGCGGTCCGCGCGCTCGTGGCCGAGCAGCACGAACAGGAACGTGCGCTCGTCGGTGCCGTCCAGGCCCACTGCCTCGTCGATGGAGATGTTGTCGAAACCGAGCACCGCTCCGCACCCGACACCGGTCGCGCCGGCAGCGACGTAGGCGTTCTGCGCCACCGCGCCCACCTCGGCGTTCACCACCCGGTAGCCCCGGCTGCCGTAGGCCCTCAGCACGCTCTCCCAGCGCGCGGAGATCGCCAGCACGGCGCCGACCTGGTCGAGGTTGTAGTTGCTCAGGTAGTAGTTGCGCTGAAGGAAGTCGGCGAGCGGCCGCTCCTGCACGGTCTGCAGCCGGTGTCCGTCCGGGTCGTAGCGGTAGGTGCCGCTCGGCAGTCCGGCCACCCGGTGGGCAAGCACGTACAGGCCGGTGAGCCCGGTCCGGGTCGGCGTCACGTCCGACGCGTAGTGCCGCGCGGACGCGGCGCCGGCCAGCACCGTGGCCAGTTCGTCGAGCCCGAGCGGGCGGGAACCGACGAACGAACCGAAACTGGTGCGCCGGGAACGCAGCACGCCGCCCAGGTCACGGCCGAGCCGCTCCTCCAGCGGTGCGGGCAGGGGCGTTCCGGCCGAGCCGGGGCGGGGCAGGGGCACGAGGTCCCGTGCCGTCGTCCGGTCCGGACGGGGCCGCCGGTCTTCGAGTACGGCCCGGTGCACCTCCTCCACCTGTTCGAAGGTAAGGGTGACCGCGGACCGCTCGAAGCTCGGCCTGTCGATCAGGGTGCCGTGCCCGGGCGCCGGCGCCGGGCCGGGCGCCGTCACCGTGCCGCCGGTGCGCGTGAAGGGCAGGGGGACGACGGCCAGCATGCTCTCCTCGTAGGTGTCCGTGCCGATCAGCCGGTTGAGCCGCTCGTCGTCGAACCACAGGACGCGCTCCAGTCTCCTGCCCAGGCCCCGGGCGATCAGTTCCCAGCACCCGAGCAGTGCTCCGGCGTCCTGGGTCACCACGTGGTAGCAGAAGCTGTTGTACTTGAACGAGTTCTTCCAGAACCGCACGGAGACCAGCAGGAACCCGTCGGAGTCGTCGACTTCCCCGCCGTTCCCGCAGGCCGCGCGCACCTCGTCGGTGAGGTCGCCGGTCAGCAGCCGCTCGAAGGCGTGGTGCGCCGTCGAGTAGTGGTAGACCCCCGGGCTCAGCGGGCCGCCACGGCCCGCCACCCAGTAGATCTCCAGCGGGTACATGCCGCCGCCGGACGCGGTCGCCCGGCCCCACAGCGCCCCCGGATACGTCACCCGTACGTCGCTGTCCTGGTTCCAGGTGATCCGCAGTCGGCGGTCCAGCACGCCGTAGGACAGCCGCAGCAGCGCGGCCAGCGACTCCATGGTCCACAGCGGGTCCCCGGCATCGGCCGGCGGGCCGAGCAGCGCCCGCTTCGCGGGGCCGAGCGTCCCGTCCGTCCCCGCCGGGAGCGGGAAGCGGGAGACCCCGGGGTAGATCTTGTGCCGGGAGGGCTGGTCGGCGAAGTTCGGGGTGAAGCCGATGGGCTCCATCGGCTCCCGGCCGCGCCGGAACACCGTCTCCACGTACTCACGGACGGCCTTCGTTGTGCCTTCGAGCACTGACTGGCTCTCCTTCCTCGATCGGGCTCGGCTGCTCAGGGGAACGGGTGCGGTCTGGGATTCAGGCCGGTCGGCCCGAAGCCTTCGGCCCTGGAGTGGATCTCGGCCAGCCCGCCCTCGAGGAAGGCACGCAGCCGCGGGTGGCCCAGCGCACGCTGGCGCTCCCAGCCGAAGTCGATCGGGATCAGTCCTGGTGCCAGTACGCACAGTGTGTGGATTCCGGCGGCGGCCTGCTCCGGACAGGTCTGGTCGATGGCGAGGACGTCGCTGCCGGCCTCCCGGATGCGTTCGAGCAGGAAGGTCACGTCGTCGGTGAGGTCCAGGGTGGACGGCCGCTGCCGCAGCCAGGCCCCGTACAGGTCGTCCATCGACCGGGGAGTCCGGGCGGCCAGCAGGAAGTCGGCCGTCTCCGCCATTTCGGGCAGGCCGTACAGCAGCGCGTGCTGGGTCAGCTCGTGGACCCGGTTGTAGTCCTCGACCATGGCGCGCAGTTCGGGCAGCTTGGCCTCCACCCGTTCGTCCATCCCGGGGATGTACGAAGCGGTCTCGGAGATCGCCGAGCGGATGGCCTCGACCGGGTCCAGGCTCGCGCCGGCGGCGAAGCACAGCCTGCCGAGTCCCCCGTCGAGCCGTTCGGCCATCGCCATCACGGCGGGCACCGGAATGTCCACCCTCATGTCGAACAGCCGCATCCGGTAGCCGAGCCGCGCCACTCGGTCCAGGATGAACTGGATCTCCTCGTCCTCGCAGGTCGACGCATCGATCTCGGGAAGCCGGGCGCCGCCGTACCAGCACAGCAGGAACGCGTCCCGCTCGATCAGTTCGAGCATGCCGTGCAGCAGCGCCTCCTGCGGACTGGTCCCGCTGGCACACCCGTTGGAGGACTCCTGGACGAACTTCTTGTCGGGCCGGCGGTCCAGGTAGTACACGAGTTGCTCGGGCACCAGCATCGGTCGCCGCTCGCCGAAGGAGTAGCCCCACACCCAGTGCATCGGGGTGTCGGGGTCGAACGGCTCGTAGAACTCGGTGTGGCCGGCGTAGAACTCAGGCAGGTAGGAGCCCATCACAGTCGGGTCAAGGGCGTCCGGCGCCAGGTCCCTGTGACTGCCGTGGACGCTCGGCCGTACGGCACGGGGGAATTGACCCGCATAGCGCTCCAGCCCCTCGAGCATCCCGTACCGCTCGCTGCCGGCGGAGCTCTGCGACTGCCCGCTCCACCACATCTCGTGGTAGTCGTACTTGCTGCGGACCCGGAAGAACCCGCTGACGGGAAGGGTCGCGCTGCACTGGTACACCCGCTGGAACATCCCGGCCAGTGCGCCGCACACGCCGTTGACGTAGGCGGCGGTCGGCAGGTTGAGGTCGGCCGCCGCGGCGCCGCGGTAGTGGGTGGGCGACGACTTGGGGCTGGGATCGAGCGGTATCACCGCTCTTTCGGCGGTGTCCGGCTCGGGGGCGGCGCACCTCTCGCACTCCGAATCGGCGATCAGGTCGTGCCGCGCGACGGTCATGTCCCGCACCCGCAGTTCGACGATCCGGCCGATCCCGGACTCTCCCAGTCCGGCCGCCGTCTCCGCCGAAGCGATCCGGGCCATCTGCTCCAGGACGAACGGGGTGAGGACGGCGGCGTCACCCAGCACGGTGAAGTCGGCGCCGTCATCGACCGCGCGGCGCTCCTCGACCGGGCGCAGGGCCAGCCAGCGCCGCTCCAGGCAGCGGGCGCACGGTCGGCTCGTCCCGTCCGCCCGGTACAACGGGCCGAGGAGCACGGTGCCCCCGTAGAGGCGGACCGGGTAGGACAGGCCGCCGGGCCGGGGCGGGTCCTCACCGACCGGCAGCCCCAGGACGCCGACCTCCACCTCGATCCCGTCGAGAACCCGTTCGGCCAGATGGTCCCTCACGGTTTCGGCCATCCGCCGGCGCGGGTCTGCGACCGTTGCGTTCGCCGTGGCATTCGACACTAGAACCATCCGTCCACTAGCCGAGCAGGTTTCTTCGTCTTCAGGTGTGGTATGCGGTTTCATATCCCGTGACCGGCCCGGACCCGGCCGGGTCCGGGAGCCTTTCCGGCACCGGACGCGGGGAGCACTGCCGCAGCTGCTCACACACCTGTCGTGGCGGGCGTGTGAGCAGCCGTGACCGTCACCGTGTAGTGCAGGGCCGGAACGGCGGGTGAGCGCCGTGTTCAGCGCTCATTGAAGCGGCGTCAGCTGGTGCTGGTGGAGCAGGAGCAGCAGCTGCTGGTGGAGCAGGAGCAGCAGCTGCTGGTGGAGCAGCTGCTGCTGGACCAGGCCAGCTCCACGTCCGCCGGGTCGGTCATCTCCTCGATCTCGAACGTCGCGCTCTCCAGGGAGAGCAGCTCGTCCTTCAGCTCGATGGGCATTTCCAATCCTCCTTTCGTGTAAGGGGGTTCTTGCACCGACCGTCCGTGGCCGGCTGGAGCGGCTGCTGCCGATGCGGGCACCAGCTGCACCAGCGAGGCACGGCCGGTCAACTGCCGCAGCCGGGGTGGTGGTCGCGGGGCGCGGCCGGTTCCGCGGCCGCCGGGCCGGTCGTCTTCCCGGTCCCTCGTGCCGCGCCTTCCCTGACGTGCGGGCCGTCCCTCGGTCTGGTGGCCATCGCGATCCTCCTCTCCTGGACATGTGCCGGTTTCCGGGTGGTCACGCGGCCGGGTCCGGGCGCCGTCGCGCCGCGCCCGGCCCGGAGCTTCGTCCCGGGTCCGCGGGACGCCCGCCGCACCGGGGGCGGGCTCCGGTGAAGGGCGGCACGGAGGCGCCGCCCACGGCACGACGAGGTTCCCGTCGCCTACTCCGCGGCGAGCAGCACGGTGCCTGTGGCCATTCCCCTGGTCGGCCCGAGATCGATCGTGGTGGTGTCGGCGAACAGAGCCCGGGTGCCGTCCGCCGCGAGAGCGGCGAGTGCCTCGCGCACCGGCACCTCCGACTCGTCGAACGACCAGTCGCGCACTGTGCCGTCATCGGTGAGCACCCTGGGGTCGAAATCCGCGAGCAGCGGATCCCCGAGGTCCGCAGGGGCGCCCTCGTAGTGCCGGGTGACGGCCAGGCCCACCGCGTCGAGCACCGCGGCGCGCGTCGCGGCACGGGCGGAGAGAGCGGAGCCGACCGCCCAGTCCGGAGGCGTGTCGCCGGGTCCGTCGACCACGGCGAGCACCGCGAAGGCGGGTGCCGCACCGGGCAGCGCGAACACGCGGGCACGGCGGTCGATGTGCCGCAGGCTGTCCAGGGCGAACCGGACCTCGTCGTCACTGGCGAGCAGGGTCTCGTCCAGTCGCCTGATCGGCGCGGTCCCGCGTACCGCACCGGTCAGCGCGCGGTACGCAAGCGCCGAGCACAGACCCTGCTCCTGTGCGGCCTCGACGGTCCACGCGGCCGCCGCTCCGGACGAGGTCGGTTCGAACTCCAGGCTGGTGTTGGCGGACGAGAGCGGGTAGACAGCGGCATCCGGGACGTACCACGTGCTGCCGTCGTGCAGCGAGACCGCCGGCAGCCAGGTGCGCGGCCTGTGCGAGTCCATCGGGCCGACCCCGCTGTGCACCGTGAGACGGTCCGGTGGCACCAGGGCCGACACGGCGGGTTCCACGTCGTCGGCACGTCGGCGCGGACCGAGCCGGCCGACGTAGGTGGACACCGCGGACAGGGCGGCCCGGGCCCGGGCGAGCAGGAGGACGTCGACGTCGAAAGCGGTGATCTCCCGCGGCCCGTCCGCGAGTGACCAGGCCGCGCCGAGCCTGACGCGTCCGGTCTTGAGCGGGATCTGCTTGACCGACTCGTCCGTCCAGGCCGACAACATCCCCAGGTGGGGTGAGATCAGCGACTCCGCCCGCTCGTAGGACTCGCTGTCGAGGGTGGGCGGGGCGAGGTGGTCACCAGCCGGGGCCGCTTCGCGGTGCGGCATGGGGCATCGCGGATGGGGCAGTACCCGCTCACGGCACGACTCGAGCGTGACCAGGTCCTGGACCACCGCGTACGCCTCCGCGTCGGCGTCGAGTTGTCCTGTGCGCAGCCGGAAGACGTCGAATGCCACGCCGTTGCCGATCATGCCTTGGACGACCGCGCTGCCGTGCGCCGGGGCGGCGGGACCCACCGGGCCGAGAGCGAGTCCCTGCCAGAGGTCTGCGGACAGGCGCGGATCGGTGTTGGCGGACAACCGGAGCTGCGCGCACACCCAGCACGGCTGCCCGGCGGGACCACAGACCGGACCGATGACCGCGCGGTCCGGTCCGGTCACCACCGGGAGCAGACGCGGACCCCCTTCACCGGCCGTGCCGACGATCCGCCGGGTGAGGTCCAGCAGGGCCGCGCCGTTCGAACTGTCGGCCACACACACGACGACGTCGTACCCGCTGAGGTCACCGGGGGTCCCGGGCAACGCGACGACCCGGGCGGAGACGCCCGCCCCGGCGAGGTCGGCGAGGTCGGCGTCGAAGTCGGCCTGCCACACGGAGGTGTCCAGGGTGACTTCGGCGAGGCCGTTGCGCAGCAGCCCGCGTACCACCGCCGCAGCTGTGTCGCTGGGCGGACCGGTGACCAGGACCCGGGAGTCACGGAAGCCGGCGAAGAGCTCCTGCGGGGTCCGATCGTCGGCGTGCATAAAATGCTCGACGAAATTTATTTGCGATGTGAAATTTTCCAGAACGGGTTCCGGGAGGACATCGCCGGCCAGGCGCGGGGCATCGCGCACGAAACCCCTGTCAATCAGCGCCCTTATGAGCGTTACGGCGGTCTGCTGCAGTTTCTCGTCGAGCCCTTCACACAGCTCGGCGACGCTCCATTCTCCGGTCATGCGCGGACCGAGAACGGACATCCATTCATAGGCGCCGCGGCCCTTGAGTACGCAACTGGTTTCGGAACTTCTGAGGTAGATCCCCGTGTCGACGCGCAGGAACACCACATCATTGCGCAGCCTGGGGCGGACTCCAGACAAAGATGCCCTGTCGACCGAACTCACGAAATCCCCCTCATGGCCTTTACTTTGAAAAGCGCTCTACCCGAACAGGTAAAGCCGTGGCTGCTACGGCTTTCTATCAGCCCGACACTCAGGGGTCAACGGTTCGAGACAAACGCAGGGCGAACTCTCGGGGCAGAGGGCTTGGAGCGCATTCTCGGCATTGTTAATTACATCGCTTTTGCCTGTTCATCACAAGCGGATCCCATTCTTCCAATTGACTGGGGAGTCCAGCCAAAGACCTACCAAAGGGACACGTTTTTGCCTCTGAGGCTTTGAGGCCGGGCCTGGGGCGTGGAGCGGTGCGTCGTAGTGGTCGCCGTGCCGCTCGGGGGTGCCGCCTCGGGCGAGGGTGCCGGGCTGTCCTTCGGCGGTGTCGAGCTCTCCGGGGTCGGGCGTGAGCCCGGTCGGCCCGGAACCGGGGAGTTCGCCGGCAAGAGGCTGATCCGCGTCGTGGCGTGGCGGCTCTGTCCCCCTGACCGTCCATGCGGCGTGGCCGCCGGTGCTCTCTTCCTGACGTCCGGTGAGGGGTGGGGCTCAGCGGCGACCGGCTCGCGTCGCGGCCAGCAGCACCAGGGCGAGGGCCTGGATCGCGATGACGACCGTGATCAGCACCGGGATCGAGACGCCGTACAGGCCGCCGATCAGCGCGCCGCCGGCCAGACCGGCCGAGCCGGTGACGCCGGCAAACAGGCCGTAGGCGGTGGCCCGCCCGCCGGTGGGGACGAGGTCCGCGACCGTGGCCCGCAGCGTGGACTCCTGGATTCCCATGGCCGCGCCCCACACCAGCGACCCGGCCGCCGCGATCGCGACGGTGTCGGTGAACGCCAGCACGGCGACCAGCGCCGTCAGCACCGGCAGCGCCGCCAGGACCACGGGACCGTGCCGGTCGTAGAGCCAGCCCGTGGCCAGCGCGGCGAGCGCGTCGACGGCCATCGCGGCGGCGTAGAGCACCGGCACCCACGCGGCGGTCAGCAGATGCCGGTGGACCAGGTGGAAGGACAGCACCCCGAAGGTGGCGAAGCCGGTGGTCGTGACCGCCGTGAACGCCGCATAGGTCCAGAACGCCGTCGGCAGACGGCCGGCCGGTGCTGGTGCCGGGGTCTGCTCCGCCGTCGCCTCGGCGGCCGCCATCCGGCGTTCGTAGGCCTCCGGATCCGGGACACGGCTGCGCAGCCAGACCAGCAGCACCAGCGTCGCCACCCCGGGCACGGCCAGAACCCCGAGGGCGGGGGCGTAGTCGTCCCCGGTGGCGGCGAGCACCCCGGCCACCAGCAGCGGTCCGACCAGCGCGCCGATCTGGTCCAGGGCCTCGTGCACGGCGAAGCCGCGGCCTCGGCCGGTGACGGCCGTGGCGTGCGAGAGCAGGGTGTCCTTCGCCGGGGAACGCACCGCCTTGCCGACCCTCTCGGCGATCACCAGCACGCACGCCGCCCACAGCACCCCGGCCACGCCCAGCAACGGCACGGAGAGCACGGTCAGCACGTATCCGGCGATCGCCAGGCCCCAGAAGCGGCGGGTGCGGTCCGCCAGCGGACCCGACACCAGCCGCAGTACCAGCGCCGCCGCCTCACCCGCCCCGGTGACCACGCCGACGACGAGCGCGGACGCCCCGAGCGAGGCCAGCAGCGGGCCCGTGACCGAACGGGCGCCCTCGTACACGACATCCGCGAGCAGACTGACCGCGCCGAACCACATCACGAACCGCCACGGCCGCATCCCCACCGGCCGCCCGGCTGTCGTCTTCTCGGCCGTCACCTCTGCCTGCTTCCCGGCGCCTGGGCGAATCGGCAGGGGACCGTTGGCGGCACCTGTGCCGCGGTTCGGGTACGGCGAGCCCCACCGCCGCGTGACATTCCCACCGGAATGTCATAGTTGACCAGGGTATCGGTCGGCCGGGGAGCGGACTGCGGACGCTCGGCCGTTCACGGCCGGGAAGGCTGCTGCGCGGTCGTTCCGCCCCCGGGCTCGCCGAGGTGTTCGGCCAGCTGGAAGAGAGCGGGCAGGGCGAGGGCGATGGCGGACCGCTCGGTGTCGTCGAGGGCGGCGAGGGCGGCGTCCATGCGGCGTTCGTGGGCGGTGGTCCAGGCGGTGAGCTGGTCACGGCCGGCATCGGTGAGGGTGACGACGGAGGCGCGGCGGTCGGCGGGGTCGACCTCGCGGGCGACCAGTCCTGTGGTGATCATCTGGCCGATCAGTCCGCTGACGGTGCTCGGCGCCAGGCGCTGGCGGGCGGCGAGGTCGCTGATGCGGGCGGGAGAGTGTTCGCCCAGCACCTGCAGCAGTTCCACCTGGGCCATGGGCAGCGTTTCCCACGGGTAGTCGGTCCGGATGGAGGCGCGGAGCGCGCGGCGCAGGCGGGTGACGGCCTCGGTGAGCAGGCGGGCGTCCGGCACCTCGCCGACGGGGTGGGAAAGGGGCGTCTGGGAGCGGGGCTGCGCGGACATGTGGCAAGGGTAGCCATACCGTCCTCGCGACCGGCTTCTCCGTCCAGCGGCTGCCGACCGGCCTGCCCCCGGCCGCGCCCGAAGGCCCTGACCGCCGGACGTCGCACGCCCACGCGGCCCTGTTCCTGGCGACCGCCGTGCCGCCATGCCGCCCTACGTGCTTCCGGCCACCGCTCGTTCCGGGCCCGGGCCGTTTCCGCGCGGGCCCAGCCAGGCCGAGACGACGGCGACGGCCGAGACTCCCGCCAGGATCGACGCGGACCACCGGGCTCCGGTCTCGGTTCCGCTGCCCGCCGCCAGGTGCAGGGCGAGGGTGACCAACGCGACTCCCAGCGCCGTGCCCAGGCCCCGGGCCATGTTGACCAGGCCGCCACCGGTGCCCGACGAGCGCGCGGGGACAGCGGCCATGATCATGGCGTTGTTGGCCGGAGTGAACGTCCCCAGCCCCAGTCCGGCCAGCGCCAGCAGACCCGCCGTCCAGGCGACGCCCTGGGGGACGACCGCCATTGCGGCCATGGCGAGGAGGAACACGCCTGCTCCGGCCAGGCACCTGCCGCGGTCCGTCAGGGAGTGCGGCAACAGCCGGTCGCCTCCGGTCGCGGCCAGCGCGAAGCCGGCGGGCAGCGCGGTCAGCACCAGTCCGGCGGTCAGCTCCGAGGAGCCCCGCGCGGTCAGGACGACCGGCACCAGGACCAGCGGCCCGAACAGCACCAGATAACCGCTCAGTGCCCCGGCCAGCCCGAACGCCACGGCCCGCACCCGCAGCAGGGCCAGGTCCAGCAGCGGCGCGGCGGCCCGCCGCTGCCGGCGGACGAACCCCCAGCCGGACACGGCCGCCGCGGCGAACAGCAGGCCCACCCCCCATCCGGGCACGGGCAGCCCGGAGGCCGCGGACACGCCGAGCAGCGCGCTGGTGGTGGCCACCGCCAGAAGTCCCAGGCCGGCCCAGTCGAAGTGCGCCACCTTCGTACGGGCCCGGGTACGCGGCAGCAGATAGTGCCCGCTCACCAGCGCGATCACCCCGACCGGCACGTTCACCCAGAACACCCAGCGCCAGCCCAGCGTGGACACCAGCGCCCCGCCCACCGTCGGCCCCAGCGCCAGCCCCAGTGCCTGCGCGGCGGCCTGCACGCCGAGCGCGCTGCGCATCCACTCGCGGGGCGCACTGGTGGTCACCAGCGCCACGCTGTTGGCCTGCATCAGCGCCGCCCCGGCCGCCTGCACGACCCGGAAGCCCACCAGCGCCTGAAGCGACGGTGCCAGCCCGCACGCGGCGGACGCCAGCGTGAACACCGCGAACCCGTACAGGTACAGCAGCTTGCGGCCGTGCGCGTCCGCCAGCCGCCCGGCCGGCACCAGCAGCGCCACCAAGGTCAGCAGATACGCCAGCGACACCCACTCCACCGCCGCCAGCGAGGCGCGGAAATCGGTGCGCAGACCGCCGTAGGCCAGCGTGACGATGCTCGCGTCCAGCTGCCCCATGAACGCCCCGAAGCACACCGTGCCCACGGCCAGCCACCAGGCGTTCGGCCGCGACCGCACCGCCTTGGGGCGGGCCCGCTCCACGGTGAGTACGTCCGGCCAGCGGTGCCGGGCCGGGCTACGGGTCGTTCGCGGGGTCATGTCTCCACATTACAACGGTCACCGAAATATTCTGCCACCGTTCCACTTCGCTCGGCTTGTGCGGACCCCCGGCACACCCTCGGCGTGCCCGTGCCCGCACGTTCACCGGGCGGAGAGGCGCACGGAGTGGATGGACGGGGTGTCGAAGCGGCCGACGCGCGCGCGGGGGCCGTCACTTCTCCATCACGGCGACCGCGTCGAGCCCGGCGTGACGCAGGGTCCGCTGCACGGCGTGCCGGGCGCCGCGAACGGTGAGTGTCGCGGTCTCCGGCCGTCGCTCGGCCGCCTGCAGCAGGGCGTAGGCGCACGCGAGGTCGATGCCGGTGACCTCGCTCATGTCCACGATCCACTCGTCGGCCTCGCTCAGCGGCGGGGCCCCGAGCCGTTTCTCCAGTTCCCGCAGGAACTCTGCCCTGACGTCCCCCGCGAGGATCAGCTCGGCCCGCCGGCCACCGGTCGCCCTGACCGTGATCGCCGGAGCCGAGGAGCGTTCGGCTGCCATGGCGGCCTCCTTCACGTCCGCCACACCTTGGCGTACCTCCATGGTGGCCCCGGTGCGACCGCCCATGCCGTTCCGGGTCCCTTCCGGTCACCCACGCACAAGGCGTCCTGGCCCGTGCGGACCGCTCAGCGGTCGTGGCTCTGCCGCTCCGGGCGTTGTGGCGCGGCGAGCATCAGCGCCCCTGGGAGCAGAGGACGCAGGCGCTCACGAACGGGGGGTCCGGCAGCGCAGGAGCGCGAGTTCCCGGTTCATCTCGGTGAGGAAACGGGTGATCACCGTCAGTTCCTCGGGGCGGAAGCGTTTGCGTGCGGCGTCGGTGCCACGGGCCAGGGGCTGGAAGTAGTCCCTGGCGACGCCTCTGGCCGCCTCCGCGCAGTGGAGGTGCACGACGCGGCGGTCGTCGGCCGCACGGACGCGCCGGATGTGACCCGCCTGTTCCAGCCGGTCGATGCACGCGGTCATCGCGCCGGAGGTGAGATCGAGCTGCCTGCGCAGCCGCCCGGGTGTCATGGGCCCCTCGTCGGGGTCGGCGTCGAGGATCGCGATCAGGGCCTGCACATCGGTGAGGTGCAGGCCCTGCGCCTGAGCGAACTCGTGAGCGATGCGGTTGAACTCGGCGTTCATCCGTCGCAGCAGGACCGCGAAGGACTGCAACCCTGTCGGGTCGTCCCCGGGAAGAGAGGGCGGGGGGTCCTCGGTCCTGTACATGCCCCCAGTATATGTTTACTCAATCATTGAGATACTCGATGGTTGACTTACTCGGCCGTAATGATGCTTGGGAATGTTCATGAGAACCACACCGCGCCGGGCCCGGTGGCTCGTCCCGCTCGTCCTGCTGCTCGTCTGGCTCGGCGTGGGCGGAACGCTCGGGCCCTACGCGGGCAGGCTGGGCGAGGTCGCCACCAACGACCAGGCCGCGTTCCTGCCACAGGGCTCGGAATCCACCAGGGTGCTCAAGGCCCGTGAAGCGTTCGACCAGTCCGAGACCCTGCCCGCCGTCGTCGTCTGGACGGCCGGCGGAAACCGCGTCACCGAGGCCCAGCGGACGGCGGCGGCCGACGTCGTCGGCGCGCTCGCCGGGCGGCCCGGGGTCGTCGGCGCCCCGTCGCCCGCCCTGGTCTCCGGCGACGGGCAGGCGATACAGGCCGTCGTCCAGCTGAAGCCGGATCTCGGCGACGACCTGCCCGGCGTCCTGGACGAGGTGCGTGAGGCCGCACGGAGCGTGCCGGGCACCACGGCGCAGATCGCGGGCCCGGCGGCGAGCCAGGCCGATCTGTCGGACGCGTTCGCGGGCATCGACGGACTTCTGCTGGGCGTGGCGCTCGGCGCCGTACTGCTGATCCTGCTGCTCGTCCACCGGAGCGTCCTGCTGCCGCTCCTGATCACCTTCGGGTCCGTTCTCGCCCTGGGCCTCGCGTGTGCCGTGGTCTACGCACTGGCCGACCGGGGCGTGGTGCGGGTGGACGGCCAGGTGCAGGGCATCCTCTCCATCCTCGTCATCGGCGCCGCCACCGACTACGCGCTGCTGCTGGCCGCGCGCTTCCGCGAGGAACTCGCCGTGCGGAAAAACCGGGCCGCGGCCGCGGTGGCCGCCGTGCGCCGGTCGTTCGGCGCGATCACCGCCAGCGCGGCCACCGTGGCCCTCGCGCTGCTGGCCCTGCTCGCCAGCGACCTCACCAACAACCGCGCCCTCGGTCCGGTCGGCGCGATCGGCATCGTGTGCGCCGTGCTCTCCGCGCTCACCTTCCTTCCGGCCGCGCTGGCGTTGCTGGGCCGTACCGCCTACTGGCCCTCCCGGCCGAAGGAGTCGGACGCGTCCGTGGAGGGACACGGCGTGTGGCGTCGCGTCGCCGCGAGGGTCGACGCCCGGCCGCGCCGGACCTGGGTGGTGACCGCGCTCGTCCTCGCCGTCTTCGCCGCCTTTTCCCCCTCCCTGTCCGCCAAGGGCGTCCCGCTCGACGAGATCTTCGTGAACGACGCGCCCTCGGTCGCCGCCCAGAAGACGCTCGGCGAGCACTTCCCCGGCGGATCCGGCAATCCCGCCGTCATCATCGCCGACGCCGACCGCGCCGCTCAGGTGACGGCAGCGGCGCGGAACACCGAGGGCGTGGCATCGGCCGGTGCGGTCTCCTCGTCCGGGCGACCGGGAGCCGGAGAGCCGCTCGTCGTCGACGGCCGTGTCCGCGTCGAGGCCACCTTGAAGGCCGCGGCCGACAGCGACGCCGCCAAGGCGACCATCGAGCGGCTGCGCGAGAACGTGCACGCGGTGGACGGGGCCGACGCGCTGGTCGGCGGGTACACCGCACAGCAGTACGACACCCAGCAGACCGCCGCCCGGGACCGCACGGTCATCGTGCCCGTCGTGCTGGGAATCATCCTGCTCATCCTGGTACTGCTGCTGCGCTCGCTGCTCGTCCCGGTCCTGCTGGTGGCGACCGTCGCACTCAACTTCCTGGCGACGCTCGGGGTGTCGGCGCTCGTCTTCGAGCACCTCCTCGGATTCAGCGGCACGGACGCGTCGGTGCCCCTGTACGGGTTCGTGTTCCTGGTGGCGCTCGGCGTCGACTACAACATCTTCCTGACGTCCCGGGTACGGGAGGAGGCCCTCACCCACGGCAATCGGCAGGGGGTGCTGCGCGGGCTGACCACGACCGGGGGAGTGATCACCTCGGCAGGGGTGGTACTCGCCGCCACGTTCGCCGCGCTGATGGTGATTCCCCTGGCCTTTCTGGTCCAGATCGCGTTCATCGTGGCCTTCGGCGTCCTGCTCGACACCCTCGTGGTCCGCTCGTTCCTGGTTCCCGCGCTGGTGATCGACATCGGTCCCCGGGCATGGTGGCCCAGTGTCCTGTCCCGTGGCGGCACCGGACCCGCGAGCGGGGCGAAGCCGTCACCGGGAGCCCGCTGCGCGGACCGGCGTCCGTCGTGACCGGAGACCGGCGTCCGTCGTGACCGGACGGGAGTCAGAGGCCGCTCGGTGTGCCGAGGCCGGTCAGGGCGCCGACCGGGTCGGAATCGGGGGTGCCGCGGGGCCACCAGTCGTCGCGGTCGGGCTCGGACTCGTACGCGTACCACAGGCCGTTTCGGCCCAGGCGGAGCTGGAGGTGGCCGCGGGGGTGGGTGAGCCGGTTG
>NZ_POTZ01000430.1 GCF_003236365.1 Streptomyces sp. NTH33
ACGTGCAGACGCCGTACCAGCCGGCCCCGGCGCCCAACCCGTACAGCACCGGCGCGCCCGCCCCGTCCCAGGGATACGGCTACCCGCAGCAGGCCGGCTACCAGACGCCCACCATGTCGCCGTACGCCCAGCCGGCCCAGGCTCCGACCTCGCCGCCGTACACCGTCCAGGTCCAGCACACGCCCGGACCGGGCGGCGGCAGGAGCAACAAGCCGGTGATCATCGGGTCGGCCGCCGTCGCCCTCATCGCGGTCGTCGGCCTGATCGCCGCGCTGGCCCTGAACGACGGCGGCGGGGACAACGGCGCAGGGGGTGGTGACAGCACCATTACCGCGTCTCCGTCGGTGGTCGCGGGCCACCGGGGACCGGACAAGTCGAAGACGATCAACGCCGACGAGTGCAGGGAGCCACGGAAGTCGTACGACGACCCGGCCAAGGTCCGGGTGCCGGACTTCCGGTACAAGAACCTTGATTCGGTCAAGGAGTGTCTCCAGGCCGCGAACTGGAAACTGAAGAAGAACGACTACGACGAGAACACGTTCGGCCAGGACACGGTCATCAACCAGTTCCCCGCGCCCGGCACGGACATCGACCCGAAGAACGCGCCGGATATCCAGCTCGACGTCTCGACCGGCAACCCGCAGACCTGACCCTCGGTCCTGAGCCGCGGTCCTGACCCGCAGACCTGACCCTCGGTCCTGAGCCGCGGTCCTGACCCGCAGTCCTGAGCCGCAGTCCTGAAAAAGGGGCCCGGCAGGATCCTGCCGGGCCCCACGACCGGTACGTGGAACGCCTTGAGTGCTACAGGTACGGCCCGCCCGAGCGGCCGCCTGTGCGGCCGTCGTCGCCGCCGTCGTGCCCGAGGCCCGGGGGAAGGGCGCGGCGCATCTGCTCCAACTGGGCCCGGGCGGCCATCTGCTGGGCGAACAGGGTCGTCTGGATGCCGTGGAAGAGGCCCTCCAGCCAGCCCACCAACTGCGCCTGGGCGATGCGCAGCTCGGCGTCGCTGGGGGTTCCCTCGTCGGTGAACGGCAGGGAGAGCCGCTCCAGCTCCTCCACGAGCTCCGGCGCCAGGCCGTCCTCCAGCTCCTTGACCGAGCTGGCGTGGATCTCCTTCAGCCGGTTCCGGCTCGCCTCGTCCAGGGGAGCCGCACGCACCTCCTCGAGGAGCTGCTTGATCATGCTGCCGATCCGCATGACCTTCGCGGGCTGCTCCACCTGCTCCGTCACCGGGGTCTCACGGGAGTCGTCGTCCCCGCCGCCGCCGAGTGCCATGCCGTCCTGGCCCACGACCAGGATCTGCGGATTCTCCGGCGACCGTTCGTTCCTCGGCATCTCCATGCCGCCATTCTCTCCCACCCGTGCGTCTCCCTTTCGTGGTGCCCCCCGCACGGGGTGATCCACCACGTCACTTCTCCGCCCCCGTGTCCCTCGCAAGGCCCAGGCGTAGCAGACGGGCCTCGCAGTGGTCCAGCCAGCGGACCTCCGCCTCGGCGTGCCAGACCAGCTGCTCCAGGACCAGCAGGCGGGCCACCTCCGCGGGGGAGCCGGGCGGGTGCGACAGCGCCTCGGCCCGTCGGCGCACATGGTCGTGCAGCGCCTCGGACACGTGCCGGCGCTGCGTCTCGACGACCTGCCGGACGTCCACGCCGGGTGCCCCCGCCGCCAGCACCAGCTTGATCACCAGCTCGTCGCGCGACGGGCCGGCCCGCTCCACGGGTCGCGCGTACCAGGCCCGCACTTCGGCGCGGCCCGCATCGGTCAGTGCGTACAGCACACGGCCGGCCCCGTCCACGTCCTCAGGGGTGACCAGTCCGTCGCGTTCCAGGCGGCCGAGCGCGGCGCGGACCCGGCCGGCGCCCGGTGGCCGGGACGACCCCGTGCACGCCGCGAACTCGATGCGCAGCCGGGAGCCGTGGCGGGGGCCGTCCGCCAGGAGCGCCAGCAGCCCGTGACGTATCGCCATAACCGGATTGTGCAGCGGTCCCGCCCCGGCGGCCGATCACGGAATGCCGGATTGGGCCAGTGATGTGAGTGTGGTCGTGTGACTCCACGGTTGCGCGTTCTGCTGCGCGCGACGGGGCTGCCGGTCGTACTGGGAGCGGCCGTCCTGTCCGGCGGTTCCGCCTCGGCGTACGACGCGGTGTCCTCGTCCTCGGACGCCATCGCGTCGCCCCACCGGCCCTCGGCGTCGTCATCGGTGCCGTCATCAGTGTCGTCATCGGTCCCGGCTCCGCCCTCGCCCTCCGCCGGCCCTTCGCGGCGCGGGAGCCGGCCGGGTGCGAGGCGGGAGTGGCCGGGGCGGCCGGGGCGGCCGCACTGGTGGGAGAGGGAGGTGGCGCCCGCTTCCGCATCACCGCAACGGACCGCTCCCGTGACGTCCGGGCCGCGGGACAGCCCCGCCCCCGGGCCCGTCCCGCGGCCCGGTCCCGAGACCGGGCCCATGCTGCGGCTACTGCCCCTGGGCAGTGGACTGGTCCTGATCGGCCTCGGTCTCGGGCTCGCGTTCCTCGCCCTCCGGATGCGCCGGGACTAGGGCGCCACCAGGAGCACCTTGCCGATGTGGCCGCTCTCCTCCACCAGCCGGTGGGCGGCCGCGGCGTCGCTCATCGGCACCTCCCGGTCGACGACCGGCCGGACATGGCCGTCGGCGAGCAGCGGCCAGACGTGTTCGCGTACGGCGGCGACGATGGCCGCCTTCTCACCCAGCGGGCGGGCGCGCAGCGAGGTCGCGCTGATCGCGGCCCGCTTGCTGAGCAGGGCGCCGATGTTCAGCTCGCCCTTGGCCCCGCCCTGCATGCCGATGATCGCGAGCCGGCCGTTGACGGCGAGGGCCCGTACGTTGCGGTCCAGGTACTTGGCGCCCATGTTGTCGAGGATCACGTCGGCGCCGGCTCCGTCCGTGGCCTGCCGGATCTCCTCGACGAAGTCCTGCTCGCGGTAGTTGATCAGGATCTCGGCGCCCAGTTCGGCGCAGCGCTCGAGCTTCTCCTGGGTGCCGGCGGTGACGGCGACCTGGGCGCCGACGGCCCGGGCGAGCTGGATCGCCATGGTGCCGATGCCGCTGGAGCCGCCGTGCACGAGCAGCGTCTCGTCGGGGCGCAGGTGGGCGACCATGAAGACGTTGGACCAGACGGTGCAAGTCACCTCGGGCAGCGCCGCGGCCTGCTTCAGTCCGACGCCCGCGGGAACGGGCAGCAGCTGACCGGCCGGAACGGCGACCTTCTCGGCGTAGCCGCCGCCCGAGAGCAGCGCGCACACCTCGTCGCCGACGGCCCAGCCGGACACACCGGACCCGAGTGCGGCGATCCGCCCGGAGCACTCCAGGCCGGGGTACCGGGAGGCGCCGGGCGGAGGGTCGTAGAAGCCCTGCCGCTGCAGGATGTCGGCCCGGTTGACGGCACTGGCCGCCACCTCGACCAGCACCTCCCCCTCGCCGGGTACCGGGTCCGGCACCTCGTCCCACACCAACGCCTCGGGTCCACCGGGTTCGGGAATCGTGATCGCATGCATGGGGCCGACGCTACTGCTTTCCCCGTCCCGGTCCCGTCCTCAGTCCTGCGGAAGCGGCCGTGTGTCCGGGATGACCCTCGTGCCCGGCGTGGTCCGGACAATGGTGATCAGACGGTCGGTCAACTGCAGTTCCCGTACGGTCGGGTCGTCGTAGGCCAGCACCCGGTGCCCGCGCAGGACGCTCACCACCAGGTCGTCCATCTCCCGCGGGTCCTGCCCCACCTCGGCTTTTATGACAGGTCGTTCGACGATGTCCAGGCCGCTGCCCTGCTGAATGAGGTCCTCCAACACCACGCTCGCGGCCGGGCTGAGCACGGACAGCCCGAGCAGCCGCCCCGCCGCGCTCGCGCTAGTGACGACGGCATCCGCCCCGGACTGCTTGAGCAGCGGCGCGTTCTCCTCCTCCCGCACCGCCGCGACGATCTTCGCCGCCCGGTTGAGCTGCCGGGCCGTCAGCGTCACCAGCACGGCCGTGTCGTCCCGCTGGGTCGCGACGATGATCTGCCGCGCCCGCTGCACCTCGGCCCGCTTGAGCACCTCGCTGCGGGTGGCGTCTCCGACCACGCCCGCGTATCCGTCCGCCGTGGCCGCGTCGATCACCTTGGAACTGGGGTCGACCACGACGACCTGCTGCTTCTTCAACCCGGCCGCACAGACGGTCCGGAGCGCCGATCTGCCCTTCGTGCCGAACCCGACGACGATGGTGTGATCGCGCAAAGTGGACCTCCAGCGGTTCAAGCGCCATTCCTCACGGGTGCGTTCGGTGAGGACTTCGAGCGTGGTGCCGACCAGGATGATCAGGAAGATCACACGCAGCGGCGTGATGACGAAGATGTTGGTGAGCCGAGCACTGTCGCTGACGGGGGTGATGTCACCGTATCCGGTGGTGGAAAGGGTCACCGTCGCGTAGTACGCCGCGGCGATGAGGTCCATCGGGGCGTCTTTCCCGCTGTCCTGGTATCCGCCGCGATCGGCATACACGATCGCAACGGTCGCACACAGCACCAGCAGCGCGAGGGACAGCCGTTTGCCGACCTGACGTATCGGGCGCTCCACGATTTTCCGCGGGAGCTTCACCCGATGGGTCACGAGATGTTCGCCCGCCTGGCGGGCGATCGCATCATGGCCCGGAAGTTTCACGTGAAACACACCCCGATTCCGGCGGCGGCCCAGGGCAGGTCGAGGAGTTCGGTCTCCTGACCCGGCCGGGCGCCACCTGGTGGTACGACGGCGAGAGCATCGGCCCCCGCGACACCGCGCAGCATCGCGGGACCGTTGTAGTGCAGCGGGACGGCGTGGTCGCCGCGCAGCACGACCGGCACGAGTCGGGTGTCGTGCGGATGCCCGTGCACCGCCTCCCGCAGGGGCAGCGTGTACGGCTCCGGGGCCGGGCGCGCGGCCAGTGTGCGCAGCAGGGGCTCGGCGAGCGTCAGCAGGCCGGAGACGGCCGCGAGCGGGTTGCCGGGCAGGCCGACGAGGTGCTGGTTCTCCTTGGTGCGGGCCAGCAGCATGGGGTGGCCGGGGCGCACCTCGACGCCGTTCACCAACAGCTCGGCGCCGATACGGCGCAGGACGGGGTGGACGTGGTCGACCGGGCCGGCGGCGGTTCCGCCGGTGGTGACGATCACATCGGCCCCGGACCGGGTGACCGCCCTGTGCAGGGCCTTCGCGTCGTCGCCGATCCGGCGCACGGCGGTGACCTCGGCGCCCAGCGCCCGCAGCCAGGGCGGCAGCATCGGGCCGAGCGCGTCCCGGATCCGGCCGTCGTGCGGCAGTCCCTCGGTGAGCAGTTCGTCGCCGAGGACCAGCACGTCGACGCGGGGGCGGGGGACCACGGTGAGCGTGTCGTACCCGGCGGCCGCGGCGAGACCGAGCACGGCCGGGGTCACCAGGGTGCCGACGGGCAGCAACTGGTCCCCGCTGCGGCACTCCTGCCCGCGCGGACGGATGTCCCTCCCCTGCCCGGGCATGGGGGTCCCCCCTGCTCGGGCGGAGCCGTGAGCTTGGGGGATGACGGCGTGCAGTCTGCCCTTGGCGTCCGTGCGGCCGTACTCGCTGCGCAGCACCGCGGTCGTGTCCTGCGGGACGCGGGCGCCGGTCGCGATCCGTACGGCCTCGCCGTCGGTCAGCGGCTCCGGCTCGCCGTGCCCGGCCAGGACGCCCTCGCCGCGTACGTCCCAGGGGCCGGGGCCGGCGACCGCCCAGCCGTCCATGGCGGAGGTGTCGAAGGAGGGCAGGTCGGTGAGGGCGGTCAGAGGCGCGGCCAGGACCAGGCCCAGGGCGGCGTCAAGGGGCACCGGGACGGGGGCTGTCACTTATACACATCT
>NZ_POTZ01000431.1 GCF_003236365.1 Streptomyces sp. NTH33
CCCCCACCCGCCCTGGAGTCTGTCCGTGATCTCCGCTTCCGGCATCGAGCTGCGCGCCGGTGCCCGCGTCCTCATCGAGTCCGCCACCTTCCGCGTCGCCAAGGGCGACCGCATCGGCCTGGTCGGCCGCAACGGCGCCGGCAAGACCACCCTCACCAAGGTCCTGGCCGGCGAGGGCATCCCCGCCGCCGGCACCGTCACCCGCTCCGGTGAGGTCGGCTACCTCCCGCAGGACCCGCGCACCGGCGACCTCGACGTGCTCGCCCGCGACCGCATCCTCTCCGCCCGCGGCCTGGACGTGCTGATCCGCAAGATGCGCGAGAACGAGCAGCGCATCGCCACCGGCAAGGGCACCACCCGCGAGAAGGCGCTCAGGCAGTACGAGCGCCAGGAGACCGAGTTCCTCACCAAGGGCGGTTACGCCGCCGAGGCCGAGGCCGCCACCATCGCCGCCGCGCTCAACCTGCCCGACCGGGTGCTCGGCCAGCCCCTGCACACCCTCTCAGGCGGTCAGCGCCGCCGTATCGAGCTGGCCCGCATCCTGTTCTCCGACGCGGACACCCTGCTGCTCGACGAGCCCACCAACCACCTCGACGCCGACTCGATCGTCTGGCTGCGCGACTACCTCAAGACCTGCCGCGCCGGCTTCATCGTGATCTCCCACGACGTCGACCTGGTCGAGACGGTCGTCAACAAGGTGTTCTACCTGGACGCCAACCGGACCCGGATCGACGTCTACAACATGGGCTGGAAGCTCTACCGGCAGCAGCGCGAGGCCGACGAGAAGCGCCGCAGGCGGGAGCGGGCCAACGCCGAGAAGAAGGCCGCCGCGCTCAACGCCCAGGCCGACAAGATGCGCGCCAAGGCCACCAAGACGGTCGCCGCGCAGAACATGGCCCGCCGCGCCGAGAGGCTGCTGTCCGGCCTGGAGGAGGTCCGCCGGCAGGACAAGGTGGCCAAGCTGCGCTTCCCCGAGCCCTCGCCCTGCGGCAAGACCCCGCTGATGGCCGAGGGCCTGTCGAAGTCGTACGGCTCGCTGGAGATCTTCACCGACGTCGACCTGGCCATCGACAAGGGCTCCCGCGTCGTCATCCTCGGCCTCAACGGCGCCGGCAAGACCACCCTGCTGCGCCTGCTCGCGGGTGTGGAGCAGCCGGACACCGGCGAGGTCGTCCCCGGCCACGGTCTCAAGCTCGGCTACTACGCGCAGGAGCACGAGACCCTGGACCCCGACCGCACGGTCCTGGAGAACATGCGTTCGGCCGCCCCCGACATGGACCTCGTCGAGGTCCGCAAGGTGCTGGGCTCCTTCCTGTTCTCCGGCGACGACGTCGACAAGCCGGCCGGTGTCCTCTCCGGCGGCGAGAAGACCCGTCTGGCGCTCGCCACCCTGGTCGTCTCCTCCGCGAACGTCCTGCTGCTCGACGAGCCCACCAACAACCTCGACCCCGCCAGCCGCGAGGAGATCCTCGGCGCGCTGCGCACCTACAAGGGCGCCGTCGTCCTCGTCACCCACGACGAGGGCGCCGTCGAGGCGCTGCAGCCGGAGCGGATCATCCTGCTGCCCGACGGTGTCGAGGACCTGTGGGGCGCCGGCTACGCGGACCTCGTCGCCCTCGCTTGACCGAACAGCTGATCAACGGCGTATGGATCATTCGGCCTAGCGGTGATCCGTCATCTGTGTGAGATCTCCTCATATCGAGGTGTGTCCTCCATCGATTTCACGGCCGAGCCCTTATGTGCCAAGGGCTCGGCCGTCGTGCGTCGCTGACCAGGCGTTTCGTGGAAGAACCCGTTCGGCGGCACGGACCCCACCGTGCGGAGTGACGGATTCCGCTTGTGGGGACGCGCTCCTGTCGTCACAAGCCTGTCTCACGGACCTTGCCGAATGGGTGGCCATCGGGGCCCGGAGGGGTGATCATGAGGGGACCAGAGCGCACTTCCCATGAGGAGGCACGGGTGGCCGAGACTCTGAAGAAGGGCAGCCGGGTGACCGGCGCCGCGCGCGACAAGCTCGCGGCAGACCTGAAGAAGAAGTACGACGCCGGTGCGAGCATTCGGGCGTTGGCCGAGGAAACCGGCCGCTCGTATGGCTTCGTCCACCGGATGCTCAGCGAGTCGGGCGTCACGCTCCGTGGGCGTGGCGGGGCGACACGGGGCAAAAAGACCCCATCGGCCTGACCGGTCGCGGGCGGCCCATCGGTTTTCGATGGCGACCACCCGGCCGGTCCACCGGTCGGCCGGGTGGTTACTGTGCAGTCACTTACGATGCCCGCAGGGCATCCGCTGACCGCACCCATCGGAGGCGCACCATGGCTTCGCCCGAGCACAACCTCGATCCGGTACTCGACCCGGTACTCGACAAGGACGGCGTACGGCTCACCGTCGACGACGCGGTCGCCACGGTGACGCTGACCAATCCGGCCAAGCGCAACGCGCAGAGCCCCGCCCTGTGGCGGGCGCTCACCGAGGCCGGGCGGCTGCTGCCGGGCTCCGTCCGCGTCGTGCTGCTGCGCGGAGAGGGCAAGTCCTTCTCCGCCGGACTCGACCGGCAGGCGTTCACGCCCGAGGGCTTCGACGGCGAACCGTCGTTCGTCGACCTCGCACGCGGCAGCGACGCCGAGCTGGACGCGACCATCGCCGAGTACCAGGAGGCGTTCACCTGGTGGCGGCGCAACGACATCCTGTCCGTCGCCGCCGTCCAGGGGCACGCCATCGGGGCCGGCTTCCAGCTGGCGCTGGCCTGTGATCTGCGCGTCGTCGCGGACGACGTGCAGTTCGCCATGCGCGAGACCAGCCTCGGGCTGGTCCCCGACCTCACCGGCACCCATCCGCTGGTGGGGCTGGTCGGTCGTGCCCGCGCGCTGGAGATCTGCGTCACCGGCCGGTACGTGGGTGCCGAGGAGGCCGTGCAGACCGGCCTGGCGAACCTCGCCGTGCCCCTCGACCAGCTCGACGCGACCGTACGGGACCTGACCTCCGCACTCCTGGCGGCGCCCCGTGACGCCGTCGTCGAGACCAAGGCCCTGCTGCGTGGTGCCCAGGAGCGGACGTACGAGCAGCAGCGCGCCGCCGAACGCGAGGCCCAGGGCCGACGCCTGCGGGACCTGGCCGGCGCAGGAGAGTGATCCCGGTCCCGCTTCGGGCGCGCGACCGCGCCGGTCCGCCTACCGTGGTCCGGGGACGACGACCGAAGGGACGTACGGCGATGACCACGGAACAGGACCGGACGAAGACCCCCGAGGCTGAACGGGAGATCCCGGAGACCTCCGCGACACGCAGGACACAGGCGACCCGGCGCGGTCTGGGAGACCCCGGTACCCGGGGCCGGACCACCATCGCCGACGGCGTCGTGGAGAAGATCGCCGGAATGGCCGCACGCGACGTGGTCGGCGTGAACGCCATGGGCAGCGGGATCTCCCGGACCTTCGGTGCGGTGCGGGACCGGGTCCCGGGCGGCACGAAGTCCGTGGCCCGGGGGGTGAAAGCCGAGGTCGGCGAGGTGCAGACCGCGCTCGACCTGGAGATCGTCGTCGACTACGGCGTGTCGATCATCGATGTGGCGCGGGCGGTCAGGGAGAACGTGGTCGACGCGGTGGAGCGGATGACCGGTCTCGAGGTCGTCGAGGTCAACATCGCCGTCAGCGATGTGAAGCTGCCGGAGGAAGAGGAGGAGGAACCGGAGCCGCGCATCCAGTGACACGCCGAGGACCGCGGCACCACCGAACCACAGGACCGGCCGAGCAGTTGAGGAGCGCGGGATGAACATGGCCGTGGTCGGCATGATCGCCGGCATGGCGCTGGGCTTCGCCGGTTACTTCGGCGGATTCGGTGCCTTCCTGCTGGTGGCGGCCCTGGGCGTCGTCGGCTTCGTCGTCGGCCGGTTCCTGGAGGGGGACCTGGAACCCGGCGACTTCTTCCGCCCCCGTGACCACCGCCGGCGGTGACCCGCGGTGAACCTCGAGCCCGGTGAGCGTGGCGCCACGGCGATCGCCGACCGCGTCGTCGCCAAGATCGCCGCACAGGCGGCCCGTGAGGCGCTCGGCCCGCTGCCGCCGGACGCCGCGCCCCCGCACGCCACGGTGGTCGTGCACCACGACGTGGCCCGCGTCCGGATCCTCCTCGACCTCGCCTACCCGCGCGACATCGCCGCGTGCTGCCGCGCGGTGCGTCGTCACGTCGCCGAGCGGGTAGGCGCGTTGGTGGAAATGCGGGTGCCGGAGGTGGCCGTCCGGGTGGAACGGCTGCACCTGACACCCGCGCACGGCGCGGCGCGGGGGAGGACGCGATGAGCGAGCCCCGGGGCTCGGAGAGCACCACGCAGCCCCTACCGGTCATCGAGAAGGACGACGGCCTCGGGCGGCCCGCGGCCCCCGACGCCCACGAACCCCCGCCCGTCCAGGACGGGGCGGACGGCCGCGGCGGCCGCTTCTGGTCGGCGCGCCGGGTGCCCGCCGGCATCGTCGCCCTGCTGCTCCTGGCCCTCACGGGCGCGTTCCTGTACGACATCGCGGCCGTACGCGCGCACCGAACCGCCCTGTCCTGGCGCCGCGAACTGGCCCGGCAACTGGCCGAGCGCCCCCTGGACGACACCTGGGTACGCGTCGGCGCGGTCGTCGCCGCTCTTCTCGGCCTGTGGCTGATCGTGCTGGCCGTCACCCCCGGGCTGCGCCGTCTGCTGCCCATGCGGCGCACCCACCCCGACGTACGGGCGGGGCTGCACCGGAACGCCGCCGCGCTCGTGCTGCGCGACCGGGCCATGGAGATCTCCGGAGTGCGGTCGGTCCGCGTACGGCTGCGCCGCCGCCGGGCCGACGTACGCGCGGTCTCGCACTTCCGGGAGCCGGCGGAGGTCCGCGCCGACCTGGACACCGTGCTCGCCGACGCCGTCGCCGGGCTCGGGCTGACCCGGCCGCCCGCCCTGTCGGTGCGCGTCACCCGGCCCGGACGGAAGGGGTGAGACCGGTGCTCGGGGTCGTCAACCGGGTGCTGACCGGGCTCGTCGGACTGGTCCTGCTCGTCGTCGGCGGTTCGGTGCTCGCCGTGGGCCTGGGCGTACGGCTGCCCTCCTGGTGGATCCACCGGGGCCGGCACGACGTACTGCTGAGCACCGCCGAGCGGACCCGGTGGCGCGAGACCGGCTGGTGGTGGCCCGCCGTCCTCGCCGGTCTGGCCGTCCTGTTCCTGCTGGCCCTGTGGTGGCTGATCGCCGTACTGCGCCGCCGCCGGCCGGCCGAGGTGCTGGTCGACACCGGCGACGGCGGGACGGCATGGCTGAGGGGGCGCGCCCTGGCGGACGTACTGGCGGCGGAAGCCGGGCAGCTGGACGGCGTATCCCGCGCCCACGTCCGCCTCACCGGCCGCCGCAACGCCCCGGCGGCCCACGTCCAGCTCCTTCTGGAACCGCACGTGGACCCGGGAACGACCCTGACCCGCCTCACGGCCGAGTCCCTGGCCCACGCCAGGGACTCGGCCAACCTCCGGTCACTTCCGGCAGAGGTGCGACTGGGCAGCGTCAAGCACCGCGCGGAACGGGTGAGCTGACCGAGTCAGGGGCGCGGGACTGCGTCGATGTGCGGCTCTGCCGTGTGGGCGCGAACAACCCCCACCGGCCCGCACCCGCAGAACAACAACGCGCCCCCACCGATCAGGCGCTAAAAACCGTGCCGGGCCCCGCCGTCGACCGGCAGCATCACACCCGTGAGGTAGGACGCCGCAGGCGACAGCAGGAACGCGGCCGCCCGGCCGAACTCGGCCGGCGTCCCGTACCGCCGCAACGGCACACGTGACTCACTCGCCGCCCGCGTGGCCTCCGGATCCGCGGACAGCGCGTCCAGCTCGCGCACGCGATCCG
>NZ_POTZ01000432.1 GCF_003236365.1 Streptomyces sp. NTH33
GCACCGACGCCATCACGCACCTCCAGCACGCCACCACCACGGACGCACCGGACCTACCTCACCCACCCCGGCACCATGCCTGACCAGCACGAACCCAGCCCCCACACTCGGTTTCGAGAAGCCCTCTCAGCGTGGGCCGAATGGGGGGGGAACGCCGCCCGCTCGACCCGAGAACGTGTAGGCCATTGTCGCGCACCCTGATATTTTCGGGAGCCGGCACGAGGGGGTGGACGTGGGGCAGCATACGGCCGCCGGCCTGGACGATCTGACCGTCTTCCTGGCCCGCCTGACTGCCCTTCTGCTGCGCTCCTCCGGCGAGGGCGCCTACGCGATCCAGCGAGCCGTGGGTACCAGCGCCCAAGCCTTCGGCGGTCAGGCGTCCCTCGTCCTCGTTCCCGACGCGGCCGTACTCACGGTCACCGCGGCGGACGGCAGCACCCGGACCGTTTCCGTACACGGCTTCCCGGAGGTCTTCCGACTCGACCAGGTGGCGGCGCTGAAGCCGTTTCTGGCAGACGTGGAGGCGGGCGGGTTGGGGGTGAGCGAGGCCGACCGCAGGCTGGCGCGGATCGATGCCGCTCCGGTGCCGTACCCGTGGTGGCTGAAGTTCCTCGGTGTCCTGCTGTTCTCCCTGGGCTTCGCCCCACTGGTGCAGCGCACCTGGTACGAGATCGCCACCACGGCCGCCCTGGGCGCGGTCGCCGCGGCGCTCGTGGTCGCCGCCGTCCGTGCGCCACGGTTGTCCAAGATTCTCCCGCTGGTGGTCGCGGCCGTCATCTCCGTCGTCACGATCGAACTGTTTGCCAGCGATCCGGCACACGGCGGCCCGGTCCTGCTGATGCTCCCGGCGTTGTTCTACTTCGTTCCGGGTGACTTCCTGAGCGCGTCGACCACCGAGCTGGCCGTCGGCCTGATCACCACCGGCGCGATCCGGCTCGTCTATTCCACGTTCCTGCTTGTCCAGCTATACCTCGGCGTCCTCCTGGGCATCTTCATCACCGGCACCCCCGCTCGCGCCCTCTTCGACACCGCCGCCCACGCCGACCTGCCCCTGTGGGCGATGTTCCTGGCCGGGGTCGCGTTCACTGCCGGCACGATCCTGGCCTTCGCGATCCCCTACCGCTTCTTCTGGATCCTTCTGGTACTGGTCTACGCCACGGTCGGGGTGCAGTCGCTGTTCACCCTGGTGGTCCGGGAGACCGGGGGCACGTTCGTCGCCGCGGTCGTGCTGGCCGCCACGGCCAATCTGCTGGACCGCAACCCGGCCGCCCCGCCCCGATTGATCCTCATCCTGCCTGGCTTCTTCACCCTCACCGTCGGCTCGCTCGGCATGCGCGGCCTGACCACCCTGGCCGGCGGCTACCGCATCGAAGGCTTCCAAGACCTGCAGAAACTGGTCACGATCGTCACCGCCATCGCGATCGGACTGGTCGTCGGTATAGCCCTCACGCATAAACGCACCACACCCCGGGCGACTGCAACGGCATCTCCCACAGCCACCTCGGCGGCGTAGGCCGGCGCTACGCCTCGTACACCCGAATCAGCAGCTCCATCAGCTGCCGACCTTCTGCCTCGCTGAGCGGTGCCAGCAACTCGGCGTTGGCCCGTTCCGCCAGCTCCGCGCACCGCTCCAGGGTCTCCACGGGGGCAGCCGCGGGTGGTCGGGGCGAAGGCGCAGGCCGTCATGCTGGGGTGTTATTCGGCTTCGGGCGTTCGTCCGGGCGGCGGTGTGAAGGGTCGAGGTTGGGCAACGAACACGTAGGCCGCGGCGGCGACGACGGCGCCGATCACTGGGCCGACCCAGTACAGCCAGAACTCCTGCCACGGCGTATGGCCGCCGAAGACAGCCGTGGCCGCGTAGGGTCCGAAGGTGCGCGCAGGGTTGACCGAGCCGTTGCTGATGGGGCCGATGACCATGATTTCACAGGCCACCACCAGGCCGATGACCAGCCCGGCCCAGCCCGTCGGTGCACGCGCGTCCACGGCCAACGCCATGATGGTGAACAACAGCAGCGCGGTTCCCAGAGCCTCGGCCACGCCAGCCTGCAGGTAAGTATGGCCGGGCTGGACCACCGTGCCGCCGGAGACGTTGGCGGTCAGGGCAGACGAGCCGAAGATCACGTTGACCAGCAAGCCGCCACCGAGCGCCCCGCCCAGCTGGGCGACGACGTAAGGGACGACCTCCCTCCAGGGGAAGCGTCGTATCGCGGCCAGCGCGATGGTCACCGCAGGGTTGATGTGCGCCCCGGAGACGGGGCCGAACACGTAGACGGCAGCGGCGATGACGAAAGCGAACGAGAGGCCGATGATCCCTATCGCGGCGTAGCCCAGCTGGCCTTTGCCCACCGCCAAGGCGGCTACGAACGAGCCCGCCCCGAAGATCACCAGTAGCGCGGTGCCGATCGCCTCCGCGGCCAACCGCCGCCACAGCTCTGCGGTCATAAATGTTCACCCCTATAGCTCGAGCGCGCCGGGGGTGCACGGCCAACGTCGGGGGTGTTGACCGTGCACCGGCCGGCTACATCGGCTCAGGCGGCCTTTTGGTCGGGCTTGAGCACGACCTTCGAGTAGCCCTCTCCCCGCTTGTCGAACCGTTGGTAGGCGTCCGGGGTCCCCTCCAGCGGCAGCCGCTTGGAGACGACGAAGCTCGGCTTGGCGCGGCCGGCGATGATGAGGTCGCGCAGCTGCTGGTTGCAGCCTTGACGCTGGCCTGGCCGGTTGCCATCTGCAGCCCCTCCTCCCAGAACTTGCCGATGTTGAACAGCAGCCGGCCATGCGCGGCGTCCTCGTTCGGCGCGCCGGGGCCGGAGGGTACGTACAGGCCGACTACGCCGAGCATCTGAGGTTTTCGCGTCGGGGTGCGTTGCTCCTGTCATAGCGTCAGGACGAGGCCGGTCTCGGCGATGAAGCCGTCCAGGAGGCCCGGACGGTACTGCATCCGCTTGAGCCGGGTCCGTATCAGCGCGGCGAGTTGGTCGGTGGTGCAGGCGGCCAGGTCGGCCGGCGTCTTCTTCGGGCTCGCCCACACGCCCTCGCCCGGATTCAGGTCCGGTGCACAGGGCGGGAAGTGGAACACCGCCAGCCAGGAACGTGCGGCGAGCAGGGCACGCATCGCGCGATCGGTGTGCTGGGTGGAGTCGTCCCACACCAGCACGATCGGCCGGCACCCGAGTTCCTGGTGCACTGCGTCCAGGAAGGCCGCCAGATCCCGCTCCTGGAAGCCCTTCTTCTCACCCCTGCGGCCGGGATGGCGCACCAGCATCCGGTACACGAGCCGGGTGCGCTCCCCGGGGCGGCAGCACACCGCACTGACCAGGGACACCCGCCCGCCGCCCCTGCCGGTGACCCTCACCACCGGGGTCGTGCCCCTGGGAGACCAGGTGCGGGCCCTGGGCGGACGCAGGCCCTGGCCGGACTCGTCGGCGAAGCACAGCCAGGCGTCCCGCTCCCTCACCCTCGTTCCACCACCGGCCAGACTTCCTCGACCCAGGTGGCCACCGCCTGCTCGTCGCGTTCGGCGGCCCGGTGCACTGGGGGTACCTCCCGGCCGAAGGCTGGGGGAGCACCTGCGCCGTGAAGCCCATCTGCCGCAGCAGCCGCCAGGTCTGCGGCACGCTGAGCGAGACGTGCCGGCGGCGGCCGATGACGGTGGCCACCCGGGCCGGCGTCCAGCGCTGGTCCTCGACCCAGCCGTGCGCCGCCGGGCCCTGCGCCAGCAGGACGGCCGGCTCCGTGCGCCACTGCGGCCTGAACCGGCTGGACGGTCCGCTGGGCCCCCTCGAGCGCAGCGCCTCGATCCCGCCCGCGCGCCACTGGACGTGCCAGGCCCGGGCCGGCTTCTGCGAGATGCGCAACCGCTCGGCGACCTGCGGCGGCCGCATCCCCTGCGCGAACATCCCGGCGGCCTGGAAGCGGACCTGCTCCCGCTGGTCACGCTGGAGCGCGGTCAGGCCGCCACCATCGGGACACCTCATACCTTCCGGCCTGCACCCGACCACAAACCCCCGCACCCCGACACGAAAACCTCAGAAGATCCCCAACGGAGTCAAGCCGAGTGCCGCCAGGGTGTTGCTGTTCACGGTGGCATGGGCAGGGCTGGCCCGTGCTCCCGCCGCGTTCCTGCGCTGCGGTGCTGCCCGGGAGGAGGTAGGCAGAAAACATGCGCCTGCGGCAGCGGTGTGCGCACCGCCCTCGCTCACGGCAGGCCGGTGACGCTCTGCTGGCGCTGCCGCTGGGCCTGATCGTGGTGATCGTGCTGGTCGATGTGCTGGCCCCGCACGGCTTGCCGCTGGGCCCGTCGCTGCTGATCGTGGCGCCCGCACTCGCCGCGTCCTTCGCCTCCACCCTCGTCACCGGGGCGGTGGCCGCCCTGGCGGTGGTGGGCATGCTCGTCATCGGCCTTCACGGCGGCCACCTGCTGGGCGGCACGATGTCCTTCGGCTCGCAGTTCGCCGCCCTGCTGGTGGTGTCGGTGATCGTGACGGTCTTCCGGTATCTGCGCGAGCGGCACGCCCGTGAGCTGGCGCTGGTGCGGAGGGTGTCGGAGGCCACGCAGCGGGTGGTGCTGCGGCCGCTGCCACACCGGATCGGCCCGCTGCGGGTGGGATCGGTGTATCTGGCGGCGCAGGAGCAGTCCCTGCTCGGCGGCGACCTGTACGCGGCCGTCCGCACCCCCACGGGCACCCGGCTGATCATCGGTGACGTGATGGGCAAGGGCCTGACCGCCATCGGCGACGCCGCCCTGCTGCTGGGCGCCTTTCGGGAGGCCGCGCACCGCCAGGCCACCCTGCCCGCCCTCGCGGCCTACCTGGACCACAGCGTGTGCTGGCACCTGGCCGATGCCGCCGAGGCGGAGCAGGTCGGGGAGTGCTTCATCACCGCCGCCATCCTCGACATCCCCGACGCGCCGCCGCAGGTGGACATGGTCACCTGCGGGCATCCGCCCCCCTTGCTGCTGCACGGTCAGAAGGTCTCCATACTGCACGCCGCCTGCCCCGCCCCGCCGCTGGGCCTGGGCGACCTGACCGCCGCCGCCTACCACGTCGACACCTTCACGCTCGAGCCCGGAGACATACTGCTGCTGCACACCGACGGGGTGATCGAGGCCCGGGACGCCCGGGGCGTCTTCTACCCGCTGGCCGAACGCGCCGCCTCCTGGGCGCACCACGGCCCCTCCGCGCTGGTCCACCACCTGCGCACCGACCTGCTCGCCCACGCCGGCGGGCACCTGGCCGACGACGCCGCCGCGGTTGCCGTCCAGCGCACCCCCGGCCGGCGCCCACCGGGACTGCCGAGCGCGCCGCAGCCGTAGCCGTAGCCGGCTCGGCCACGGGCCCGGCTCCGAGTGGTCACGGGTCTGGCCGGCGCGGCGGGCGCCCTGCTGCTGGTCGGCCCGGAGCCGGCCGACGTGCTCAGCGCCGTCGCCGGGTGTGCACCGCGAGCGGGACCGTTGCGTGGCTTCGTAGGTGAGAACTGGCCACGGTGACGATTCCCGGATGTCTCATTCTTCGTGATCGGGGCGGTCCGTCGTGGTGCTCTGGTGGGTTTCCTCCGGAGGGGGCGCTGGCGACGGGGGGAACAAGAAGTTCTCGAAGGCGTCCAGCCCGAACAGCATGAGCAGGAGCATCACCGGCAGGAGCAGGGCCATCACGACCATGACGCCTCCCGGTGAAGCAGTGATCACGGGAACGCGGCGGACAGAAACTTAGTGGTTCGGACCGGAAGTCCTTCGGGGGTTGATCATGTAGCTGGCTCGGCGGAGGATTCTTCGTGGTGATCGGTGGTGTGCCGGTCGAGTCTGGCCAGCAGATCGTCCAGGTCGGAGGTGGTG
>NZ_POTZ01000433.1 GCF_003236365.1 Streptomyces sp. NTH33
CAGAAGCCCCGCCCATTTCCGCTGCCCCCGCTCGAAGCCCCGGCGGTCCACCACGGTGCAGCGAATCCACTTGACCAGCACCGCGCCATGGTAAGGCCCTGGAGCATGGCGTCGGTCACCCTCGTGGGGACAGCGCCCGCGCAAGCGCCCCCGCGCGCGTGGCACGATGGCAACAGGCGCCCTCGCAAGGGAAGTTGAGGCAGGAGGGCGCACGGCCCGGGGAAAGGGGAGTTCCGTGAGCAGGCTCAGCAAGGGGATCCGCACGGCAGAGGTAGCGCTCAAGTGGGATCCCAGCCCGGCGGGGCGGCCGCCCACCGACCTGGACGTCGTCGCCGCGACCTACCGGGCGGGCGACCCGTACGGCGATCCGGCGTACGTGGTCCATTTCGGCAGCCGCTCCCCCGACGGCACCATCCACCTCGACCGGGACAGCAGGGACGGCATGGGCTTCGGGTGGGACGAGGTCATGACGCTGGAACTCGACCGGCTCGACGGCCGGTACGCGCGCGTGGTGGTCGGCGTCGTCATCCAGCAGCGTCCCGTACGCCGTACCTTCGCCGACGTGCTCGGACCGGGACTGCGCGTCCGTGAGGGCTACACCGTCCTCGCCGAGGACGACTTCGCCGGTGTGCCCGGCGCGACGGCGGCCACCGTCGCGGAGTTCTCGCGGGACGCCTCGGGGAGCTGGGACTTCCGCCCCGGTCTGCACGGCTTCGACGGCGACCCGGACACCTTCACGCGCACGATGGGCCGCGCGCACCTGCCGTAGCCGGTACGGGCAGGGGGCGCCGGTCCACGGCCGGCGCCCCCTGCTTCACGGTGGGCCTGTCAGGTCAGCTGCAGCCGCTCGTCGAGCCGCAGCCCTCGCAGATGTAGCAGGAACCGGCCCGCTGCATCTTCGTACCGCAGGAGAAGCACAGCGGGGCGTCGGCCTGGATGCCCAGCTGCATCTCCACCAGCTCGGCGCTGGTATGCGCCTGCTTCGGGGCGGGCTTGGCCGCCTCGGCCTCGGCCTTCGGCGTGGCGACCGCCCTCAGGTCGGTCTGCAGCGGCGCCGACTGGGCCAGGCCCTCGACGTCGAGCTCGTCGTCGGCCGGCTCGTAGGAGCCGGTCTCGAGGTGGCGCTGGCGCTCCTCGGCGGAGTGGATGCCGAGCGCGGAGCGCGTCTCGAAGGGCAGGAAGTCCAGCGCCAGGCGGCGGAAGATGTAGTCGACGATCGACTGTGCCATCCGCACGTCCGGGTCGTCGGTCATGCCGGCCGGCTCGAAGCGCATGTTCGTGAACTTCGAGACGTACGTCTCCAGCGGCACGCCGTACTGCAGGCCCACCGACACGGCGATCGAGAAGGCGTCCATCATGCCCGCGAGAGTCGATCCCTGCTTGGACATCTTCAGGAAGACCTCGCCGAGACCGTCGTCCGGGTAGGAGTTGGCGGTCATGTAGCCCTCGGCGCCGCCGACGGTGAAGGAGGTGGTGATGCCGGGCCGGCCCTTGGGCAGGCGCTTGCGGACCGGGCGGTACTCGACGACCTTCTCGGCCTTGGGCCCGGACGCGGCGGTCTCCTCGGCCTTCTCCTGGGCGGAGTCCTTCTTCTTGGCGGAGAGCGGCTGGCCGACCTTGCAGTTGTCGCGGTAGATGGCGAGCGCCTTCACGCCCAGCTTCCACGCCTCGAAGTAGATCTCCTCGACCTCTTCGACGGTGGCCGACTCCGGCATGTTGACCGTCTTGGAGATGGCGCCGGAGATCCACGGCTGGATCGCGGCCATCATGCGGACGTGGCCCATCGGGGAGATGGCGCGCTCGCCCATGGCGCAGTCGAACACCTCGTAGTGCTCGTGCTTGAGGCCGGGGGCGTCGATCACGTTGCCGTGCTCGGCGATGTGGGCGACGATCGCCTCGATCTGCTCCTCCTGGTAGCCCAGGCGGCGCAGGGCCTGCGGGACGGTGCCGTTGACGATCTGCATCGAGCCGCCGCCGACGAGCTTCTTGAACTTGACCAGCGCGAGGTCGGGCTCGACACCGGTGGTGTCGCAGGACATGGCCAGGCCGATGGTGCCGGTCGGCGCGAGGACGGACGCCTGCGAGTTGCGGAACCCGTTCTTCTCGCCGAGGCGCAGCACGTCCTGCCAGGCCTCGGTGGCGGCGGCCCAGACCGAGGTGTCCAGGTCGTCCATGCGGACGGCCGTGGCGTTGGCGTCGGCGTGCTGCTTCATCACCCGCAGGTGCGGCTGGGCGTTGCGGGCGTAGCCGTCGTACGGGCCGACGACCGCGGCGAGTTCGGCGGAGCGCTTGTAGGCGGTGCCGGTCATCAGGGAGGTGATGGCACCGGCGAGGGCGCGGCCGCCGTCGGAGTCGTAGGCGTGGCCCGTGGCCATCAGCAGGGCGCCGAGGTTGGCGTAGCCGATGCCGAGCTGGCGGTACGCGCGCGTGTTCTCGCCGATCTTCTGGGTCGGGAAGTCCGCGAAGCAGATGGAGATGTCCATCGCGGTGATGACCAGCTCGACGACCTTCGAGAAGCGCTCGACGTCGAAGGACTGGTTGCCCTTGCCGTCGTCCTTGAGGAACTTCATCAGGTTCAGCGAGGCGAGGTTGCAGGACGTGTTGTCCAGGTGCATGTACTCGCTGCAGGGGTTCGAGCCGTTGATGCGGCCGGACTCCGGGCAGGTGTGCCAGTGGTTGATCGTGTCGTCGTACTGGATGCCCGGGTCGGCGCAGGCCCAGGCGGCCTCGGCCATCTTGCGGAAGAGGGACTTGGCGTCGGTCTCCTCGATGACCTCGCCGGTCATCCGCGCGCGCAGGCCGAAGGTGCCGCCCTGCTCGACCGCCTTCATGAACTCGTCGTTCACGCGGACCGAGTTGTTGGCGTTCTGGTACTGGACGGAGGTGATGTCGTCACCGCCGAGGTCCATGTCGAAGCCCGCGTCGCGCAGGGCGCGGATCTTCTCCTCCTCCTTGACCTTGGTCTCGATGAAGTCCTCGATGTCGGGGTGGTCGACGTCGAGGATGACCATCTTGGCCGCGCGGCGGGTGGCGCCGCCGGACTTGATGGTGCCGGCGGAGGCGTCGGCGCCGCGCATGAAGGAGACGGGACCGGAGGCGGTGCCGCCGGAGGAGAGCAGCTCCTTGGAGGAGCGGATGCGGGAGAGGTTCAGGCCGGCGCCGGAGCCGCCCTTGAAGATCATGCCCTCTTCCTTGTACCAGTCGAGGATCGACTCCATGGAGTCGTCGACGGACAGGATGAAGCAGGCGGAGACCTGCTGGGGCTGGGGCGTGCCGACGTTGAACCAGACAGGACTGTTGAAGCTGAAGATCTGGTGCAGGAGGGCGTAGGCCAGTTCGTGCTCGAAGATCTCGGCGTCGGCGGGCGAGGCGAAGTACTTGTGGTCCTCGCCGGCCTTCCGGTACGTCTTCACGATGCGGTCGATCAGCTGCTTGAGGCTGGTCTCGCGCTGCGGGGTGCCGACGGCACCGCGGAAGTACTTGCTGGTGACGATGTTGACCGCGTTCACCGACCAGAAGTCGGGGAACTCGACGCCACGCTGCTCGAAGTTGACCGAGCCGTCGCGCCAGTTGGTCATGACGACGTCACGGCGCTCCCAGGCCACCTCGTCGTACGGGTGTACACCGGGGGTGGTGTGGATGCGCTCGATACGCAGCCCCTTGCCGGCCTTGGCGCCCTTGGCTCGGGAGCCTCGTGCCGGGCCGCTCGCCGTCTCTGTCATGCCGCCTCCCTGTACGGGCGAAAACGCCCTGAAGTGCCCCTTTTGTTCCGGAGCACGGTGTTCTGTCTGACATCGCGGGCACCCTCGCTGCCGCCCGCGACCGGTCTCGCCCGCCGCCGCCGGTCCGGGTCCGGACGCGCCGTCCGGGCCGGCCCGCCGATCAGCCGGCGGCGTTCGCGGGCACCGGGACCTCAGCCGTCCCTCCGTGCCCGCGGTCGTCTTCCTGGCTCCCCGCGCCCGCGCCGTCGCCGTCCTGCGCGGCGGGGCGCTCCGCCTCTTCCCTGAGTTCCGCGATGGCGGCCTCGAAGTCCTCGAGCGAGTCGAACGCCCGGTAGACGGACGCGAACCGCAGATAGGCGACGAGGTCGAGCTCCCGCAGGGGACCGAGTATGGCGAGCCCCACCTCGTGGGCGGCCACCTCGGCGCTCCCGCTGGCGCGCACCGCCTCCTCGACCCGCTGGCCGAGCTGGGCGAGCGCGTCCTCCGTCACGGGCCGCCCCTGGCACGCCTTGCGCACACCGTTGATGACCTTGGTGCGGCTGAACGGCTCGGTGACTCCGGACCGCTTGACCACCATGAGCGAGCACGTCTCCACGGTCGTGAACCGCCGGGAGCAGTCGGGGCACTGGCGGCGCCTGCGGATGGACGTGCCGTCGTCCGTCGTACGGCTGTCGACCACACGGCTGTCGGGGTGCCTGCAGAAGGGGCAGTGCATGGACTCCAACCCTCCTCACAGCAGACTCAATGGCCTCGCCAGGCCCCAGGGGCCCCGCGAAGCAGCCCCAAGCATAGGCGATGATCAGCGGACCGAAGACCAGGGACCACAACCTGTGGGCTGCTGTAGCCATCCAACCACTAGATGTGGGGATCAGCTCTCCAGGCACAGGGATTCGCGCGCGTCACGCGGACGCGGCCATGAGCCGTCTTCCCGCATCACCACGGAAAACACGCCGGTGCACGGCCGTATCGCCGGGACACTCGCGGAGATACCGTGGGCGCCGCACGGAGGACGCGTGGGACCGCCGGGCAGACGTGCGCCGGAGTCCGGTCGGCTGAACGCCGGACGGCAGACCGGGACGGCAACTCACGAGGTCGCCGCCCGGCGGTGAAGAGTACAGCAATCAGCCCTTCCGCTCCGTCCGCCGGCTGGCGCGAGGCCATACACCCAGGCACGTGATTAAGTCAGCTACTCCTCGGTTTTTCACTCGAACGTGTGTTTGGCGCAACCTTTCGAAAGCAACTACCGTTGTGCCGGAGGGAGACCACCGAGAGGGGCCGACGTGACCACCACCGCAGACAGTGCCACCATCACCGCCCAGGACCGCTCCCAGGGCCGACTCGAGCCGGTGCACGCGATGAACGAAGCCATGAATCCCGAGGGACCCAAGCGCTCCCTGCCGGGCCGACCTCCAGGCATCCGGGCGGACAGCTCGGGCCTCACCGACCGGCAGCGCCGGGTGATCGAGGTCATCAGGGACTCCGTGCAGCGGCGCGGATACCCGCCGTCCATGCGGGAGATCGGGCAGGCCGTCGGCCTCTCCAGCACCTCCTCGGTCGCGCACCAGCTGATGGCGCTCGAGCGCAAGGGCTTCCTGCGCCGTGACCCGCACCGCCCGCGCGCGTACGAGGTCCGCGGCTCGGACCAGGCCGCCCCCCTGCAGCCGGCGGACACGGTGGGCAAGCCGGCGGCGTCGTACGTCCCTCTGGTCGGCCGGATCGCCGCCGGTGGGCCGATCCTCGCCGAGGAGTCCGTCGAGGACGTCTTCCCCCTCCCCCGGCAGCTGGTCGGCGACGGCGAGCTGTTCGTCCTGAAGGTCGTCGGTGACTCGATGATCGAGGCCGCGATCTGCGACGGCGACTGGGTCACCGTCCGCCGCCAGCAGGTCGCCGAGAACGGCGACATCGTGGCCGCGATGATCGACGGCGAGGCCACCGTCAAGCGCTTCAAGCGCGAGGACGGCCACGTCTGGCTCCTCCCGCACAACGCGGCGTACGAGCCGATCCCGGGCGATGACGCGACCATCCTCGGCAAGGTGGTCGCGGTGCTGCGGCGCGTGTGACGGCCACCGCGGCGGGCGGACCACACCCACCCGCCCCCTGAT
>NZ_POTZ01000434.1 GCF_003236365.1 Streptomyces sp. NTH33
GGGTGCGGGCCGACTTCGAGGCCGGGCGGGTGCACGTGGTGCGCGGCGGCAGGAAACTGCTCCGCACCCGGCACCACCTGCAGGCCGCCGGGCTGACCGAGGAGCAGTGGCGGCTGCGGTGGCGGGCGACGCGACGCACCAGGCGACGGGGTGGGCGTTCTCAACGTTCGGGGCGGCCTGAGCCACGACGGCAGCGGCCTGAGCCACGACGACATGAGGGCCGCCCGGACCGACGACACCCGGCGGCCCCCTGGCGGAACCGCGCAGTGTCATGTTTCCGCCACGCAGGGCCATTCCTGCGGCAACGCGCCGCGTGCCAGTCTCCGCGAGTCCCGGACGGGCGATCTCCGTCCGGTCCTTCCACGAGGAGAGGGGTACGAGTGCGCGCATACTCCAGACGCTCCACACGTGCGCGGCGGACCGTCCTTGCGCTGGCCACGGCGTGCATCGTCGCGGTGATCCAGACACCGTCCGCCGGTGCCGACCCGGGCCCGGCACGGCCGCGGTCGTCGGACTCGGGCTCGGGCATGCTCGACGCCCACGGTCACGGCAAGCCCGACAAGGACCTGCCCGGGGCCCACAGATCCCCGTCGGCCAAGGCCAGGGGGGCGGCGGCCGAGGCCGACGTCCGGGTGAGCTGGAGCCGCTACGGCACCCCGGCGGCGGTCGTGCCGGACGGCGAGGGCACCACGCTGGCGACCGGACTGCCGGCCGCGCCCGAGCAGGCCGCCCGCGCCTACCTGAAGGCCACCGCGGCCCTGTTCGGGATCTCCCCCGACCAGGTCGACGGCCTGAAGCTGGTGTCGAACACGCCGATCGGCAAGGGTGCGGCGGTGCTGCTCGCCCAGGAGGTCGACGGCCTGCCCTTCGGCCGGGACGGCCAGGTCGCCGTGGGCGTGGTCGACGGCACCGTGGTCAGCGTCACCGGCGCGCTCACCCCCGTCACCGGCACGCCGCAGCCCGCGACGCTGTCGGAGCAGGACGCCATCAGGGCCGCGCTGGCCGACGTGACCCTGTCGCCCGGCAGACTGACCGGGACCGCGGACACCGGGAAGTGGCAGAAGTACGAGGCCGCGGACCTGGACGGCACCCAGATGGTGCGCCCGGTGGTCGTCGCCGACCCCGACGGCACGGTGCGCTCCGCCTACCAGGTGCAGGCGGGCACCGCGGGCGAGGAGCCGGAGCTGTACGACAGCATCGTCGACGCCCGTACCGGCGACGTGCTGGCCCGGCACTCCCTGGTGGACTCCGAGCAGCTGGTGGACGGGACCGAGGACGGCAACCCCCGGTGGAAGGTGTTCCCCTTCTCGCCGCCGCTGGACGACTCCTCCGCCGACACCCGGGAGACCTGGTGCTGGACGGCGGCGCCGGGCTGCGACCGGACGGTCGGCGACGACGCGCCGGGCGCACCGCACCAGGCCTGGGACATCGCCTCCGGCAAGGGCGGCGGCACCTACGGCAGCTCCTACAAGCCGGGCACCACGCTGGGCTCCAGCGCCTTCGCCAGTGACGGCCTGAAGGCCACCGGGCGCAACTGGCTCAACATCACCCCGGACGTACGGCCCGACCGCGCCTACGACTACTCCTACACCGACGCCTGGCACGCCAGCGGCTGCGACCCGAAGGTGCTGACCGACCCGGCCCAGCCGGACCGGGACGCCGCGATCGGCAACTTGTTCGCCCAGCACAACGTGATGCACGACTTCTCGTACCACCTCGGGTTCACCGAGAAGGCGTGGAACATGCAGCACGACAACTACGGCCTGGGCGGCAAGGGCGGCGACCCGGAGATGGGCGTGGCCCGCTCCGGCGGCAGCAACCCCAGCACCCGCAACAACGCCAACCAGAGCACCGGTGCCGACGGCGGGGTGGCGCTGACCAACATGTACCTGTGGCAGCCGCAGGCCGGTGCCTTCTACGGGCGCTGCGCCGACGGCGACTTCGACGCCTCCGTGATCGGCCACGAGTACACCCACGCCATCACCAACCGGATGATCGCCGGCCCCGACGCGGGTATCTCCGGCTCCCACGGCGGCTCGATGGGCGAGTCCTGGAGCGACCTGGTCGCCAGCGAGCGGCTGATCGAGACCGGCGCGGTCCCGGCCGGGGTGAACCCGTGGGTCGTCGGCCCGTACGTGACCGACAACAACGAACGCGGCATCCGCAACTTCGCGATCGACAGCAACCCTCTCAACTACTCCAACTTCGGCTACGACATGGGCGGGGCGGAGGTGCACTCCGACGGCGAGATCTGGAACGCCGTGCAGTACGAGGTGCGTCAGGCGCTCGTCGGCAAGCACGGTGAGCCGTCCAGGAAGACGCTCGCCTCGTGCGCGGCCGGCAAGACCGCGGTGGAGGACTGCGGCGGCGGCCGCCGCTGGATCCAGCTCATGTTCGACTCCTACCTGCTGATGGCCGACGGCCGGATCACCATGGTCGACGCCCGTGACGCGATGCTCGCCGCGGACCGGATCCGCTTCGGCGGCGCCGACGTGGACGTCATGTGGGCGGCGTTCGCCAAGCGCGGCCTCGGCATCGGCGCCACCGCCACCTCGACGAGCGACACCCGGCCGCACGCGGACTTCTCCACCCCGGACGGCAAGAACGGCACGGTGACCTTCAAGATCACCGACGGCGGCAGGGTGATCGAGGGCGCCAAGGTCCACATCGGCCACTTCAGCACCCGCACCACGCCGGTCGCCGGCACGGCCTCCGGCCTCGACACCACCGCGCGCTTCACCCCCGGCCGTTACGACGCGGTCGCGGTCGCCCCGGGCTACGGCCTGATGCGGTTCGACTTCCAGGTCGGCGGCAAGTCCAACCGGACCGTCCCGGTGCACATGGAGCGCAACCTGGCCTCGGCGGCGGCCGGCGCCACCGTCACCGGCGACGGACTGAACCTGGGCCGTCTCATCGACGACGACGAGGGCACCAACTGGGCGTTCGTCGGCGACAAGGCCAGGACGTCGGTGGTCGGCAAGGGCGTCACCGTGCACCTGGCCGGCGACGGTCCGAGCAAGATCCGCCGCATCCAGGTCAGCGCCCTGAACCGGCCGACCGACAGCAGGGACCCGGGCGGCGACACCGGCAGCCAGAGCCGCTTCTCGGCCCTGCGCCAGTTCCAGGTCTCGGCCTGCACCCGCACCGAGTCGGTGGACTGCTCCAAGCCCGAGCAGTTCCGCCCGGTCTACACCAGCCCGGCGGACGCCTTCGCGGCGGGCAAGCCGCGCCCGGCGGCGCCGGACCTGACGATGCGCAGCTTCGGCATCCCGCAGACCACCGCGACCGACCTGCGCTTCGAGACCGTCACCAACCAGTGCATCGGCGGCCCGGCGTTCGCGGGCGAACAGGACAACGACCCGAACAACGTGACCGACTGCGCCACCGGCTCCACGGCGGCGTTCAACGTGCGGGCCTCGGAGTTCCAGGTGTTCGAGCACTGATCAGGCGGCGGTGACGGTGCGTCCGGCACCGGCACCCCGCACGGTTCCGCGAGGGCCCCGACCCGTCCGCACGGGTCGGGGCCTCTCGGTGCGTGGCGGCCGTCCGTCACAGCCAGCCGCGGCGGGCAGCCTCCCAGGCCAGCTGCATCCGGGTCCGGACCCCGGCGAACTCGATCAGGTCGCGGATGCGGCGCTGGACGGTGCGCAGGCTCGTGCCCAGCTGCCCGGCGATCGCGGTGTCCGTCAGCCCGGTGAGCAGCAGCGAGAGCAGGAGCAGGTCCTCCGGCGCAGGGGTCCGGTCGGACTCCCTCTCGCCGGCCAGCCCGTCCTCGGTGAGCACCAGCGGGGAGGCGCCCGCCCACAGGCTCTCGAAGAACGCGACCAGGGCGTCGAGCAGCGCGCCGGGGCGGATCAGAAGGGCGGACGGCTCGGCCGACGGGTCGGCACACGGAGCGGCCGACGGGTCGGCGGGCGGGCTGCCCGCGCCGGAGGACCGTGCGGACGAAGACACCAGCATGGCCAGCTCCCGGTCCGCGACCACCATCTTCACCGGGACCTCCGCGGCGACCCGGGCCTGTTCTCCGCGCCCGACGAACTCCCGGATCCGGTACACCTCGGGCGGCACCTCCAGCGCCGACCTCTCGTAGACCGCGCGGTACCGCACCCCCGAGGCCAGGACCTCCAGCTCGGTGTCGTTGCCCCGGGACGGCACCGCCACGTTCGGCGGCTTGCACAGCGCCAGGATCTCGCCCCGGGCACCGCGTTGCAGCTGGTCGAACGTCCGGGCCATCGCCTGCGCCCCGGTGACGGTCTCGACCGCCTCGCCCGCACCCCGGCGCCGGGCCTCGCTGTGGTACTCCTCGGTGAGCTTCGCCATCACGGACTGCGCGGCCTGCAGCTCCTGCTGCCGGCTCAGCAGCAGCGGACCGAGCGCCAGGTCCGGCGGCGACGCCCGGAAACGGTGTGCCGACCCCTCCGCGCGGCTCACCAGCCCCTTGGCCTCCAGCGTGTCGAGGAGCGCGGCCGCCTCCCGCCCGGACAGGCCCAGGCTGCGGGCGAGCTGGGACGGCGTGGCCTCCGGCACCCTGACCAGGGTGCGGTACGCACGTACCTCCACGGAGTCGAGACTGGCGGTCTCGAACATGGCGCTCCTCTCCTCCTCCGGTCCCGCACCGGTCCCCGTCACCGGGACCGGCTTCCGGTCGGCCGGAGCCGCCGGAGAGAAGATCTTGTCGCGCCACCGTCCTCTTCCGCCAGCAGTGCGTACGCCGCGAAGGGCCCCGCTCCCCGGGCGCGGGCCCCGAACGCGCACCCTCACCAACCGCGTCGGGTTCGGCGCTCCCACCCGACCAGAAATGATCAAGGGGTCGTTTCCGAGTACTCGGAAACGACCCCTGCTCTGCGACTCCTTCGAGTCGGGACGACAGGATTTGAACCTGCGACCCCTTGACCCCCAGTCAAGTGCGCTACCAAGCTGCGCCACGTCCCGTGGCGTTCGTGCGGTGGTCCGCGTGAACGCGCAGGTAAACCTTACCGTATGCGGGCCTTCGCGGGTTCGCAGGCCTCCTGTTCGCTGTCGACGGCCTCGGCGTACGCGAAGAAGTCGTCGACCATGCGGTGGAACAGCGTCGCGAGCCGGCGCAGCTCCTCGGGGGACCAGTCGGCCAGGGCCAGCTGCATGCTGCGGGCGCCGGCCTCGCGTACGCGGGTGATGGCGTCCCGGCCCGCCTCGGTGAGCCGGATGCGCTGGGCCCGGCGGTCGTCGGGGTCGGGGACGCGGGTGACGTGGCCGGACTTCTGCAGCTGCTGCACCGTGCGCGTCACGTGGGAGGGCTCCACGCCGAGGCGGTGGGCCAGCTCGCCCGGCCGCTGCGGCTCGCAGTCGGCCATCTGGCGCAGCAGCGCGACCGCCGCGCGGTCCAGCGGCACACCCGCCAGGCCCATCAGCCTCTCGTGCTGCCGGGCCCGCGTGCTCAGGTAGGTGATGCGCATCAGGGCGCGCTCGATCTCGGCCACTTCCGGCGAGACCGGTCCGGTGGGCGACGATGAGGTGGGCATAATCCGGAGCTTACCACGTAGTTGCCTTACGCAAGTAAAGTCCGGCCTCTCCGCTCGGCGCCGCGGTCGGCGGGTGCACGCCGCCGGCCGTCCCCCTCCCACAGCCGACGGCGTGCGGCGGTGCGGCGGACGGAGGGCGCCGGTACGGGCGGGACGAGCCCCAACCCGGCCGCGCGCTCCGTCAGTTCGCGCCACACCTTCGTTACCACGGGTACCCCGTCCGCCACGCGTTCCACCGCCGACGCGGCGCCGCGCCCACCGGGGGCGTGGGCGGTGCGTCAGCCCGCGGTGGGGAGCGGTTCCCACCCGGGGGC
>NZ_POTZ01000435.1 GCF_003236365.1 Streptomyces sp. NTH33
CGTCACCCTGAGGCGGTCGGCGAGCTCCAGGATGTGCCCTTCGCGGGCGGTGCGGTCGCGGGTGCCGTCCCCGACGATGAGGGCCGCGAACTCGTCGCCGCCGAGCCGGGAGGCGGTGTCGCCGTGCACGCCCCTCGGTCACCGCCTCGTGGAAGCGGCGGATCAGGGCGGGCAGGACGTGCGACGTCTCCAGGTCGAAGTTGTCGCCGGGCCCGTAGAGATTGGTCGGCATGGCGCTGATGTACGACGCGCCGTACTGGCGCCGATAGGACTGCACCTGGACGATGCCCGCGATCTTCGCGAGGGCGTACGCCTCGTTGGTGGGCTCCAGAGGTCCGGTCAGCAGCGCGTCCTCGGTGATCGGCTGGGGGGCGTGCTTGGGGTAGATGCACGACGACCCCAGGAAGAGCAGGCGGCCCACACCGGCGGCGTGCGCTCCGGCCATCACGCTGAGCTGGATCTGGAGGTTCTCCTCCAGGAACTGCACCGGCTGAGTGCTGTTGGCCATGATTCCGCCGACCTTCGCGGCGGCGAGCACGACCGCGTCGGGGCGCAGGGCGGTCAGTTCGGCCGCGGTTCGGGCGGCGTCGCGCAGATCCAGTTCGGCGCGGGTGCGGGTGAGGACCTCGTGCCCGTCGGCGGCGAGCCGGCGGGCCACGGCGGAGCCCACCAGGCCACGGTGGCCGGCGACGAGGACACGGGCGCGTTGGGGCAGCAGCGATGCGGTCATGGGCCGGATCATGCCAGGAGCCGTGTGATCAGCGTGCCCGCACCACCAACTCCGGTGAAATTTCATGTTGTTCACGACATGCGGCCCGCACACCGCGGGCGTACGGAACGGATCCGTCCCCGGGACGGGTCCGGCAGGGAGGGGAACACCGCATGAGCAAGACCGCGTTGATCACCGGCGTGACCGGGCAGGACGGCTCGTACCTGGCGGAGCTGCTCCTGTCGAAGGGGTACCGGGTGCACGGCCTGGTGCGACGGTCGTCCAGCTTCAACACCGAGCGGATCGACCACATCTACCAGGGGCCCCAGGAGGCCGAGCGGCGCTTCGTGCTGCATCACGCCGACCTCTCCGACGGGGTGGCGCTGGTGAACCTGCTGCGCGACATACAGCCGGACGAGGTGTACAACCTGGGCGCCCAGTCCCATGTGCGGGTCTCCTTCGACGCGCCGCTCTACACCGGTGACGTGACCGGCCTGAGCACGCTGCGGCTGCTGGAGGCCATCCGGGCGAGCGGGGTGAAGACCCGCATCTACCAGGCGTCGTCCTCGGAGATGTTCGGTTCCACGCCGCCCCCGCAGAACGAGGGCACCCCCTTCCACCCGCGCAGCCCGTACGGCGCCGCGAAGGTCTTCGCGTACTGGACCACCGTCAACTACCGCGAGGCGTATGGGATGTTCGCGGTCAACGGCATCCTGTTCAACCACGAGTCCCCGCGTCGCGGCGAGACCTTCGTGACCCGCAAGATCACCCGCGCCGTCGCCCGGATCAGAGCCGGTCTCCAGGACCGTCTCTACCTCGGCAACCTGGACGCCGTCCGCGACTGGGGGTACGCGCCCGAGTACGTCGAGGCGATGTGGCGGATGCTCCAGCACGACGAGCCGACGGACTACGTGGTGGCCACCGGAGTCGCGTCCACCGTACGGCAGTTCGTGGAGACCGCGTTCGCCCACGCCGGCCTCGACTGGAACCAGTACGTGCGCTACGACCCCAAGTACGAGCGCCCCAGCGAGGTCGACGCGCTGATCGGTGACGCGTCCAAGGCGCGCGAGACGCTGGGCTGGCAGCCCGCCGTCCTGGTGGAGGAGCTCGCGCGGATCATGGTCGACGCCGATGTGCGGCAGGTGGAGGACCAGCTCGCGGGCGCCGCGGTGCGCATCGACCGCTGACGCCGGGTGTGCGCTGAAGGCGGCTGTTCGTACCGGATGCGGACGTCCGGGACGCACCGAGCCCACCGTGAATACAGCGGAATTTCCTACTAGATGAGTCAAGTGCATTCCATGGCGTGTCATGTGCTCGTATGGTTCGCGAGCAAACATGTTCATGCGGCCCGTTCGGATCGGGGAACACCGGCGGGCTCGTCTAGGCACAGGGCCCGCGACCGGGCCCCGGAGCCGGGGGGGTACATGAGAAGATCCAGGCGGCTGAGCGCCGCCATCGTCCTGTCCACCGCGGCGGGACTGGGCCTGGTGGCCCTGCCGCAGCCGGCCGCCGCGCTGACCCCGCCCGTCGCCTTCACCGCCGACGACCTGCCGACCTGGCAGACCAACGGCATCGTGTGGGCCCTGGCGGAGGCGCACGGCACGGTCTTCGCGGGCGGCACCTTCTCTCAGGTGCGCCCGCCCCAGGGAGGAAGCGGCACCGCGCAGGACGTGGTGAACTTCGTCGCGCTGGACGCGGCGAGTGGCGATCCCACGTCCTGCAAACTGTCCTTCACCGTCGGCAGCGGCACCGCGACCGTACGGGCGCTCGCCGTCTCGCCGGACAAGAAGACGCTGTACGCGGGCGGCTACTTCGGCGCGGTCAACGGCACGCAGGTCAGCAGCCTCGCCGCCATCGACATCGCCACCTGCACACCCAAGGCGAACTTCCGCCCCAGTGTCTCCGCCACCGTGCGAGCACTCGCGGTCACCGACGACACCGTCTACCTGGGCGGTGACTTCTCCACGGTCGGCGGCAGCGCGCACGCGCGGTACGCGGCGGTGGACGCCGCCGGCGGCGCGGTCAAGCCGTTCCAGGCCGACGTGGACGCGCCCGGCCGGGCCGTCGCGGTCACCCCCGACGGCAAGAACGTGATCCTCGGCGGTGACTTCTTCACCGTCAACGGCACGAACTCGCACGCCCTGGCCGTCGTCGACGCGACCACGGGCGGCAACGTCCGCACCTACCCGGGGTTCATCGAGACCAACTCGGTGGTCAAGGGGCTCGACACCGACGCCACGGGCTTCTACACCGCCAACGAGGGCACCGGTGGCGGCGTCTTCGACGGCCGTATCGCGCTCGAGCTGTCCACGCTCAACCAGCGCTGGCGCGACACCTGCCTCGGCGCCACCCAGGCCGTCAAGTCGTACCAGGACGTGCTCTACAGCGCCTCGCACGCGCACGACTGCTCCAGCATGGGGGAGTTCCCCGACGGGCGCCGCTACCACCTGCTCGCGGAGCCGACGTCCGGCACCAACAAACTGGGCTGGTTCCCGGACACCAACGACGGCCTGGGCGAGGGCATCGGCCCGCGCGCCATGACGGTCTCCGAGACCTCCGAGAACAAGTACATGTGGGTCGGCGGCGAGTTCACCACCGTCAACGGCTCCGCGGCCCAGGGCCTGACGCACTTCGCGGCCTCCCCGGACATCGGCGCGCCAACGGTGCCGGTGGTCGGCGCCGAGTCCGTCAAGCCGACCGAGGCGCAGGTCCGCTGGCGCGCCAGCCTCGACAAGGACGACACCAGGCTGACGTACAAGGTCTACCGCAACGGCGGTTCCACGCCCGTGTACACCGTCGACGGCGACTCCGTGGAGTGGTCGCGCCCGCAGCTGTCGTTCACCGACAGGAACGTCACCGCCGGCTCCACCTACAGCTACCGGGTGACGGCCACCGACGGCGCGGGCAACACCTCGGCGCTGTCCGCCACGGCCGCGGTGACGGTGCCGGCCTCCGCCCAGAAGTACGCGGCGAAGGTGCTCGACGACGGCGCGCACCTGTACTGGCGCTACGACGAGTCCGCCACTCCGTTCGTCGGCGACACCTCACCCGGCGACCAGAACGGCATCCACCTGGGCGGGCCCTCGCTGCGGCAGACCCCGGCCGCCGTGACCGGTCCGTCCACCGCCATCGGCTTCAACGGCAGCAACCAGATCGTCCACAGCGACAAGCGCACCACGGTGCCGAGTCAGTACTCGGTCGAGACCTGGTTCAAGACGACCACCAGCCGGGGCGGCAAGATCGTCGGATTCGGCAACAACACCACGCGGACCAGCGACAATTACGACAAGCACGTCTACATGCGCAACGACGGCCGGCTGGTCTTCGGCGTGTGGACGGGCAGCGCCCGCACCATCACCTCGCCCGGCAGCTACAACGACGGCAGATGGCACCACGTCGTCGCCACTCAGGGCGCCTCCGGGATGACGCTGTACGTGGACGGCACCAGGGTCGGCACGCTCGCCGAGACGAGCAGCCAGAACTACAGCGGTTACTGGCACGTCGGCGGCGACAACCTCAACGGTTGGCCGAACCAGCCCTCCAGCAACTACTTCGCCGGGCAGATCGACGAGACCGCGGTCTACCCGTCGGTGCTGAGCGCGGCCCAGGTGCAGAGCCACTACACCTTGGCCTCGGCTCCGGCCGACAGCGTGCAGACCGTCCGCGCGTCGCAGGACACCTACGTCAACGCCGGTGCCGCCGGGACCAATTACGGCACCTCCACCTCGCTGGCGGTGCGCGGCAGCGCGGCGTACGAGACGTATCTGCGCTTCGACCTGCCATCGGCCCCGGCCGGGACGGTGCTCAAGAGCGCGCGGCTCGCGGTGAAGACCACCACGCTGGACAGCGCGGGCAGCACGGACGACATCTCCGTGCGGCCCGTCAACGGCAACTGGACGGAGGCAGGGACCACCTACACCTCCAGGCCCACCCTGTCCTCGACCGTGATCGGCACCCTGAGCGGGGCCACCGACATCTCGACGGTCTACTCGGCGGCGCTCGACACCGCGGCGCTCTCCCCGGCTCTGGGCGGCGCTTACGACCTGGCGCTCACGAGCACCGGGACGGACGCCCTGTGGCTGTGGTCCCGGGAGGCGTCGGCAGCGGAGAACACCCCGCAGCTGGTGCTGATCTTCGGGACGCCGTAGGCCCTGGCTCTCACCGTTCCCGCGTGCGGGGCGCCGGACCACGAACCGGCGCCCCGCACACCCCACGCGGGCCCGCCTCTTCCGCATGGGCCCGCCCCCATACCCAGGCCCGCTGGGGCCGCAGGAGCCACCATGCACACTCGCACTCTTCGGCCTCTTCGGCGCGGCGCCGCCGCTCTCACCGCGCTCCTCGCCCTCGCCGGCTGCAGCTCGCAAGGCGGCACGGAGGCGAAGCCGAAGCCCACGCGGAGCATCTCCGACGCCCAGGCCGCCGCCGTACCCGACGACCAGGCGAGCCCCGCGCCCGAGGGCCCGCCGGTTCCCCCCGAGGGCTCATCGGCACCGCCCGAGGGCCCGTCGAAACCCCCGAGGAGCCCGTCGAAACCCCCCAAGGGCCCGGTCCTGCCCGACGCGAAGCTCACCCCGGTGACCGGTTCCTTCACCGCCAGGGAGAAGAAGTACCTGCACAACCGGGTACCCGAGAACATGGACCCGGCCGCCGTGCTCCAGGTCGGCCAGGAGGCCTGCCAGCGCATCGAGCGCACCGCCGCCCACGACAGGGAAGCCGCGATCGGCGCGCTCATCGCCGGGGACGTGCCGTCCGCCGACGACGCGATCACCCAGCTGTGCCCGGAGCTGAAGCCCCTGCTGAACTCCGCCGCGACCGGTTTCGCCGACGGCACGCACAAGAAGCCGGCGCCGGGCACGTACCGGGCGCTGACCACCGCCGAGGGTTGCACCTGGAAGGCGCTGGGCGCAGGCGACAAGGTGCTGGCGTCCGGGCCCGGCCCGGGCGGCACGAAGAAGGTGACCGCGAGGATCCCGGCCGGGACCCGTACGTTCGTCTCGTCGGGCTGCTACGCCTGGCTTCCCGCGTAGGACCGGTCGGCCGGTCGGCCGGTAGCAGGAGTCCCTCCCCGCCCTCGGCCGGGAGGGGAG
>NZ_POTZ01000436.1 GCF_003236365.1 Streptomyces sp. NTH33
TGTCTTCGGGGACGGTGCCGGTGCGCTTGGCGTGCAGGGCCCGTCTGATCTGTGCCGCCTCGGCGAACGCCTGCCGGGACTCCTCGCTCGCCCCCGGGGCCGCGCCGTCGACGCCGTTGGCGCCGCGCTGGCCCGATGTGCGCTCCCTGGTCGGCGACCTGATGACCCGGGAGTGGATCGACGTGGCCGGCCGGGCGAGGCCCGAGCGCCGGCCGGGGACGGTCGCGCGCACGCTGCTCGTCGACGGACTGGTGGCCGGGGTGAGGGAGTTCCGTGCCCACCCGCTCTTCCGCAAGATCGTCGACGTGGACCCCGAGCTGCTGCTCCCCTACGTGCTGGACCGGCGCGGAGCCAGCCAGGAGGCCCTGCTCGAACTGCTGGCCGAGGACCTGCGCGAGGGCCACGCCGACGGATCGGTGCGCGCGGGGCACACCGAACGGCAGGCCCGGTCCCTGCTGCTGGTCGTCCAGTCCTTCGCGCTGTCGCTGCGCACGATGACCGACGAGGAGGACCCCGACCTGGACGGCGAGGCACTCCTCGCGGAACTGCGGACCATCCTGGAGAGGACCCTGACGCCATGAGCCACGGCAGCGGCCCCGCCGTTCCCGGCCGTACGGCCCCCGACACCTCCCTCACCGCCGGGCGCCGCGCACGCGAGCTGGGCCGGACGGTGGGCGGTGAGACCGTGGACGTCCTGGTGGTCGGTCTCGGCGTGACCGGCGCCGGGGTCGCGCTGGACGCCGCGGCGCGGGGTCTGAGCGTCGCCGCGATCGACGCCCACGACCTGGCCTTCGGCACCTCCCGGTGGAGCTCCAAGCTCGTCCACGGCGGGCTGCGCTACCTCGCGTCCGCGCAGTTCGACGTCGCCCACGAGAGCGCGGTGGAGCGCGGGGTGCTGATGGAACGCACCGCTCCCCATCTGGTCGGCGCACAGCCGTTCGTCCTGCCCCTCACCCCGCTGGTCTCGCGTGCCCAGGCCACCCTGGCCCGGGCCGGTTTCCGCGCGGGCGACGGACTGCGGCTGGCGGCACGCACCGCCCGCGCCACGCTGCCGGCGCCGCGCAGGCTGTCGGCGGTGGAGACCCGCCACCTCGCGCCCGCCGTGCGCGGCGCGGGTCTGCGCGGCGGCCTGCTGTCCTGGGACGGCCGGCTGACCGACGACGCCCGCCTGGTCACCGCGATCGCCCGTACGGCGGCGGGGCGCGGCGCGCGGATCCTGACCCGGGTACGGGCACTGGAACTCACCGGCTCCGGTGCCCGGGTGCGGGACGAACTGACCGGTGAGGAGGGCGAGATCAGAGCCCGCGCCGTGATCAACGCCTCCGGCGTGTGGGCGGGCGGCCTGGTGGACGGCATCCGGGTACGGCCCTCGCGCGGCACCCACCTGGTGCTGCGCGAGGGCCGGCTCGGTCCGCTGCCGGCCGGGCTGCACATCCCGGTGCCCGGGGAGGCCGACCGCTTCGTGCTGGTGCTGCCGCAGGGCGACGGCCGCGTCTACGTCGGACTCACCGACGAACCCGTCGGGGGCGACGTCCCGGACGTGCCGGAGGTCCCCGAGTCCGACATCGGCTTCCTGCTCGACGTGCTGGCCTCCGCCCTGGACGTCTCCGTCCACCGCGACGACGTGGCCGGCGCGTTCGCGGGTCTGCGTCCGCTGCTGGACACCACCGCGGCGACCGGGTCGGGCGCGGCGCCGCGGACCGCGGACGTCTCCCGCAGGCACGCGGTGCTGACCTCCGCGGACGGCGTGATCACCGTGGTCGGCGGCAAGCTGACCACCTACCGGCGGATGGCCGAGGACGCGATCGACGCCGCCGTCGCCGCGCACCGCCTGACCGCGGGCCCCTCCCCCACGGCCGCCCTGCCCCTCGTGGGCGCCGCCTCACCGCGGCTGCTGGCCACCCTTCAGGCACCGCGCCGCCTGATCCGCCGCTACGGCACCGAGGCCCCGGCCGTCCATGCCCTGGGCGCCCGGAACCCGCGCCTGCGCGAACCCGTCCTGGACGGCCACCCCGTCACCCGCGCCGAACTCGTCTGGGCCCTCCGCCACGAGGGCGCCCTCGACGAGTCCGACCTCCTGGACCGCCGCACCCGCATCGGCCTGATCCCCGCGGACCGCACAGCGGCCCTGCCGGCCGCGCGGGAGACGGTGGGCGAGACGCTGGGATCCCGGTAGACACGTCGTGGCACGGAGTTCCCGGTAGCCGCCGGACGCGGGCCCGGGCCCGCGTCCGGCGGGCGTGGACCGTCGAAGACCGGCCGGGCGGCCCGAGAGCCCGGAACAGCACGGGCCGGCCGCGCACCGGTCACTGCCCTCGGGTGTGACGAAGCGCCCGCCCGGGGCCGGGCCGTCGCGCCGGCTCAGGCCGCCAGGGCCGGGCCCAGGGTGAGGCGGGTGAGGAGTTCGGCGTGGTGGAGGCCGGCCACCGGGGACAGGAGGTCGGGGTGGCGGAGGAGGGCCGCCGCGCTGCGGTCGCTGTCGTCGGGGGCGAGCAGGCGGCGGAACTCGACCGGCGCGGCCGAGGGGTCGGCGAGCGCGTCCACCGCGCGGTCGGCCAGTTCGGCGTCGGTGAGCAGGCAGGCCGCCCAGCTCGCGACGACCTCGTCGACCCAGGTGCGCCAGGCCCAGGTGTCCGGGTCCTCGGTCCCGGCGCCGTCCGCGCCGGTGACCCAGTCCAGGCGGGCCGAGCCTCCGGGGCCGGCCATCGTGACCAGAGCGGCGTCCATGGGCGTCGGGTAGCGCAGCCAGGCCGCGACCGTGACCGCCTGGCGCGCCTGCACCTCGCAGAGAGCGGCGGCGAGCGCGCCGCCGGACGCCGGATAAGCGCTGGTCAGCCAGTGGGTGGTGGCGGCGATGAGCGGGGAGAGATCTTCGTGCACTGCCGGGCCGTTCGAGCTGTTCACGGATAAAGAGGACGCGTGAAACAGTAGCTCCCGACCCGCGGGGAAAAATATGACGCAGGCCGCCTTCGGGGCGTGGCTTCCGCCACATTCGCCGGGTGCACGGCGCCGAAGGCGGCCCGGGCCCTGCAGGGACCGACCGTACCGGTCAGGCCCCGGCGGGGAAGCGTTCCCAGACGCGGTGGGCGCCCAGGAGCCGGGTGATCTGCTCCAGCGTGGCGGTGCCGCTGTCGCCGAGGATCACCCCGGGAGCGTCGACGGGCACACCGGCCGCCTCGAGCGCGGCCTCGGCCCCCTTCCAGGCGCCGATCGCCTTGCCGTGCCGGAAGGCCTCCGACAGCAGCAGACTGACGCGCGGGTCGTGGGTCGCCTGATGGACGGAGGGCAGGCCGGACTTGGCGTCACGGGCCCCGTAGGCGTCGGCGCCCACCCCCGGAGTACCGGCGATCAGGACGGCGTCGAACTCGACGGACCGCGCGGTGGCGTAGGTGCGCTGGACGGTCAGCGCCCCGTCGCCGTTGCCGAGCTTGCCGCCGGACGGCGCGACGACGAGGGGGACCATGCCCCCGGCGAGCACGGCGTCGCGCACGGCCCGTACGCCGTCCAGGTCGCCGTCCGGCCCGGCGACGATGCCGATGACCCTGCCGTCCGTGGGCCAGGTGTGCCCGACCTGGGACAGCGCCGGGCTGGGCCGCACGTCGGCCAGGGGCACGGTCGCCTCGGGCGCCGGCAGACCGAGGCCCTTGGCGACCTCCTCGCACAGCTCGGGGTCGATGTTGGCCAGGACCTGCAGGCCCCGTTCCTTGACGGCCTGCTCGTAGCACTTGCCGAGCTCGAAGGTGTAGGCGCCGATGATGTGCTCGCGCTCCACCGGGCTCATGCTGAGCCAGAACCGGCGCGGCTGGCTGAAGTGGTCCGCGAACGTCTCGGGCGCCTCACGGACCTTCTTCGCCTCCGGGATGCGCACGGGCGTCTCGATGTACGCCCCCGTGTCCGCGCCCGCGGTGAAGGGGCAGCCGCCGTCCAGGGAGTTGGGGCGGTAGGGCGCGACGCCCCGGTGCACGGCCGTCTGGTGGAAGCCGTCGCGCAGCATGTCGTTGACCGGTGCGTGCGTGCGGTTGATCGGGATCTGCCCGAAGTTGGGGCCGCCCAGGCGGGTGATCTGGGTGTCCAGGTAGGAGAACAGGCGCCCGGCCAGCAGCGGGTCGTCGGTGATGTCGATGCCGGGGACGAGGTGGCCGACGTGGAAGGCGACCTGCTCGACCTCGGCGAAGAAGTTCGACGGGTTGCGGTTGAGGACGAGCCGCCCGATGGGCTGCACCGGGGCGAGTTCCTCGGGGACGATGTTGGTCGGGTCCAGCAGGTCGATGCCCTCGAAGGTCTGCTCGGGGGTGTCGGGAAAGGCCTGAATGCCCAGCTCCCACTCCGGGTAGGCCCCCGCCTCGATGGCGTCGTACAGGTCCCGGCGGTGGAAGTCCGGGTCGACGCCGTTGATGATCTGCGCCTCCTCCCACACCAGGGAGTGCACACCGAGCTTCGGCTTCCAGTGGAACTTCACGAGCGTGGTGTTGCCCTCGGCGTCGACCAGGCGGAAGGTGTGCACACCGAAGCCCTCCATCGTCCGGAAGGAGCGCGGGATGCCCCGGTCGGACATGTTCCACAGGGTGTGGTGGGTGGCCTCGGTGTGCAGGGTGACGAAGTCCCAGAAGGTGTCGTGGGCGCTCTGCGCCTGCGGGATCTCCCGGTCCGGGTGCGGCTTGCCGGCGTGGATGACGTCGGGGAACTTGATGGCGTCCTGGATGAAGAACACCGGGATGTTGTTGCCGACCAGGTCGAAGACGCCCTCGCTGGTGTAGAACTTGGTCGCGAATCCCCGGGTGTCCCGTACCGTGTCGGCCGATCCCCGGGAGCCCAGCACGGTGGAGAACCGTACGAAGACCGGGGTTTCGACGTCCTTGGCGAGGAACGCCGCCTTGGTCACGGAGGCCGCCGTGCCGTAGCCCGTGAAGACGCCGTGCGCCGCCGCGCCGCGGGCGTGGACCACGCGCTCGGGGATGCGCTCGTGGTCGAAGTGCATGATCTTCTCGCGCAGGTGGTGGTCCTGCAGCAGGACGGGGCCGCGGGGCCCGGCCTTGAGCGAGTGGTCGGTGTCGTAGAGGCGTGCGCCCTGGGCGGTGGTCAGGTAACTCCCGGCCTGGGCCGTCCTGGCCCGGTCCGCGCCCGTCGGCTGTCCGGTCGGGGAGTAGGTGTCCGGGCCGGACTGGTCCGGCTTGGGCGGCAGCGGCTCCCTGGGCTCCGTCGGCTCGGCGACGGACGGCGACTCGGGGCCGGGCTTGCCGGGGATGCCCTCCGCCGGTCCCGCGCCGTCGCCCTGCAGGACGTCGGTCACCTTCTGCGCTGCCTTCTTGATGGGGCTGGCCTCACTCATGAGTACCGCTTCCTCCGGTTGCTGGCCGTACCGCGGTGCGCCGCGGCCGCGTGCTGTTCCGACATGCCGGTCGTCGCCCGCCGGGTGTGGCCGCCGGGCCCGAACCGTCCGGGCCGGGCCGGGCCGCGGGCAGCGCACAGGGATGTGCGCTGGGGTCGGCGGGCGTGGGCTCGCACCGGGCGAGCCGAATGAACGAAGCACCCCGAAAGGGCATCGATGCCCTAAAAGGGTGTCGTTCTGGTCAATCTCTCACGGCGCGGGGAGCGGCGCATCGGACGGACAACAAGGGGGTGAAACCGCCGGGCCGTCACCAGTGCGCTCCCTTCGTCCGCCGTCCTCGCGCGACGGCCGTCCCCGGCCGCCTCACCCACGTACCCAGGGCGGGACGGTCAAGGCACACGGGCCGCGCTCCACTACAGTGACGCGCCGGTGAGAAGGGGAGGACGTGGTGGGAAT
>NZ_POTZ01000437.1 GCF_003236365.1 Streptomyces sp. NTH33
GGCGCGTGGATGTACCACTGCCATGTGCAGAGCCACTCCGACATGGGCATGGTGGGCCTGTTCCTGGTGAGGAAGCCGGACGGGACGATCCCGGGATACGAGCCCCACGAACCACCACACGAGCCCCACGGGCACTGAGAGCGCTCACAGCCGGTTCCGGTCCAGGGCTATCCTGAGCCGCAACCGCCGGTGAGGAGTGCCGAAGTGACCGAGACAGCGCCGCGTCCCACGCTGGAGGCCGTGGCCGCGCGGGCGGGGGTGTCGCGGGCCACCGTGTCCCGGGTGGTGAACGGCGGGGACGGGGTCAGGCGGCCGCTGGCCGAGCGGGTGCTCCAGGCCGTGGAGGAACTCGGGTACGTGCCGAACCAGGCGGCCCGCAGCCTGGTGACCAGGCGGCACGACGCCGTCGCCGTGGTCATCGCCGAACCGGAGACCCGGGTCTTCGCCGACCCCTTCTTCGGGCTGCAGCTGCGCGGCATCAGCAAGGAGCTGACGGCCCATGACACCCAGCTCGTGCTGCTGCTGACGGAGGGACGCGAGGACCACGCCCGGGTCGGACGCTACCTGGCCGGCGGCCACGTCGACGGCGCGCTCGTCTTCTCGCTGCACCTCGACGACCCGCTGCCCGGGCTGATCCAGCGCGCCGGGGTGCCCACCGTGTTCGGCGGACGGCCCGGCTGGAGCGACGGCACCCACGGGATCGCCTACGTCGACAGCGACAACCGGGGCGGCGCCCGGGAGGCCGTACGGCACCTGGCCGGCCTCGGCCGGACCCGGATCGGGCACATCACCGGGGCCCTCGACCAGACCTCGGCCGCGGACCGGCTCGACGGCTACCGGGACGTCGTGGGCGACACCGATCCCCGGCTGATCGCCGAGAGCGACTTCACCCCCGCGGGCGGCGAGCGCGCCATGCGCGAACTCCTGGACCGCTGCCCCGGTCTGGACGCCGTGTTCGCCGCCAACGACCTCACCGCCTCCGGCGCCCTGCGCGTGCTGCGCGAGCGCGGGCTGCGGGTGCCCGAGGACGTCGCCGTGGTCGGCTTCGACGACATGCTGCCGGTGGCCGAGCAGACCGACCCACCGCTGACGACCGTCCGCCAGAACATAGAGGAGATGGGCCGGCTGATGGCCCGCCTGCTGCTGCGCGGCCCGGACCGCGACGGCTCCGAGGAGGGCGCGGACGACACGCCCCGCGGCATCGTCCTGCCGACGACCCTGGTACGGCGCGCCTCCGCCTAGCGCGACGACCATGACCGGACAGGCGTGTGTCCTGCCGCTCAGGAGCGGCAGGACACACGGAGACGGGGTTCACGAGCGGGCGGCAGCCCCGCGGGCCGAGGGGAGTCAGGTGGCGACCACGTTGTCCTTCACGCGCATCCGCTCTCCCAGGAACCCGCCCAGGGCGGTGGTCAGGGACAGTCCCACCAGCAGCAGGACCACCGGCCAGGGGGTCCCGTCGACGGCCCCCAGCATCGCGGCCGCCAGGAACGGCAGGAAACCGGTGAGGGCGCCGGCGAGGTTGTAGGCCAGGGCCACGCCGCTGTAGCGCAGGCGCGCCGGGAACAGCTCGGCGAGCAGCGCCCCGGACACCGCGTAGGCGATGGAGAGCACGCCGATGCCGCCCGCCATGGCCACCACGACCGCCACGGGGTTCTTGGTCTCGACCATCCAGAAGATGGGGAAGGCGAGCAGCGCGGTGAGCAGGCCGCCCCACACCGTGACCCGGCCGGGGCCGATGCGCTCGGCCACCCGCCCCATGGCGAGGATCACCACGATCTGGACGAGGGCCGCCACCAGCGTTCCGTTGACCATGAGGGAACGCGACATCCCCAGGGTGTCGGCACCGTAGCTGATCATGAACGTGGTCAGCAGGTAGAACCCGCCCACGCCCAGGGTTGCCGAGGCCATCGCCACCAGCAGCCGCCCCCACGCCTGGCGGAAGACGTCGAGTGCCGGGACCTTGGCCCGCTCGTCCTGCTTCATCATCTCGTCGAACAGCGGCGACTCCTCCACCTTGCGGCGGATGTAGACGGCGACGCCCAGCAGCGGGAAGGCGGCCAGGAACGGCAGGCGCCAGCCCCAGGAGTCGAAGGAGCCGGACGGGAGGAGGAGCACCAGGGAGAAGGCCCCGGAGGAGAGCAGCGTGCCCACCGGCGAACCGACCTGCGGCAGTGCGGCGTAGCGGCCGCGCTTCTCCGGCGGCGCGTGCTCCACGGCCAGGGTGACGGCGCCTCCCCACTCCCCGCCGACGGCTATGCCCTGCAGCAGCCGCAGGAACACGAGCAGCAGCGGCGCCGCGACACCGATGGCGGCGTAGCTCGGCAGCAGACCGATCAAGCCGGTCGCCGCACCGATCATCACCACGGTGATCAGCAGGGCCGGCCTTCGTCCCATGCGGTCGCCCAGCCATCCGAAGATGAGGGCGCCGATGGGCCGGGCCGCGAATCCGACCCCGAAGGTCGCGAAGGCCGCCAGGGTGGCCGCGGTGGGGTTGAGCGTGGTGAAGTACAGCCGGTTGAAGACGAGGGCGGCGGCGGTGCCGAAGAGGAAGTAGTCGTACCACTCCAGTGCCGTGCCGACGAAGGCCGCGAAGGCGACCCGGCCGGCGTCCTGGCCGGTGACGACGGCTGACGTACCCGGAGGCGCCCCTGGGGCGGTCTGCTCCGTCTTGCTCATTTCTTGCTCCTTGCATGCGGCCGTGGGGATGCGGCCGTGGGAAGAGGGCCGTTCACTGCTGTGAGGTCCTCGAGCGTCCCGGCGCCGTGGACGCACTCGCCGGCCACGAAGGTGGCCAGGACGCCGATGGCGCCGATCCGATCACTGTCAACACCGACGGGGTCGTCGGAAAGTATGACGAAGTCGGCGTACTTGCCGGGGGTGAGGCTGCCGCGCCGGTCCTCGTCGTGGGAGGCCCACGCGGCGTCGAGGGTGTAGGCGCGCAGGGCCTGCTCCGCGGTCACCCGCTCGTCGGGGCCGAGGACGACGCCCGCCCGGCTCAGCCGCTCCACCATGGACTGCATGCCGAGCAGGGGGGCGCCCGGTGCGACCGGGCGGTCGGAGCTTCCGGGCACCCGGATCCCCCGGTCCAGGAACGAGCGGTGGCGGTACATCCACGGGACGCGTGCGGGGCCGAGCGCCTCGGCCATGGTGTCTCCCACGGCGTACAGGAAGTGGGCCTGCGGCACCGGGACCACGCCCAGTTCGGCATAGCGGTCCAGCTGGTCGGGGCGGACCACCCCCGAGTGCTCGACGCGGTGCCGCGCGTCGGGGCGGGGCAGGACGCGCTGCGCCTCGGCGAAGGCGTCCAGGGCCAGGTCGACGGCGCTGTCGCCGATGGCGTGGGCGGCCACCCGCCAGCCCGCCCGGTGCGCGTCGACGACGAGCCGGCGCATCTGCTCCGGCCCGCCCTGGAAGACGCTCGAGGCGTGGTCGTGCCCGCAGAACGGCTCCGAGACGGCGGCCGTCCGGCCGATCAGCGACCCGTCCAGCCAGATCTTCATGGGGCCCAGCCGCAGCCGGTCGTCGCCGAAGCCGGAACGCAGCCCCAGATCGATCCCGGTGGTGATGCCGTCGTCGGCGTGCGCGCGCAGGGCGTGCAGATTGTCGGAGGCCACCATCAGCTCCACCCGGGTGCGCAGCGTGCCGCGCTCACGGGCCAGCTGGTAGGCGGCGGCCTCCACGGGGCTGCGGCCGATGAGGCCGAGTCCGATCCCGGCCTCCACCACGTGGGTGAGCCCCTCGGCGGCGTAGACGGCGCTCGCCCTGCCGAGGGCGTCGGCCAGCTCGGTCACCGGATACGGCAGCACCAGGTCGGTCACCAGGGTCTGGGCCCTCTCCTGGAGCAGCCCGGTCAGCGCGCCCCCGCCGTCGCGCACGACGACCCCGCCGTCGGGCGCGTCCGCGGTGCCGTCCAGGACGCCGGCCCGCCGCAGCACCTCGCTGCTGACCACGCACATGTGCCCGGAGCGGTGCTTGAGCCACACCGGCCGCCCGCCGCCCGCCCGGTCCAGGTCGGTGCGGTGCGGATGCGCGCCCATGACGGTGTCGTCGTATCCGGACCCCACGATCCAGGCGTCGGCCGGCAGGGCTGCCGCACGGCGGGCGACGGCGTCGTGGATCTGGGCCGTCGTGGTCGCCTCGCTCAGGTCGAGTTCGCCCAGGGACTGGCCGAACCAGGCCATGTGGTTGTGGGCGTCGCCGAACCCGGGGACGACGACCGCGCCGCGGCAGTCGAGCGTGGTGCGGGCGGGCAGGTCCCGCACCGCCTCGTCGAGGCCCACGACACGGCCGTGGAGGACACCGAGGGTGCGGGCGCGGGGGTACCGGTCGTCCACCGTGCGGATGCGGGCGTTGAACAGTTTGAGATCGAGCATGGAGGGGCTTTCGGAGGGACGGGAGGGGGACCGGTCGGTTCGGGTCAGGCCAGGTTCTGCAGCCGGGTCAGCGGCAGGTCGGCGGCGTGATGGACGTCGATCGCACGTCCGTCGACCAGGACCGCGTCGGGCGTCGTGGGCACCTTGACGTCGGGCACGGCGGTGTTGGCGACCATGTCGCCCCGGGTCAGACCCCGGCTGTCGCGCAGAGCCGTGTACCGGACCCCCTTCGGCAGTGCCTCGGACGCGGCGGAGTCGTCCAGGCACGCCTGGGAGACGAAGACCGTCGACAGCCGGCGCGGAGCCCCGCCCAGACCGCCGAAGTAGGGCTTCATCACCCGCGGCTGGGTCAGCCGGGTGGAGCCGGAGCCCGATCCGGACAGCCCCCAGGCCACGAACCCGGACTTGAGCACCAGTTCCGGCTGCGCGCCGAAGGTCACCGGGCGCCACAGCACGATGTCGGCGATACGGCCGGGCCGCAGCGAGCCGACGTCGGCGGCCATGCCGTGGGCGATCGCGGGGTTCAGCGTGATCTTGGCCAGGTACCGCAGCACCCGTTCGTTGTTGACGACGTCCGGACCCGTCTCCCCCGCCAGGTGGGCCTGGACGTGGGCGAGCTGCCAGGTGCGGCGCGCGGTCTCGGCGATGCGGCCCATGCCCATGGAGTCGGAGTTGACGATGCTGATCGCGCCGAGGTCGTGCAGGGCGTTCTCGGCGGCGATGGCGTGCTCGCGCACCCGGCTCGCCGCGATGGACAGGTCGCTGTCGACACCGTGGTGGCCGCGGTGCACCGTCATCGTCATGGGCAGCAGCTCGGCGACGGTCGCCGGGGTCAGCGGCAGGGTCGGCGTGGTGGAGGAGGTGAGCACGTGCGGCTGGGAGACGATCTCCAGCAGGTCGGGATGACCGCCGCCACCCTCGACGTGGTACGCGTGCACGGTGCGCCCACGGGTGGCCGACAGCGTGTCGGCCAGGTAGCCGGACTCGTTGAGGGTGTCCGTGTGCAGGGCGACGGGCAGGTCGGCCTGCTCGGCGACGCCCAGGCAGGTGTCGACGATCCGGGGGGTCGCCCCCCAGTCCTCATGGATCTTGAACCCGCCGGCTCCAGCGAGGACGGCGCGCTCCAGCAGCTCCTGCGAGGACGAGGAGCCCCGGGCCAGGAACGCCACGTTGACGGGCGCGTCGCGCCATCCCTCGATGAGGCTGTGCAGGTTGTAGGCGGGGTTGGCACCCACGTCCCACACCCCGCCGATGCCCATGCCCACCAGGGAGGTGACGCCCGCGGCGAGCGCCGCGGGGACCACTTCGGGGCTGGAGAGGTGGACGTGGGAGTCCACCACACCGGGGGTCGCGATGAGCCCCTCGCCCGTGATCATCGCGGTGTGGGAGTCGACGACGAGCTCCACAC
>NZ_POTZ01000438.1 GCF_003236365.1 Streptomyces sp. NTH33
GGAGCGGGCGCCGCGGCCCCGCCCCTGGAGCCCGCCGACCGTGAGCGCCTGCTGTCCGGCGCCCACCACGACCCGCACGCGCTGCTGGGCGCGCATCCGGTGCCGGACGGGATCGCCTTCCGGGCGCTGCGTCCGTTCGCCGACGCGGTGAGCGTGGTGGTCGGCGGCGAGCGCACTTCGCTCGTGCCGGAGGGCGACGGCCTGTTCTCGGCCGTACTGCCGCTGCCGGAGATCCCCGCGTACACGCTGGCGGTGGTCTACGGCGAGGACGAGTACGAGGTCCACGACCCGTACCGCTTCCTGCCCGCCCTCGGCGAACTCGACCTGCACCTGATCGGGGAGGGCCGGCACCAGCAGCTGTGGAAGGCGCTCGGCGCCGAGCCGATGACCCACCAGGGCGTGAGCGGCACCCGGTTCACGGTGTGGGCGCCCAACGCCCGGGGTGTGCGGGTGGCCGGGGACTTCACCTACTGGGACGGCACGGCGTTCCCGATGCGCTCGCTCGGTGCCGCGGGCGTGTGGGAGCTGTTCCTGCCGGGCATCGGCGAGGGCACCCGGTACAAGTTCGAGATCACCTCGCAGTACGGCGGCCGGTTCCTGAAGGCCGACCCGATGGCGCGGCGCACCGAGGTGCCGCCCGACACCGCGTCGGTCGTGACGGCCGCGCACCACGAGTGGGGCGACCAGGAGTGGATGGCCCACCGCGGGGACACGCCCGTGCACGAGGCGCCGTTCTCGGTGTACGAGGTGCACCTGCCGTCCTGGCGCCCGGGGCTGACGTACCGCGAACTGGCCGAGCAGCTCCCCGCGTACGTCAAGGACATGGGCTTCACCCACGTGGAGCTGATGCCGGTCGCCGAGCACCCCTACGGCCCCTCCTGGGGCTACCAGGTCACCTCCTACTACGCGCCGACCGCCCGCCTCGGCTCCCCCGACGACTTCCGGTACTTCGTGGACGCCTGCCACCGGGCCGGCATCGGCGTGATCATGGACTGGGTTCCGGCCCACTTCCCGAAGGACGACTGGGCGCTGGCCCGCTTCGACGGGGACCCGCTGTACGAGCCCGGGAACGCGCAGCGTGCCGAGCACCCCGACTGGGGGACGTACGAGTTCGACTTCGCCCGCACCGAGGTGCGCAACTTCCTGGTCGCGAATGCCGTGTACTGGTGCGAGGAGTTCCACGTCGACGGCCTGCGCGTGGACGCGGTCGCCTCCATGCTCTACCTCGACTACTCGCGGGACTCCGGCCAGTGGACGCCCAACGCGCACGGCGGGCGGGAGGACCTGGACGCGGTGGCGTTCCTGCAGGAGATGAACGCCACCGTGTACCGGCGGGCGCCGGGGGTGGTGACCATCGCCGAGGAGTCCACCGCCTGGGGCGGGGTGACCGCGCCGACCGACTCCGGGGGGCTCGGCTTCGGGCTGAAGTGGAACATGGGCTGGATGCACGACTCGCTGCAGTACATGAGCAAGGAGCCGGTGCACCGCAAGTACCACCACCACGAGATGACCTTCGCGATGGTGTACGCCTACAGCGAGAACTACGTCCTGCCGATCTCCCACGACGAGGTGGTGCACGGCAAGCGGGCGCTGGTGTCGAAGATGCCCGGCGACTGGTGGCAGCGGCGTGCCGACCACCGCGCGTACCTCGGGTACATGTGGGCGCACCCCGGCAAGCAACTGCTTTTCATGGGCCAGGAGTTCGCCCAGGGCGGCGAGTTCTCCGAGGAGCACGGGCCCGAGTGGTGGCTGCTCGACGAGGGCTACTGCGCTGCCGGGGACCACCGCGGGGTGCAGGACCTGGTACGCGACCTGAACAGGCTCTACCGGGCCACCCCGGCCCTGTGGCAGCGCGACACCCGGCCCGAGGGCTTCCGCTGGGTGGCCGTGGACGCGGCCGACGACAACGTCTACGCGTTCCTGCGCCACGACGCGGCCGGCGCCCCGCTGCTCGCGGTGTCGAACTTCTCCCCGGTCGTCCGCGACGGCTACCGCCTGGACGTGCCCGTCGACGTCACCGCCTGGTGCGAGGTCCTCAACACCGACGCCGCCCGCTACGGCGGCAGCGGCGTCACCAACCCCGAGCCGGTCAAACCGGAGGACGGGCACATCGGCCTCACCCTGCCACCGCTGGCCACGGTCTGGCTCACGCCGTACACCGGCTGAGCGACGGCCCTCCCGGGGCGGCGGCCGGGTCCTTCTCCGCACCCAGGTGTCCGGCGGCCGTCCCGGGGGCAGTCGGGGTCGTACGACCCGGTGTCCCGCCGCGGTCGCGGCAGACGGACGGAAAGGCGGCAAGAGGTGCGGACCGTCGGAGTGGAGGAGGAGCTTCTCCTGGTCGACCCGGAGAGCGGGGACCCCAGGGCGCTGTCCGCGGCAGTGCTCGCGCGGGCCGAGGCGGACGACGCGGACCGGGGCGTGTTCGAGAAGGAGCTGTACGGCCAGATGCTGGAGTTCGCCACGCATCCCCGTACGGACATGGCGGAACTCGGCGCGGAGATCGTCCGCTGCCGCAAGGAGGCGGCCCGGCTCGCCGGGGAGATCGGCTGCGCGGTGGCCGCGCTGGCCACCTCCCCGCTGCCGGTCAGTCCCACCATCAGCATGAACCGCCGCTACCAGTGGCTGGCCGACCAGTACGGCATCGCCACCCGGGAGCAGCTCGTCTGCGGCATGCACGTGCACGTGGCCGTGGAGTCGGACGAGGAGGGGGTCGCGGTCGTGGACCGCATCCGCCCCTGGCTGCCCGTGCTGCTGGCGATCAGCGCCAACTCCCCGTTCTGGCAGGGCAGGGACACCGGCTACGACAGCTACCGCAGCCGGGTCTGGGACCGCTGGCCGTCGGCCGGGCCGACCGAGCTGTTCGGGTCGCCGGAGCGGTACCACCGGCGGGTGGCGGACATGGTGGCCACCGGGGTCATCCTCGACGAGAAGATGGCGTACTTCGACGCGCGGCTGTCCGAGCGGTACCCGACGGTGGAGATCCGGGTCGCGGACGTGTGCCTGCACGCGGAGACCACCCAGCTGATCGCCACCCTCGCCCGCGGCCTGGTGGAGACCGCCGCCCGGGAGTGGCGGGCCGGGCGGGAGCCGGTGGACCACAGTGTGAGCCTGCTGCGGCTGGCGGCGTGGCAGGCCGCCCGGGCGGGCCTGGCCCGGGAACTGCTCCACCCGGCGACCATGCGGCGGCTGCCCGCCCGGTCGGTGGTGCGGGCCCTGCTGGACCATGTCTCCGACGCGCTCGCCTCCACCGGTGACCTGGACCGGGCGCGTGAGGCCGTGGACGGGGTGCTGCGCGGCGGAGGCGGCGCCCGGGTGCAGCGCGAGCTGATGGAGCGGACCGGAAGCCTGCGGGAGGTCGTCACGGAGTGCGTGCGCCACACCCAGGGGTGAGTCAGAGGATCAGGCCCAGGGCGTACGTCAGGAAGCCGATGGCGACCACCAGGACGAGGACGAGGATGATGATGAGCGGGGCCTTCGCCCAGCCCCTGGACGTGCTGTCCGGCTGCCGGGGCCCCGCCTCGGGCATGCTGCTCTCGGCGGGCGGGGTCTCGCCGGGCGGTACACCGCCTCCGGACTCCAGTCCGGGGGTCCGTTCGGGTTCTGGATCGGGATTGACGTAACTCATGTCCGCCGAGTCCCCCGAAAGGGACGAGATCAACAAAACGGCGTCACTTCCCGGTTCCGTGGCCCTGACGCGCTGACCTGGGCTACATTCGAGCCGCGTCGACAACGGTACTCATCGGCGGGGTCACCCTCCGTAAAACCCAGGAGCAGCGCATGCCCGACTTCGCCCTCGCTCCGTCCGCGGCCACCTCGCCGGCCGGTGGGCTCGCCGACAGCGTCTTCGAGACCGCGCAGACACGTCCCGCCCTGCCGGTGCTCGCGCGCCGTACGGACTCCTCCTCCCCGGTGTGGGAGGAGGTGACCGCCGTGGAGCTGCGCGACCAGGTGAGCGACCTGGCCAGGGGCCTGGTCGCCTCCGGGATCTCGCCGGGGCACCGCGTGGCCGTCATGGCCCGCACCCGGTACGAGTGGACGGTCCTCGCGTACGCGCTGTGGGCGGTCGGCGCGGAGGTCGTCCCCATCTATCCGACCTCCTCGCGCGACCAGGTCGAGTGGATCCTGCGGGACTCCGAGTGCGTGGCCGTCGTCGTCGAGGACGAGCAGGGCGTGATGACGGTCGGCTCGGTGTGCGCGGGGCTGCCCCGGCTGCAGCACGTGTGGCAGCTGGACGCCGGTGCGCTGGAGCATCTGGTGCAACGGGGTGCCTTGATACCCCCGACCACCGTCGACTCGCTGCGCCGGATCGTGCTGCCGGACGCGACCGCCGCGATCGTCTACACCTCCGGCACCTCGGGCCGCGCCATGGGCTGTGCGCTGAGCCACCGGGCGATGGCGAGCCCCTGCGACACGCTGCTGGCCGACTGGGGCCACATCGCGGCACCGCCCGGCGAGCAGGCGTCGGTGCTCGCCTTCCTGCCGTTCTCGCACGTGTACGGGCTGATGATCCAGAGCATCTGCGTCCGCGGTGGCATCCTGATGGGCCACGAGCCCGAACTCGGCGAGGAGGCACTGGCGTCGGCGCTGCGGACGTTCCGGCCGACGTACTTCTACGCCGTGCCGTCCGTCTTCGAGAAGATCTACAAGAACTTCCTGCGCGCCTCTCAGCAGACCGGCCGCGGCGCGCTGTTCGAGCGGGCGGCCGAGACGGCGCGGGACTTCGCCGCCGCGCAGGAGCGGCAGCGGCTGGGCCGGGGCTCGGGGCCCGGGTTCGACCTGCGGCTGCAACACGCCCTGTACGAACGGACGGTGTACCGCAGACTGCGGGCCGCGATGGGCGGCAGAGTGGTCCGCGCCACCTCCGGCGGCTCCCCGCTCAATCGTGAGCTCTCCCTGTTCTACGAGGGAATCGGCATCCACGTGCACGACGGGTACGGGCTGACGGAGACCGCCGGCGGGATCACCATGCAGCCGCTGGGCCGGGAGAAGTCGGGGACCGTCGGCAAGGCCCTGCCGGGCACGACGATCGAGGTCGCGGACGACGGGGAGATCCTGGTGCGGGGGCCGTCGGTGTTCCAGGGGTACGTGGGCGACGAGGCCGCGACTCGGGCCGCGCTGCGCGGCGGCCGGCTGGCCACCGGTGACATCGGGCACCTGGACTCCGAGGGCTATCTGACGATCACCGGGCGCAAGAAGGACATCGTCATCACCAGCAGCGGCAAGAGCGTGGCTCCGGCCCCGCTGGAGCAGCGCCTGCGGATGCATCCGCTGGTCCACCAGGCGGTGGTCGTGGGCGACAACCGGCCGTGCGTGGGGGCGCTGATCACACTGGACCCGGACTTCCTGGCGCACTGGCGTACGGTGCAGCCCCTGCAGGGCGACGCGCCGGAGCGTGAGGCGCGGGAGGAGAACGCGCTGCGGGAGGAGATCGGGCGGGCGGTCGCCGCGGCCAACAGCACCGTCTCGCGCTCGGAGTCCATCCGGGTCTTCCGGGTGCTGCCGGAGCCCTTCGACGTGGCCAGCGGGCTGCTCACCCCGTCCATGAAGCTGCGCCGGGACGCCATAGTGACGCACTACGCGTCCGAGATCGACGCCATGTACGCGGCGCGTGCGCGTGCTCCGCGGCGGCCCGCGGCGAACGACCCGGCGGCCGACTGGGACGACTACGACAACGTCTTCCGCTGAGCGCGGGCAAGCCACCTCGTCGCCCAGGGGAACGGGCGCGGGCCTCGAACGGCGCCGCCCCGGCCGTCGTCGCACCCCGCCGGAACAC
>NZ_POTZ01000439.1 GCF_003236365.1 Streptomyces sp. NTH33
GTTCTGCAGCCGGGCGGTGATCTCGTCCGGGCTCATGGTGTCGTAGCCGGGCCAGGGTTCGCTGCCGCGCAGCTGCTCGATGGCGTCCAGGACTCCCGGCCGGTTGGCGTGGGTGCGCTCGTAGCCCTCGATGACCGTCAGGTCCGACTGGGACAGCGGACGCAGCTGCTGCTTGATCTCCTCCATGCTCAGCTGGCTGAAGCGGGCGATCGGCAACTCCTCCTCCCGGGTCACCGCACCCTGGACCTCTTCGGCCATGCGGGTCGGCTCGGGCATCTCGCGCACCGCGCCCCCGGCCGCACTCCGGGCCCGCCGGCTGCCGGTCTGGGCGACGTCTTGCACCCGGCCGGCGGCGGTCCGCACGGCGCGGGCGGCCGCGTCGGCCCAGCCGCCGCCGTTCTCCTGGACGAAGCCGTTGGACGCGGCCGCCACGGCCCGGGCGTTCTGGGCGACGCTGTCCTCCAGTTGTTCGAGCAGTTCCTCGTCCTGGCGGCGCAGGGCGGCGAGCAGGTCGGCGGTGACCGGGTCGTGGGCCTCTTCGGCGATGCTCTGCCCGGCCCGGCAGGCCGCCAGCGCCCGGGCGGTGACCGCGTACTCGTCTTGGGCGTTTTTCAGCAGCCGCCGCTCGTCGTGGGGCCGCCGGCCGCGCAGCATGTCCGTCACGAGGGTGGAGCCGATGGTCAGCGGCAGCATGGCGGTGCGCACGGCGCTGCGCGAGATGAGCCGCGCGATATCGACGCTGTCCCCGACCAGTCCGCGGCGGGGCCGCAGTTCGCGCACGTGGTCCTCGATGCGCTGGAGGCTGTCCTGGACGCCGTCCACCTGGCGCTCGAGCATCTGCCGGTACGGGCCGGGCGGCGTGAGCGTCGCATCGGCCCGCAACCGGTCGACGAGCGCCGCATGCGCCTGGCGGGTGTCCTCCAGCGCCGGTACGAGCGCGTCCGTCATCACTGTCATGGGGGTGCTCCCTGGGGGTGGGGGTCAGGCGGCCGGCCCACGCTCGCCGCGCCTCGGGAATCGGCTGCCTGCCGGGCATTGCCGAGGCCGGGCAACCAGGGACCATCCTGTGGGACCCCCCGCAGGATTGCCCGGCGGCTGGGTTCGCGTCCGGTACGGCCAGGACCGGCCGGGACGCTTCCTGCCTGCCGCCTGCCACCCCTGTGGGGCCCAAGGCAGCAGGCGGGGAAGACCTTCCGGGGCGGCCCGACCCCGCGGCCCCGGGTGGGCGCCGCCGGGAAGGCAGCGTGGGCTGAACGGGTGATGGCGGCGACGGTGCTGTGTCGAAAATCCTGATCACGCGTTGGTCCGGGCGTGCATCCTCGCGTCGACGACGCGGTACCCCATGCGGCACCGCCCGGGCTTACCGGCGCCCGGCCCGATCGCGATGACCCGGGCGCCGACGCCCAGCGTGACGGCGGGGGCCGGGCCGTGATGGTCATCTGCTCAGCGGTGATCGTTGCCGCCGCTGGGATGCTTGCTCTTGCGGACCGGCTCGCTTGAGAGACTCAGTGCCTGTCCGCGAACTGATCATTTCCCGTCTGTGCGGGCCCCGGCGCGGGCGAGTCTGCGCCGCATGAGGATGGTCATGGACCACAGGACCATGGCCTCGTGATGCTCGGGTAAGCGTTCGTAGTCGCGTACGCAGCGGCGGTGTTGGAAGATCCACGACAGGGTGCGCTGCATCGCCCAGTCACACTGCACATATGGATGGTCTGGACAGTGAGCGGGCGCCGATAATCGGCCGTGAGGGCCTGCTGCGGCTGGCCGCGGTGGCCGAGCGGCTGCGGGACCGTGGCGAGGGAGATGAGTCGCCATGTGCGATGGGAGTGACGTCGGCCCCAGAGAACGTTTCCGGTGGTGCCGGACGGGCAGGTGTGGGCAGTACTGCCGGAGGTGAACCGGCAGGCGGTGGTGGGGCAGTTGGTGCGGCTGGCGAGCCGCGCGTTGCCGGTTGCCGCAATGGCGAGTGAGCGGGACCGGCGATGACCTCGGTGATGCCGTGGGGGCGGCCCGGCAGCAAGGTCGACGATCGGCACCTGCAGCGGCTCGCGGTGGTCTATGTCCGCCAGTCCACGCGGCAGCAGCTCGTCGATCACCAGGAGTCGACCCGGTTGCAGTACGCCCTGGTGGACCGGGCGGTCGCGCTCGGCTGGCAGGCGGACCGGATCCTGGTGATCGACGAGGACCTGGGGAGGTCGGGGGCGAGTGCGGTGGCCCGCACCGGCTTCCAGCGTCTGGTCACCGAGATCGGGCTGGACCACGTCGGGCTGGTGCTGGGGGTCGAGATGTCCCGGCTGGCCCGCTCCGGCAGGGATTGGTACCAGCTGATCGAGCTGTGTGCCCTGTCGGGTGCGGTGCTGGCGGACCTCGACGGGGTCTACGACCCGGCCGAGTACAACGACCGGCTGCTGCTGGGGCTCAAGGGCACGATGAGCGAGGCCGAACTGCACCTGATCAAGCAGCGGATGTGGAGCGGGCGCCTGAACAAGGCCCGCCGCGGCGAGCTGGCCTTCCCCCTGCCCAGCGGCTATGTCCGTCGCCCGTCCGGGGAGGTCGCTTTTGATCCGGACGAGCAGGTGCAGACCGTGATCCGCCTGATCTTCGCGCAGTTCGAGCGGCTCGGCACCTTGCACGGTGTGCTGCGCTATCTCGTGGACCACGACATCCAGTTGGGCATCCGGCTGCGGGAGGGGCCGGACAAGGGCACCCTGGAGTGGCGCAGGCCGAACCGGATGACGCTGCAGACCCTGCTGCACAATCCCGCCTATGCCGGGATCTACGCCTACGGGCGGCGCCGGGTCGACCCGCGCCGCCAGGACCCGGCCCGGCCGAGCACCGGACGGGTCGTCCGCTCCCGGGACGGATGGCATGTGATGATCCCGAATGTCCTGCCCGCCTACATCACCGTCGCCCGGTTCGAGGCGAACGAGGCGAGACTGGCGGCCAACCGCGCCCGTGCCGACGCCATGGGCGCGGTGCGAGGCGGCCCCGCGCTCACCGCCGGGCTGGTGCACTGCGGACGCTGCAACCGGCGCATGAGCGTGCGCTACCACACCCAGCACAGCAAGGCCCTGCCCGAGTACGTGTGCGCCCGGGACGTGACCAACTACGGCGCGCAGAAGAGCTGCCAGCTGCTCAACGCCGCCTGTGTGGACGCCTTCGTCGAGCAGCAGGTCCTCGCGGCGCTGACGCCCGCCGCCGTCGAGGTGTCCCTGCGCGCGGCCGACCAGGTCCTGGCCGAGCGGGCCGAGCTGGAACGGCTGTGGTCGCAACGGCTGGAACGCGCCGCGCAAGAAGCCGACCGGGCCCGCCGCAGCCACCACCTCGCCGAACCGGAGAACCGCCTGGTCGTACGCCAGTTGGAGAAGGAGTGGGAGGACGCACTCGCCGCCCAGCAGCGGCTCCGCGAGGACTACGACCGCTTCACCCGCAGCAGTCCGCGCATCCTCACTCCGGCCGAGCGGCAGACCATCACGGCCCTGGCCGGCGACATCGAGGGCCTGTGGCGTGCCCGCAGCACCACGACGGCGGACCGCAAGGAGATCGTCCGCGCGGTCGTCGACAAGGTCGTGGTGACCGTGCTCGGCACCAGCGAGCGGGTGAAGGTCACCATCGTCTGGGCCGGCGGGACCACCACGGCGGGAGAGGTCATCCGCCCGGTCCAGCGGTTGGAACAGCTCAGCTGCTATCCGCAACTGACCGATCGGATCCGCGAACTCGCAGGCCAGGGCATAGGAGCCGGCGGGATCGCCGACCGTCTGGAAGCCGAGGGCTTCCGGCCCGCGAAGGGCGGCAAGCGGATCTCCGCAGCCACCGTCCGCGACCTCATCCGCCGCCTCGCCTGCCCCGCAGGCCGTGTCCACCGGCACCGCCCCGCACCACCCGGCGAGGAGCCCGGCCCCAACGAGTGGTGGCTGGGGCACCTGGCCGCCGAGCTGGACATGACCACCTCCACCCTCTACGCCTGGATCAACCGCGGCTGGATCACCACCCGCCGGGAGAGCTGCTGGCCCCACCGCCTCATCGCCCACGCCGACCAGCGAGAACTCGCCGAACTCCGCGAACGCCGCACCCGTCCGCCCGGCTGGTACAGCCGCCGCATCTGGACCGAGACCGCCGAGACGGCAGAGCAACAGACTCCATGAGTGCACTGTGCTTGACAGATCTCCACCAGCCACCTGCGTGGAAGGACGACGAAGCCCTTGACATCGTCGCTGCGTTTGACGATCTCCAGCGTGAGCTGGAGTTTCTCCTTCGCCCAGTCGACGAGCTTGCCGGCGTAGCCGCCGTCGGCCCACACCAGGGTGATCCTCTCGTACAGTTCGCGCAGGAAGGCCAGGGCGGGCCGAGCACCGTCGCGGTCCTGGACGCCGGCAGCGGTGACCAGCACGACCAGGACCAGGCCGATCGTGTCCACGATCACGTGGCGCTTGCGGCCTCCGACCTTCTTGCCCGCATCCCATCCGCGCGTGTCGGCGCCGACGGTCTCGGCCGCGCGTACCGATTGCGAGTCGATGATCGCGGCGCTCGGTTCGCCCTCGCGCCCCTCGGCCCGGCGGACCTTCTCGCGCAGGTCGTTGTGGAGGGCGAGGGCGAAGCCGTCCCGGCTCCACCGGGCGAAGATCGCGTGCAGGGTCTTCCAGTGAATGCCGTAGTCGGCGGGCAGGTTGCGCCACTTGTTGCCGTTGTCGGCGACGTAGCAGATGGCGTCGATGACCAGGCGTCGACAGTACTCCTCCGGGCGCCCGCCGTAGCCGTCCAGCCAGGTCGGCCAGGGCAGCAGCGGTGCGATGACCTGCCACTCCGCATCCGTCATGTCCGTGGTGTAGCGACGCGGACGGGCAGGGCGGCCGGCGCCGTGACCGAACCCGCACGCGGCGCAGGAGCAGCCGACTTCCCCGACTGCCAAGACAGGGGACGGCCCGGTGGCGTACAACGGCATGACGGGACCTCTTGGTGCAGCGGCCGGCTTCGACACCGCTGTTGCTACCAAGAGGTCCTGCTCGTCCGGACGACTTCACCGATTCCGCTCCGCCGCCTCAACGATCAGTTGATGGACGGGCACTCAGGACTGCAAGAATGGCGGGATCAGCCGTTCGGCGTACAGTGACGGGCGCGTCGCGTGCCCCGGTGCTTACGCCTCCGACGAGTGGGAAGCCCTCAGCCATGACCGTGCAGCGGAGCCCCGGGGAGCGCACTGCTCCCGTCCACCAGCTCAAGGTCGCCCTGGTGGGGATGAAACCTCCGGTGTGGCGGCGGCTGGTGGTGCCTTCGGACATGACCCTGGGGTCGCTGCACGACGTGATCCAGGTGACGTTCGGCTGGGAGGGCATGCACCTGCACGCCTTCGAGGACCGCTCCGGCGGGCGGTACGCCCCTCCGGAGGACCTCGACATCCCGGTCTTCGACGAGGAGGAGGCCGCCCTCGCGGACGTCCTGCCGGGCACCGGCGATCGCATGGACTACACGTACGACTTCGGCGACGACTGGCTGCACCGGATCACGGTGGAGGCGGTGCGCCCCGCCCGGGAGGGCGAGGGGGAGTACGCGGTGTGCACGGGCGGGCGCCGGGCCATGCCGCCCGCCGAGGACCTCGGCGGTGTGTGGGGACTGGCCGGACTGCTGGAGCGGTACGCGGATGGGGAGCGGCCGAGCCCCATGCCTGTCCGGCACGGCGATGAGGAGTGGGTGGAGTACGACGGCCTGCAGGACGAGGTGCTGGCGGGCCTGTACGAGGAAGGCTTCGACCCGGCCGCC
>NZ_POTZ01000043.1 GCF_003236365.1 Streptomyces sp. NTH33
CCACCGCACGACCCCGACCCCCGCCCGCCTCCGACGAGGACCCGGAGTCCGTGTCCATGACCGTCTGCCTGCTCCTGCTGGCCGCCGTCGCGCTGACGGCCGCCGTGCCGGTCCCCCGCGCGCTGACCCGGGCGGCGTGGCCCGAGCGGGAGCCCGTCGTCGCGCTGTGGGTGTGGCAGTGCCTGGTCGCCACGGTTCTGCTGTGCTGCCTCGCCGCCCTGGTGCTGGGCACCGCGGCCGTCTTCCACACCATTCACGACCGGGTCTTCGCCCCGGCGCCGCCGGCCGTGACCGCCGCGTACGACCTCTCGGCGGCGCCCGCCTGGACGGCCGTCATCACCCTGCTGCTGGCCTGCGGCGCCGCCTGGACCACCGCGATGCTCGCCCGCGAACTCGTCGAGGCGCGCCGGCGCCGCGGCCTGGCCCGCGCGCACCTGCGCGAACGCGCCCCCGACCTGCCCGCGGGCCTTCCGGCGGCCCGCGGGCCGCTGCTGGTGCTGGAGGACGAGTACCCCGACGCCCGGTGGATGCCCGGTCACCGCCCGCAGCTCGTCGTCACCACCGGCGCGCTGCGCCGGCTCACCGGCCACCAGCTCGACGCCGTCCTCGCCCACGAGCGCGGCCACGCCCGCGCCCGCCACGACTGGCTGCTGCACCTGTCGACCGCGCTGGCCACCGGCTTCCCGCGCATCCCGCTGTTCGCGCACTTCTGCGACCAGACCCACCGGCTGGTCGAACTGGCCGCCGACGACACGGCCTCCCGCCGCCACGGCCACCTCACCACGGCGCTGGCCCTGATCGAGCTCAACCAGCACCGCGGCGTCCTCTCCTGCGCCAACAGCCACCGCCTGCTGGGCGAGCGGGTGGACCGCCTCCTGGAGCCCCCTCCCCGGCTGAACCGCAGGCGCAGGGCGCTGACCACCGCGGCGGCGTCCCTGGTGCCCCTGCTCCCGCTGCTGATCACGTTCGCCCCGGGACTCACGGCCATGTGAGGCCCGCCCCTACGTCCAGTCGTCGGGTTCCGGCTCGGGCAGGTCCTGCGCCGGTTCCGGTTCGCCCGGGTCGGCCGTCCCGGCGCCGGCCGTCCCGGCACCGGCCGCTCCCGCGCCGGGCGGCCCGCCCAGCGACTCGAGCACCGCGAGCACCCCCTCCCCGTACGTCACCAGCTTCTTCTCGCCGACACCGCCGACCGTGCCGAGCTGTGACACGGAGGTCGGCCAGACCCCGACGATCTCCCGCAGGGTGGCGTCGTGGAAGATCACGTAGGCCGGGACTCCCTGCTCGCGGGCCTGTTCGGCGCGCCAGGCGCGCAGGGCCTCGAAGGCCGGGAGCAGCTCCTCGGGCAGCTCGGCCGCCGCCGCCTTGGGTTTGCGGTCGGCCCGGGCCGTCGACGCCCGCGCGGCCGCCGGTTTCCTCGGCTCCTTGCGCAGCGGCACCTCACGCTCGCTCCGCAGCACCGAGGCGCTGGTGCCGGTCAGCACCAGCGTGCCGTACTCGCCCTCGACCGCGAGCAGGCCCTGCGCCAGCAACTGCCGTACGACACCGCGCCATTCGCCCTCGGTGAGCTCCTCGCCGATACCGAAGACGGACAGCTGGTCGTGGTCGAACTGGATCACCTTGCCGGTGCGCTTGCCGAGCAGGATGTCGATGATCTGCCCCGCGCCGAACTTCTGCCCCCGCTCCCGCTTCAGCCGCACCACGGTCGACAGCACCTTCTGGGCCGCGACCGTGCCGTCCCAGGTCTCGGGCGGGGTCAGGCAGGTGTCGCAGTTGCCGCAGCCGGCCGGGTCCGGGTCCTGACCGAAGTAGGCGAGGAGCCGGCCGCGACGGCACTGGGCCGTCTCGCACAGGGCGAGCATCGCGTCCAGATGGGCCTGGGCCCGGCGGCGGAAGACCTCGTCGCCCTCGCCGGACTGGATGAGCTTGCGCTGCTGTATGACGTCGTTCAGGCCGTAGGCCATCCAGGCGGTCGACGGCAGGCCGTCGCGTCCCGCGCGGCCGGTCTCCTGGTAGTAGCCCTCGACCGACTTGGGCAGGTCCAGGTGGGCGACGAACCGTACGTCCGGCTTGTCGATGCCCATGCCGAAGGCGATGGTGGCGACCACGACCAGGCCGTCCTCGCGCAGGAAGCGGGACTGGTGCGCGGCGCGGGTGCCCGCGTCCAGACCGGCGTGGTAGGGCACCGCCTCGACGCCGTTGCGGGTGAGGAACTCCGCGGTCTTCTCCACCGAGTTGCGCGACAGGCAGTACACGATGCCCGCGTCGCCCGGGTGCTCCTGGTTGAGGAAGCTCAGCAGCTGCTTCTTGGGGTCGACCTTGGACACGATCCGGTACTGGATGTTGGGCCGGTCGAAGCTGGCCACGAAGTGCCGGGCGTGCGGCATGTCCAGCCGCTGGGTGATCTCCTGGTGCGTGGCGTGGGTGGCCGTGGCCGTGAGCGCGATCCGCGGCACGTCCGGCCAGCGCTCGCCCAGCAGTGACAGCGCCAGGTAGTCGGGGCGGAAGTCGTGGCCCCACTGGGACACGCAGTGCGCCTCGTCGATGGCGAAGACGGAGATCTTACCGCGGGAGAGCAGGTCGAGCGTGGCCTCCAGGCGCAGCCGCTCCGGTGCCAGGTAGAGCAGGTCCAGCTCGCCGGCCAGGAACTCCGCCTCCACCACGCGGCGCTCGTCGAAGTCCTGCGTGGAGTTGATGAACCCGGCGCGCGCGCCCAGTGCCCGCAGCGCGTCCACCTGGTCCTGCATCAGCGCGATGAGGGGCGAGACCACGACGCCCGTACCGGGTCTGACCAGGGCCGGAAGCTGGTAGCACAGCGACTTGCCGCCACCGGTGGGCATGAGGACGACGGCGTCGCCGCCCGCCACCACATGCTCGACGACCGCTTCCTGCTCGCCCCGGAAGGCCTCGTATCCGAAGACCCGGTGCAGCGTGGCCAGCGCCTCGCTCGCCTCGCTGTCCGTCACTGGCATCTCGGTGACACCGCCCGTCCCGCTCATCGTCTCGTCCCCCGTACGTCGTCCCTCGACCACTGCCTCCACGATAGGGGTCCGCGCCGACAGACCCCGGAGTTGTCCACAGGCCGCCGGTCCGAAGATCCGCACATACGACTGCCCGGCCCTCCGCTGACGGAGGTACCGGGCAGCCGCGCGTCGCGAGGACCGGGAATCGCCCTCAGCGCACGAACACCCCCGCCTGGTTCGCCAGGTCCAGGAAGTACTGCGGCGCCACACCGAGCACCACCGTGACCGCCACACCCACGCCGATCGCCGTCATCGTCAGCGGTGACGGAACCGCCACCGTCGGGCCCTCGGGACGCGGCTCGCTGAAGAACATCAGGACGATCACACGGATGTAGAAGAAGGCGGCGACCGCGGAGGAGATCACACCGATCACGACCAGCGGGACCGCGCCGCCCTCCGCAGCCGCCTTGAACACGGCGAACTTCCCCGCGAAGCCGGAGGTCAGCGGGATGCCGGCGAAGGCCAGCAGGAACACCGCGAAGACGGCCGCCACCAGCGGCGAACGGCGGCCGAGCCCCGCCCACTTGGACAGGTGCGTGGCCTCGCCGCCGGCGTCGCGCACCAGGGTGACCACGGCGAAGGCGCCGATCGTCACGAAGGAGTACGCGGCCAGGTAGAACAGGACGGAGGAGACGCCGTCCCTCGAGGTCGCGATGACACCCGCGAGGATGAAGCCGGCATGGGCGATCGACGAGTACGCCAGCAGCCGCTTGATGTCGGTCTGCGTGATCGCGACGACCGCACCGACCAGCATGGTGACGATCGCGACCGCCCACATCACCGGCCGCCAGTCCCAGCGCATGCCCGGCAGGACGACGTACAGCAGCCGCAGCAGCGCACCGAAGGCCGCCACCTTGGTCGCCGCCGCCATGAACCCGGTGACCGGGGTCGGCGCACCCTGGTAGACGTCCGGCGTCCACATGTGGAACGGCACGGCGCCCACCTTGAACAGCAGGCCCATCACGACCATCGCGGCGCCGATGAGCAGCAGCGCGTCGTTGCCCATGGTGTTGGCCAGCGCCGGGTCGAGCCTCGGCACGTTTCCGTCGACGACCTGCGCGATCGTCGCGTACGACACCGAGCCCGCGTACCCGTACAGCAGCGCGATGCCGAACAGTGTGAACGCGGAGGCGAACGCGCCCAGCAGGAAGTACTTGACCGCGGCCTCCTGCGACATCAGCCGCTTGCGGCGGGCAAGCGCGCACAGCAGGTACAGCGGGAGGGACAGGACCTCCAGGGCGACGAACAGGGTCAGCAGGTCGTTGGCCGACGGGAACACCAGCATGCCGGCGACCGCGAAGAGGAGCAGCGGGAAGACCTCGGTGGTGGTGAAACCGGCCTTGACCGCGGCCTTCTCGCTGTCGCTGCCCGGCACGGACGCCGCCTGCGCGGCGAAGGAGTCGACCCGGTTGCCGTGCGCGGCCGGGTCCAGTCGCCGTTCGGCGAAGGTGAACAGTCCGACCAGGGCCGCCAGCAGGATCGTGCCCTGCAGGAACAGGGAGGGTCCGTCGACGGCGATGGCGCCCATGGCCGCGATCCCCGCCCTGGTGGTGCCGTACCCGTCCGCCGCGAGCGCGACGACCGCGGAGAACGCGGCGCAGAGCGCGACGACGGACACGAACACCTGCGCGTAGTAGCGCGACTTGCGCGGGACGAACGCCTCGATGAGCACTCCGACGATCGCCGCGCCCACGACGATCAGAGTGGGCGACAACTGCCCGTATTCGATCTTCGGCGCGTCGATCTTCGAGATCGGGTCGGCCGCGGTTGTCCACAGACTGTGGACGGCTGCTGCGCTCACTTGGCCGCCTCCACCTCGGGCTTGGGGTCGGTCTTGTGTACGTCGGACATGGTCTGCTTGACCGCCGGGTTGACGATGTCCGTGACGGGCTTGGGATAGACGCCCAGGAAGACCAGCAGCACGATCAGCGGGGCCACAACCACCAGCTCCCGCACCCGGAGGTCCGGCATCGCCGAGACCTCCTTCCTGACCGGGCCGGTCATCGTCCTCTGGTAGAGGACGAGGGTGTACAGCGCGGCGAGCACGATGCCGAAGGTGGCGACGATGCCGACCGCCGGGTAGCGCGTGAACGTGCCGACCAGGACCAGGAACTCACTGACGAAGGGCGCCAGTCCCGGCAGCGACAGGGTGGCGAGGCCGCCGATCAGGAACGTGCCGGCGAGCACCGGGGCGACCTTCTGCACACCGCCGTAGTCGGCGATGAGCCGGGAGCCGCGACGGGAGATCAGGAAGCCGGCGATCAGCATGAGCACGGCCGTCGACAGGCCGTGGTTGACCATGTAGAGCGTCGCCCCGGACTGGCCCTGGCTGGTCATCGCGAAGATGCCCATGATGATGAAGCCGAAGTGCGAGATCGACGCGTACGCGATCAGGCGCTTGATGTCCCGCTGGCCGACCGCCAGCAGCGCGCCGTAGATGATGCTGATCACGGCCAGGACCAGGATGACCGGCGTGGCCCACTTGCTCGCCTCCGGGAACAGCTGGAGGCAGAAGCGGAGCATCGCGAAGGTGCCCACCTTGTCGACCACGGCCGTGATGAGGACGGCGACCGGCGCGGTGGACTCCTGCATGGCGTTGGGCAGCCAGGTGTGCAGCGGCCACAGCGGCGCCTTCACCGCGAAGGCGAAGAAGAAGCCGAGGAACAGCCAGCGTTCGACGTCGGTCCCCATGTGCAGCGAGCCGTTCGCACGCGCCTGCGCGATCTCGGTGAGCGAGAAGCTCCCGGCGACCACGTACAGGCCGATCACCGCGGCCAGCATGATCAGGCCGCCGACCAGGTTGTAGAGCAGGAACTTCACCGCCGCGTACGACCGCTGCGTCGACGCCGCCTTCTCCCCGTGCTCGTGGGCACGGTCCCCGAAGCCGCCGATCAGGAAGTACAGCGGGATCAGCATGGCTTCGAAGAAGATGTAGAAGAGGAAGACGTCGGTGGCCTCGAAGGAGATGATCACCATCGCCTCGAGGGCCAGGATCAGGGCGAAGAAGCCCTGCGTCGGCCGCCAGCGGCGGCTCCCGGTCTCCAGGGGGTCGGCGTCGTGCCAGCCCGCCAGCATCACGAACGGGACGAGCAGGGCGGTCAGCCCGATCAGCGCCACCGCGATGCCGTCCACGCCCAGCTCGTACCGGACCCCGAAGGCCGCGATCCAGGAGTGGGACTCGGTGAGCTGGTAACGGGCGCCGCCCGGGTCGAAGCGGACCAGGATGGTGGCCGCCAGCGCGAACGTGCCGAGCGAGACGGCCAGCGCGAGCCACTTGGCGGCGGTGCGCCGGGCGGCCGGCACGGCGGCCGTGGCGACGGCCCCGACGGCCGGGAGTACCGCCGTCGCTGTCAGCAGAGGAAAGGACATCGGTATCAGACCGCCCTCATCAGCAGGGTCGCGGCCACCAGGAGTGCCGCACCGCCGAACATCGAGACCGCGTAGGAACGCGCGAAGCCGTTCTGCAGCCGGCGCATTCGCCCGGACAGGCCGCCGACCGAGGCCGCCGTGCCGTTGACGACTCCGTCGACCAGGGTGTGGTCGAGGTACACCAGGGACCGCGTGAGGTGCTCGCCGCCGCGGACCAGGACGACGTGGTTGAAGTCGTCCTGGAGCAGGTCGCGCCGGGCGGCCCGGGTGAGCAGCGACCCGCGCGGGGCGACGACCGGGACCGGCTTGCGGCCGTACTGGCCCCAGGCGATGGCCACGCCGATCGCCAGGCAGACCATGGTCGCCGCGGTGACCGTCCACGCGCTGAGCGGCGAGTTGCCCTCGCTGTGTCCGGTGACCGGCTCCAGCCAGTGCAGGAAGCGGTCGCCGATGCTGAAGAACGCGCCGCCGAAGACCGACCCGACGGCCAGCACGATCATGGGGATCGTCATGACCTTGGGCGACTCGTGCGGGTGCGGCACAGCGTGCTCGCCGCGCTCCTCGGCCGCCGGCTCCACGTCGGGCTCGGCGGGGGACGGGGTCGGCAGGTTCCTCCAGCGCTCCTCGCCGAAGAACGTCATCAGCATCACGCGCGTCATGTAGAACGCGGTGATGGCCGCGCCCAGCAGCGCCGCGCCGCCGAGGATCCAGCCCTCGGTGCCGCCCTTGGCGAAGGCCGCCTCGATGATCCTGTCCTTGGAGAAGAAGCCGGACAGGCCCGGGAAGCCGATGATGGCAAGGTAGCCGAGGCCGAAGGTGACGAAGGTGACCGGCATGTACGTGCGCAGGCCGCCGTACTTGCGCATGTCGACCTCGTCGTTCATGCCGTGCATGACCGAACCGGCGCCGAGGAACAGCCCGGCCTTGAAGAAGCCGTGCGTGACCAGGTGCATGATCGCGAAGACGTAGCCGATGGGGCCGAGGCCCGCGGCCAGCACCATGTAGCCGATCTGCGACATGGTCGAGCCGGCCAGCGCCTTCTTGATGTCGTCCTTCGCGCAACCGACGATCGCACCGAACAGCAGCGTGACCGCGCCGACGACGGTGACCACGAGCTGTGCGCTGGGCGCGCCGTCGAAGACCGCCGCGGAGCGGACGATCAGGTAGACGCCCGCGGTGACCATCGTGGCGGCGTGGATGAGGGCGGAGACCGGGGTCGGGCCCTCCATCGCGTCCCCGAGCCAGGACTGCAGCGGCACCTGGGCGGACTTGCCGCAGGCGGCCAGCAGCAGCATCAGGGCGATGGCGGTGAGCCTGCCCTCGGAGGTGTCACCGGCGTGGCTGAACACCGGCCCGAAGGCGAAGGTCCCGAACGTCGTGAACATCAGCATGATCGCGATGGCCAGGCCCATGTCGCCGACCCGGTTGACCAGGAAGGCCTTCTTCGCGGCCGTGGCCGCGCTGGGCTTGTGCTGCCAGAAGCCGATCAGCAGGTAGGAGGCGAGACCGACGCCCTCCCAGCCGAAGTACAGCAGCAGGTAGTTGTCGGCGAGGACGAGCAGCAGCATCGCCGCGAGGAACAGGTTCAGATAGCCGAAGAAGCGGCGGCGCCGCTCGTCGTGCTCCATGTACCCGATCGAGTACAGGTGGATCAGCGAGCCGACGCCGGTGATCAGCAGCACGAACGTCATCGACAGCTGGTCGAGGCGGAACGTGACGTCCGCCTGGAAGCCGGCCACCGGGATCCAGCTGAACAGGTGCTGGGTCAGGGTCCGCTGGTCGGCGCTCCTGCCGAGCAGGTCGGCGAAGAGGACCAGGCCGATCACGAAGGAGGCGGCCGCGAGCAGGGTGCCGATCCAGTGGCCGACGGCGTCGAGGCGCCGGCCGCCGACCAGGAGGACGGCCGCTCCGAGCAGGGGCGCCGCGATCAGCAGCGCAATCAGGTTCTCCACGATTCTTCCGACCCCTTACAGCTTCATCAGGCTGGCGTCGTCGACCGAGGCCGAGTGGCGGGAACGGAACAGCGACACGATGATCGCGAGCCCGACCACGACCTCCGCTGCGGCGACGACCATCGTGAAGAACGCGATGATCTGGCCGTCGAGGTTGCCGTGCATCCGGGAGAAGGCGACGAGCGCGAGGTTGCAGGCGTTCAGCATCAGCTCGATGCACATGAAGACCACGATGGCGTTGCGCCGGATCAGCACGCCGGTGGCGCCGATCGTGAACAGCAGGGCGGCGAGATAGAGGTAGTTGACGGGATTCACTTCGACGCCTCCTCGGGCCGCTTGAAGGCCGTCGGCTCGATCTCGGTGCGCTCCAGGCGCTCCTCGGCGCGCTGCTCCAGGGCCCTCAGATCGTTGAGCGCCTCCGCGGAGACGTCCCGGATCTGGCCGCGCTCGCGCAGCGTCTTGCTGACGGTGAGCTCGGACGGGGTGCCGTCGGGCAGCAGGCCGGCGATGTCCACGGCGTTGTGGCGGGCGTAGACGCCCGGCGCCGGCAGCGGCGGTACGTGCGTCCCCTCGCGCACGCGCTGCTCGGCCAGCTCGCGCTGGGTCCGGGCCCGCTCGGTGCGCTGGCGGTGGGTGAGCACCATGGCGCCGACGGTGGCCGTGATGAGCAGGGCGCCGGTGAGCTCGAAGGCGAACACGTACCGGGTGAAGATGAGGGAGGCCAGGCCCTCCACGTTGCCGTTCGCGTTCGCCCTGCCGATGCCGTTGAAGTCCTTGAGGGAGGCGTGGGCGATGCCCGCGAAGAGCAGGACGCCGAAGCCGAGCCCGCACAACAGGGCCAGCCAGCGCTGGCCCTTGATGGTCTCCTTCAGGGAGTCCGCCGCGGTCACACCGACGAGCATCACCACGAACAGGAACAGCATCATGATCGCGCCGGTGTAGACGACGATCTGCACGACGCCCAGGAAGTAGGCGCCGTTGGCGAGGTAGAACACCGCCAGGACGATCATGGTGGCGGCCAGGCACAGCGCGCTGTGCACGGCCCTCTTCATGAAGACGGTGCACAGGGCGCCGATCACCGCGACGGTGCCGAGGACCCAGAACTGGAAGGCCTCTCCGGTGGAGGTGGAGTAGGCGGCGAGCTGAGCGCTCATGCCTCCACCTCCTGGTCTTCCGGCTTCTCTCCCTTGGAGACGGCGACCTGGCGCACCGTGCCGGGCGCGGCCTCCGTCACCAGGCCCCGGTAGTAGTCCTGCTCGTCCGTCCCCGGGTAGAGGGCGTGGGGCGTGTCGACCATGCCCTCTTCGAGGCCGGCGAGCAGCTGCTCCTTGGTGTAGATGAGGTTGGCGCGGCTGGAGTCGGCCAGTTCGAACTCGTTGGTCATCGTCAGCGCGCGCGTGGGGCACGCCTCGATGCACAGTCCGCACAGGATGCAGCGGGCGTAGTTGATCTGGTAGACGCGGCCGTACCGCTCGCCCGGCGAGTAGCGCTCCTCGTCGGTGTTGTCGGCGCCCTCCACGTAGATGGCGTCGGCGGGGCAGGCCCAGGCGCACAGTTCGCAGCCGACGCACTTCTCCAGGCCGTCCGGATGGCGGTTGAGCTGGTGCCGTCCGTGGAAGCGCGGAGCGGTGGTCTTCTTCTGCTCCGGGTACTGCTCGGTCAGCCGCTTCTTGAACATGGCCTTGAAGGTCACGCCGAAGCCGGCCACCGGGTTCAGGAAACCGGGGTCGGTCTCCTTGGGCTCCTCAGCCATCGGACGCCTCCTTTCCATCCAGAGATCCGTCACGTTCAGTGTCCGGCCCACCACTGACAATCAACTCGCGCTCCCGGCGCGGGCGGCGCCGCGGCACCGGTGGCAGCTCCTGCCCCGGCAGCGGCGGCACGGGGAATCCGCCGGCCATCGGGTCGAAGCCGGCGGGCTGGGCGGCGGGCTTCTCGGCGGCCTTCGTCCGCTCGCGGAACAGGTCGGCGACGAAGGACAGGACCAGTACGGCCAGCACGGCGCCGCCGACGTACAGGGCGATGTCGGTGAAGTCGACGTTCTCGTTGCGCAGCACCCGCACGGTCGCGACGAGCATCAGCCAGACCATGGAGGCCGGGATGAGCACCTTCCAGCCGAGCTTCATCAGCTGGTCGTAGCGGACCCGCGGAAGCGTGCCGCGCAGCCAGATGAAGAAGAACAGCAGCAGCTGGACCTTGATCACGAACCAGAGCAGCGGCCACCAGCCGTGGTTGGCGCCCTCCCAGAAGGTGCTGATCGGCCAGGGGGCCCGCCAGCCGCCCAGGAACAGCGTGGTCGCCACCGCCGAGACCGTCACCATGTTCACGTACTCGGCGAGCATGAACATCGCGAACTTGATCGACGAGTACTCGGTGTTGAAGCCGCCGACCAGGTCGCCCTCGGACTCCGGCATGTCGAACGGGGCGCGGTTGGTCTCGCCGACCATCGTGACGATGTAGAGGATGAAGGAGAACGGCAGCAACAGGATGTACCAGCGGTCGTGCTGCTGTTCGACGATCGCCGAGGTCGACATCGACCCCGAGTACAGGAACACGGAGGCGAACGCGACGCCCATGGCGATCTCGTAGGAGATCATCTGCGCGCAGGACCGCAGTCCGCCCAGGAGCGGGTAGGTGGATCCGGAGCTCCAGCCCGCCAGCACGATGCCGTAGATGCCGACGGAGGCGACCGCGAGGATGTAGAGCATCGCGATCGGCAGGTCGGTCAGCTGCATCGCGGTGCGGTGGCCGAAGATCGAGATCTCGTTGCCGGCCGGCCCGAAGGGGATCACCGCGATCGCCATGAAGGCCGGGATGGCCGCGACGATCGGCGCGAGGACGTAGACCACCTTGTCCGCGCGCTTGACGACGACGTCCTCCTTGAGCATCAGCTTCACGCCGTCGGCGAGCGACTGGAGCATGCCCCAGGGGCCGTTGCGGTTGGGGCCGACGCGCAGCTGCATCCAGGCGACGACCTTGCGCTCCCAGACGATGGAGAACAGCACGGTCACCATCAGGAAGGCGAAGCAGAACACCGCCTTGATGACGACCAGCCACCACGGGTCGGTGCCGAACATCGAAAGGTTCTCAGCGGCGAGGTACGGGTTCATGCCTCCACCTCCTCGGGGGCCTCGGTCGCGCGCGGCGCCGGGCCGATGCGGACGAGGGAGCCGGGCAGCGCCCCGGTGCCGGAGGCGACGCCCCCGCCGACGGAGTTCAGCGGGAGCCACACCACCCGGTCCGGCATCTCGGTGATCTCCAACGGGAGTGCGACCGATCCGGCGGAGCCGGTCACGGTGAGCAGGTCGCCGTCCACGACGCCCGCCTCGGCGGCCGTGGCGGGCGACACGCGTGCGCGTGCGGCGTGCCGGGTGCCGGCGAGCGCCTCGTCGCCCTCCTGCAGGACGCCGTGGTCGAGCAGCAGCCGGTGCCCGGCGAGCACGGCCTCCCCGGTGGCGGGCCGGGGCAGCACGCCCGTGCTCCCCTGCGGGTCGTCGGCGCGCGGCCCGGTCCAGGCGCCCAGCCGGTCCAGCTCCGCGCGTACGGTCCGCAGGTCCGGCAGGCCCAGGTGCACGTCCATGGCGTCGGCCAGCATCTGCAGGACGCGCGCGTCGGTGGGCGACAGCGTGCGGGGCATCTGGTCGGGCTTGAGCGCGGCCTCGAAGAAGCGGACCCTGCCCTCCCAGTTGAGGAAGGTGCCGGCCTTCTCGGCGACGGCGGCGACGGGAAGGACCACGTCCGCGCGTTCGGTGACCTCGCTGGGCCGCAGTTCCAGCGACACCACGAAGCCCACCTCGGACAGTGCCTCACGCGCGCGTGCCGGGTCGGGCAGGTCGGCGACCTCCACGCCGGCCACGAGCAGCGCCTGCAGTTCGCCGCCGGCCGCGGCCTCGATGATCCGGCCGGTGTCGCGGCCGTAGCGGTGCGGCAGTTCGGCGACGCGCCAGAGCGCGGCGACCTCCTCCCGCGCGCGCGGGTCGGTCGCCGGGCGCCCGCCCGGCAGCAGCGACGGCAGTGCGCCGGCCTCGACGGCACCGCGTTCGCCCGCCCGGCGCGGGATCCACACCAGCCGGGCGCCGGTGGCGGTCGCGGCCCGTACGGCGGCGGTCAGGCCGCCGGCGACTCCCGCGAGCCGTTCGCCGACGACGATGACCGCGCCCTCCGCGCGCAGCGCCTCGGCGGCCTCCGTGCCCTCGGCCTCCAGTCCGACGCCGCCCGCGAGCGCGTCCAGCCACTCGTTCTCGGTGCCGGGCGCGGCCGGCAGCAGCGTGCCGCCCACCTTCTTCAGGCCCCGTGTGGCGTGCGTGGCCAGCGCGAACACCTTCTGCCCGTGCCCCCGCCAGGCCTTGCGGAGCCGGAGGAAGACGCCGGGTGCCTCCTCCTCGGACTCGAACCCGACGAGTAGGACGGCGGGCGCCTTCTCCAGGGAGGTGTAGGTGACTCCGCTGCCGTCCAGGTCCCGGCCGTGTCCGGCGATCCGGGCGGCCAGGAAGTCGGCCTCCTCGCCGCTGTGCACGCGCGCGCGGAAGTCGATGTCGTTGGTGTCGAGCGCCACGCGCGCGAACTTGCTGTAGGCGTAGGCGTCCTCGACGGTGAGCCGGCCGCCGGTGAGGACACCGGTCCGCCCGCGCGAGGCGAGCAGGCCCTGGGCGGCGATCTCCAGTGCCTCCGGCCAGGACGCCGGCACCAGCTCGCCCTCGGGGTTGCGCACCAGGGGCGTGGTGAGCCGGTCCTTCATCTGCGCGTACCGGAACGCGAAGCGCCCCTTGTCGCAGATCCACTCCTCGTTGACCTCGGGGTCGTCGGCGGCGAGCCGCCGCATGACCTTGCCGCGCCGGTGGTCGGTGCGGGTGGCGCAGCCGCCCGCACAGTGCTCGCACACCGACGGCGAGGAGACGAGGTCGAAGGGACGGGAGCGGAACCGGTAGGCGGCCGAGGTGAGCGCGCCGACCGGGCAGATCTGGATGGTGTTGCCGGAGAAGTACGACTCGAAGGGGTCGCCCTCGCCGGTGCCGACCTGCTGCAGCGCGCCCCGCTCGATCAGGTCGATCATCGGGTCGCCGGCGATCTGGTTGGAGAACCGGGTGCAGCGGGCGCACAGCACGCACCGCTCGCGGTCGAGCAGCACCTGCGTGGAGAGCGGGACGGGCTTGGCGTACGTCCGCTTCTTCCCGTCGAAGCGGGACTCGGCGTTGCCGTGCGACATGGCCTGGTTCTGCAGCGGGCACTCGCCGCCCTTGTCGCAGACCGGGCAGTCCAGCGGGTGGTTGATGAGCAGCAGCTCCATCACACCCTTCTGGGCCTTCTCGGCGACCGGCGAGGTGAGCTGGGTCCTGACGACCATCCCGTCCGTGCAGGTGATCGTGCAGGACGCCATCGGCTTGCGCTGGCCCTCGACCTCGACGATGCACTGGCGGCAGGCACCGGCCGGGTCGAGCAGGGGGTGGTCGCAGAACCGGGGGATCTCGATGCCGAGCTGTTCGGCGGCCCGGATGACCAGGGTGCCCTTGGGCACGCTGACCTCGACCCCGTCGATCGTCAGCGTCACGAGATCTTCCGGCGGGACCGCTGCCTCGCCCCCGCCCGCGGGGCGTTGGCCCGCGGCGGAGCCGCCGAGGGATTGCTGTACGGTCATGCGGTCACCTCCGTGCGGTCGGCCCAGGCCGTGGACTTGGCCGGGTCGAAGGGGCAGCCCCGGCCCGTGATGTGCTGCTCGTACTCCTCGCGGAAGTACTTCAGGGAGGAGAAGATCGGGGAGGCGGAGCCGTCGCCGAGGGCGCAGAAGGACTTGCCGTTGACGTTGTCGGCGATGTCGTTCAGCTTGTCGAGGTCGGACATGACGCCCTTGCCGGCCTCGATGTCCCGCAGCAACTGCACCATCCAGTACGTCCCTTCGCGGCACGGCGTGCACTTGCCGCAGGACTCGTGGGCGTAGAACTCGGTCCACCGGGTCACGGCCCGCACCACGCACGTCGTCTCGTCGAAGCACTGCAGGGCCTTGGTGCCGAGCATGGACCCCGCGGCGCCCACTCCCTCGTAGTCGAGCGGGACGTCGAGGTGCTCGTCGGTGAACATCGGCGTCGAGGAGCCGCCCGGCGTCCAGAACTTCAGCCGGTGCCCGGGGCGCATGCCGCCGCTCATGTCGAGCAGCTGGCGCAGCGTGATGCCGAGCGGGGCCTCGTACTGGCCGGGGCTCGCGACATGGCCGCTGAGCGAGTAGAGCGTGAAGCCCGGGGACTTCTCGCTGCCCATCGACCTGAACCATTCCTTGCCGTTGTTCAGGATCGCGGGAACCGACGCGATCGACTCGACGTTGTTCACCACAGTCGGGCACGCGTAGAGGCCCGCGACGGCAGGGAAGGGGGGACGCAGCCGCGGTTGGCCGCGGCGGCCTTCGAGCGAGTCCAGCAGCGCGGTCTCCTCACCGCAGATGTACGCGCCCGCGCCCGCGTGCACGGTGAGTTCGAGGTCGAGGCCGCTGCCCAGGATGTTCTCGCCGAGGTAGCCGGCCGCGTAGGCCTCGCGCACGGCCGAGTGCAACCGCCGCAGTACGGGGACGACTTCTCCCCGCAGATAGATGAAGGCATGCGACGACCTGATGGCGTAGCACGCGATCACGATGCCCTCGATGAGGCTGTGCGGGTTCGCGAAGAGGAGCGGGATGTCCTTGCAGGTCCCGGGCTCCGATTCGTCGGCGTTGACAACAAGATAGTGCGGTTTTCCATCTCCCTGGGGAATGAACTGCCACTTCATTCCCGTCGGGAATCCCGCGCCGCCGCGCCCGCGCAGACCGGAGTCCTTGACGTACGCGATCACGTCGTCCGGCGACATGGCGAGCGCCTTGCGGAGCCCCTCGTACCCCTCGTGCCTCCGGTACACGTCCAGCGTCCAGGACCTGTCCTCGTCCCAGAAGGCCGACAGCACGGGTACGAGCAGCTTCTCCGGACTGCTCTCGTTGATCTCGGGTGCCAAGGTCATCCCTCCCCCTCCTCTCCGACAGGTCCCGCCGGATGGGACGGATCGGATGCCGATGTGTCCTGCGGCGCGTCGTGCGAGCTCAGGTGCTCGGTCGGCGACGGCCGGTGCACGGCGTCCCGCGGCCCGGCGTCCTGCGGTCCGCCGTCGCGCGGGTGCACCACGCGCGCGGGTGCGGCCTCTCCCTTGGCCAGGCGGAGGCCCACCAGCGAGGCGTGCCCCGCGCTGCCGCCGGCCTCCGTCGCCCCTTCGCGCTCGTCGGGGAAGCCCGCCAGGATCCGGGCGGTCTCCTTGAAGGTGCACAGCGGCGCGCCGCGCGTGGGCGTCACCGGCCGTCCCTCGCGCAGGTCGTCGACCAGGCGTTTGACGCTCGCCGGGGTCTGGTTGTCGAAGAACTCCCAGTTGACCATCACGACCGGCGCGTAGTCGCAGGCCGCGTTGCACTCGATGTGCTCCAGGGTGACCTTGCCGTCGTCGGTGGTCCCGCCGTTGCCGACGCCGAGGTGCTCCTGGAGCGCCTCGAAGATGGCGTCACCGCCCATCACGGCGCACAGGGTGTTGGTGCAGACGCCCACCTGGTAGTCACCGGACGGCTTGCGCCGGTACATGGTGTAGAAGGTGGCGACCGCGGTGACCTCGGCCGTGGTCAGGCCGAGCACGTCCGCGCAGAACCGCATCCCGGTGCGCGTGACGTGCCCCTCCTCCGACTGCACCAGGTGCAGCAGCGGCAGCAGGGCCGACCGGGAGTCCGGGTAGCGGGCGATGATCTCGCGCGCGTCCCGCTCGAGCCGGGTGCGGACGTCGTCCGGGTAGTCGGGCGCGGGCAGTTCGGGCATGCCCAGGCTGACGCCCCGCTCCGAAGGACTGGTGGTCACCGGTCGACGCCTCCCATCACGGGGTCGATGGACGCGACGGCGACGATGACGTCGGCGACCTGGCCGCCCTCGCACATCGCCGCCATCGACTGCAGGTTGGTGAAGGACGGGTCGCGGAAGTGGACCCGGTAGGGGCGGGTGCCGCCGTCGGAGACGACGTGCACCCCGAGTTCGCCCTTGGGCGACTCGACCGCCGCGTACGCCTGTCCCGGCGGGACGCGGAAGCCTTCGGTGACCAGCTTGAAGTGGTGGATCAAGGCCTCCATGGAGGTGCCCATGATCTTCTTGATGTGGTCGAGGGAGTTGCCGAGGCCGTCCGGTCCCAGGGCGAGCTGGGCGGGCCAGGCGATCTTCTTGTCGGCGACCATGACCGGGCCCGGCTCCAGCCGGTCCAGGCACTGCTCGACGATCCTGAGCGACTGGCGCATCTCCTCCAGGCGGATCAGGAAGCGGCCGTAGGAGTCGCAGGTGTCGGCGGTCGGGATGTCGAAGTCGTACGTCTCGTAGCCGCAGTAGGGCTGCGCCTTGCGCAGGTCGTGCGGCAGGCCGGTGGCGCGCAGGATCGGGCCGGTGGCGCCGAGGGCCATGCAGCCGGCCAGGTCGAGGTAGCCGATGTCCTGCATACGGGCCTTGAAGATGGGGTTCCCGGTGGCGAGCTTGTCGTACTCCGGGAGGTTCTTCTTCATCTTCTTCACGAACTCGCGGATCTGGTCCACCGCGCCGGGCGGCAGGTCCTGGGCGAGTCCGCCGGGCCGGATGTACGCGTGGTTCATCCTGAGGCCCGTGATGAGCTCGTAGAGGTCGAGAATCATTTCACGATCACGGAATCCGTAGATCATGATCGTGGTGGCGCCGAGCTCCATACCGCCGGTGGCGATGCACACCAGGTGGGAGGAGAGCCGGTTCAGCTCCATCAGGAGTACCCGGATGATCTTGGCGCGCTCGGTGATCTGGTCCTCGATGCCGAGGAGTTTCTCGACGGCGAGGCAGTAGGCGGTCTCGTTGAAGAAGGACGTCAGGTAGTCCATGCGCGTGACGAAGGTGGTGCCCTGCGTCCACGTGCGGAACTCGAGGTTCTTCTCGATGCCGGTGTGCAGGTAGCCGATGCCGCAGCGGGCCTCGGTGACCGTCTCGCCGTCGATCTCCAGGATCAGGCGCAGCACCCCGTGGGTGGAGGGGTGCTGGGGCCCCATGTTGACGACGATGCGCTCGTCGTCGGTGCGGGCCGCGGACTGGGCGACCTCGTCCCAGTCGCCACCGGTGACCGTGTAGACGGTGCCCTCGGTGGTCTCGCGTGCCGACGCCGCGGAAGCGGCGGATGCTGACTGCGTGCTCACGAGTACGACCTCCGCTGGTCCGGAGCCGGGATCTGGGCGCCCTTGTACTCGACGGGGATGCCGCCGAGGGGGTAGTCCTTGCGCTGCGGATGGCCCTGCCAGTCGTCCGGCATCATGATCCGCGTCAGGGCCGGGTGACCGTCGAAGACCAGTCCGAAGAAGTCGTAGGTCTCGCGCTCGTGCCAGTCGTTCGTCGGATAGACGGAGACCAGCGACGGGATGTGCGGGTCGCTGTCGGGGGCGCTGACCTCGATGCGGATCAGCCGGTTGTGGGTGATCGAGCGCAGGTGGTAGACGGCGTGCAGCTCGCGGCCCTTGTCGTGCGGGTAGTGGACGCCGCTGACACCGGTGCACAGCTCGAAGCGCAGGGCCGGGTCGTCGCGCAGGGTGCGGGCGACGCGGACCAGGTGCTCGCGCTCGATGTGGAAGGTGAGCTCGCCGCGGTCGACGACCGTCTTCTCGATCGCGTTCTCCGGGAGGAGGCCCTGCTCCTCCAGCGCGCCCTCGAGTTCGTCGGCGACCTCGTCGAACCACCCGCCGTAGGGCCGGCTCGCCGGTCCCGGGAGCCGGACCGAGCGGACCAGGCCGCCGTAGCCGGAGGTGTCGCCGCCGTTGTTGGCGCCGAACATGCCGCGCTGGACGCGGATCTCCTCGCCGCCCTGGCCGCGCTGACCGGGGAGGTTGTCGGCGGCGAGGTCCTTCTCGGGGTTGACCCCGTTCGTGGCCCCGTTCGCGGAGCCGTTCACGCCGTTCGCGTCCTTGCCGTTGGCGTCACTCATCGCAGCAGCCCCTTCATCTCGATCGTGGGCAGGGCCTTGAGCGCCGCCTCCTCCGCCTCGCGGGCCGCCTCCTCGGCGTTCACGCCGAGCTTGGAGGACTGGATCTTCTGGTGGAGCTTGAGGATCGCGTCCAACAGCATCTCGGGCCGCGGCGGGCAGCCCGGCAGGTAGATGTCGACGGGGACGATGTGGTCGACGCCCTGGACGATCGCGTAGTTGTTGAACATGCCGCCCGAGGAGGCGCAGACACCCATGGAGATCACCCACTTGGGGTTGGGCATCTGGTCGTAGACCTGCCTGAGGACCGGCGCCATCTTCTGGCTGACCCGGCCGGCCACGATCATCAGGTCCGCCTGGCGGGGCGAACCGCGGAAGACCTCCATGCCGAAGCGCGCCAGGTCGTAGCGGCCGGCGCCGGTGGTCATCATCTCGATCGCGCAGCAGGCGAGGCCGAAGGTGGCCGGGAAGACGGACGCCTTGCGCACCCAGCCCGCGGCCTGCTCGACGGTGGTCAGCAGGAAACCGCTCGGCAGCTTTTCTTCGAGTCCCATGTCGTTAAAGGCCCCTCAGTCCCATTCCAGGCCGCCGCGCCGCCATACGTACGCGTACGCGACGAAGACGGTGAGCACGAAGAGCAGCATCTCCACGAGCCCGAAAACACCCAGGGCGTCGAAGGTGACGGCCCAGGGGTAGAGGAAGACGATCTCGATGTCGAAGACGATGAAGAGCATCGCCGTCAGGTAGTACTTGATGGGGAAGCGCCCGCCGCCGGCCGGCGTGGGGGTCGGCTCGATACCGCACTCGTAGGCCTCGAGCTTGGCGCGGTTGTACCGCTTCGGCCCGATCAGGGTGGCCATGATCACGGAGAAGATCGCAAAGCCTGCCCCGAGGGCTCCCAGTACGAGGATGGGCGCATACGCGTTCACCGCTCCTCGCTCCTCTCAGTCGGCACTGACTGCTGGCGGTAGCGGGCTCACAGCCGTCTCACATGCCCCGCCACCCCCGCTTGTGCCGACGAAGATCGAGAACATGTGAAGCAGGTCACAAGCCCAACTGCCTCGCATCCTATGCCCGACGCTCTGTGATCTGCGACACGGGGTATTGCATGAGCTTTGTGATCTTCACCACCTGACGAACGATCATCAAGTCGGATGAGCGGTGACCTTCGCACGCGAAGCACCTGTGTGATCACTACTGGTTACATTTTACCTCGTATTCGCAGGTCGGAGGGGGTGCGCATTATCAGACGCCCGACGCTCTGCGCAAAGTGGCGGAGCTCGTCAAGACCTTGGTATGGAGCGGCTTTTCACACATCAGGGGGACGGCGACACGAGATGTGGACACGTTCACCCCTTCACAAGCCGGAGAGCGCGCCCCGCGGCCCCCCGCCGGCACCCCCTCGCCCAATGGGGCTCACGTGACATGAGGGACCAGTGGGACCTGGCGTGAAGGCGCGCCGCGGGACGGCGGCCGTTCCGTGACCTCCGTCACATTCATGAGGGGCGCGTGAGAACCGGGCTTGGCCAACGGCCTCAATCGGTGGTAAGTCCGGAGCAATTCGGGCGTAACAGCGAAAGCCCATGATCACAGGCATGATCACGTGCGTCCGCTATGTCCGTTGTGCCGTCAATAAGGAATCAGGACCTGGGGATTTGGGCGCTCCATTGAACAAATGTGGCGCACCACACGTTCCTTGAAGATATGAAGGAGCCCCTGGTACCGGTTGTTCCCATGTCCCACACCGCTCACATACGCAGCCACCGGAAGCCCCGCCGTAGCGCGTCGAAACTCGCGATGCGGGCCGGAGTTGCCAGTGGCGTCTTCGGCAGCCTGGCAGTGGCCGGTGCGTCGGCGTCGGCGAACGCCGCCGAGCCGGTGACCCAGACCCTCGAACTGCCCACCCTGACGGCCGACCTGGCCGCCCAGGTGGCCCAGTCGGCGGACGCCACCCAGCAGGCCGCGGCGAACTACCAGCTGCAGGCCGAGCGCGACGCGGCCGCCGCGAAGGCCGCGAAGCAGGCCAAGGCGGACCTCGCCGCCGCCAAGGAGGCCGAAGCCAAGAAGAAGGCCGAGGCCCGCAAGAAGGCCGCCGAGGCCGCCCGCAAGGCCGCCGCCGAGCGTGCCTCGCGTACCACCGAGCGGACCGTGCTCGCCACCCCGGCGAGCGTCAGCACCACCACCACGAGCACGTCCACGGCGACCGGTTCGGCCGCGGCCGTCGTCTCGTTCGTCAAGGCCCAGGTCGGCAAGGCCTACGTCTCCGGTGCCACCGGTCCGTCCGCCTACGACTGCTCCGGCCTGGTGCAGACCGCCTTCAAGCAGGTGGGCATCAGCCTGCCGCGCGTCTCCCAGAACCAGTCGACCGCCGGCACCCAGGTGTCGCTGTCCAACCTGCAGCCGGGCGACATCCTCTACTGGGGTGGCGCGGGCAGCGCGTACCACGTGGGGGTGTACGTCGGCAACGGCATGTTCGTCGGCGCGCAGAACTCCTCCACGGGCGTCGTCGAGCGGCCGCTGTCCTACGACCCGCCGAGCGGCGCGGTCCGGGTGCTCTGAGGCCTCACGCACCCACACACGGCCGTACATGCCGAAGGGCCGCAGCCGCTCGGGGGCTGCGGCCCTTCGGCACGCCTGTGCACGCTCCGGGCTTCGAGCGCACTCCGGAGCTTCGAGCGCACTCCGGCACCACTCAGGGGGCGCTCACCCACGCGGTGAGCGCCCCCTGAGTGGTGCCGTCCGCCCCTGCCCCTCGCCGTTCACCGGCCGGGTCGGCTCACGCCTTGGGCGCCACCTTGCTCAGGCCGTTGATGACGCGGTCCATCGCGTCGCCGCCCGTCGGGTCGGTGAGGTTGGCCAGCAGCTTGAGGGTGAACTTCATCAGCAGCGGATGGGTCAGCCCGCGCTGGGTGGCGATCTGCATGACCTTCGGGTTGCCGATGAGCTTCACGAAGGCGCGGCCCAGCGTGTAGTAGCCGCCGTAGGTGTCCTTCAGGACGCGCGGGTAGCGCCGCAGGGCGAGTTCGCGCTGGGCGGGCGTGGCCCGGGACTGGGCCTGGACGATGATGTCGGCGGCGAGCTGGCCGGACTCCATGGCGTAGGCGATGCCCTCGCCGTTGAAGGGGTTCACCAGGCCGCCCGCGTCACCGACGAGCAGCAGGCCCCGGGTGTAGTGGGGCTGGCGGTTGAAGGCCATGGGCAGGGCGGCGCCGCGGATCGGGCCGGTCATGTTCTCGGGGGTGTAGCCCCAGTCCTCGGGCATGGACGCGCACCAGGCCTTCAGGATCTCGCGCCAGTCGAGCTCCTTGAAGGACGCCGAGGTGTTGAGCACCCCGAGGCCGACGTTGGAGGTGCCGTCGCCCATGCCGAAGATCCAGCCGTAGCCCGGCAGCAGCCGGTCCTGCGGACCCCGCCGGTCCCACAGCTCCAGCCAGGACTCCAGGTAGTCGTCGTCATGGCGGGGGGACTCGAAGTACGTGCGGACCGCGACGCCCATCGGGCGGTCCTCGCGGCGGTGCAGGCCCATTCCCAGGGACAGCCGGCTGGAGTTGCCGTCGGCGGCGACGACGAGCGGCGCGTGGAAGGTGACCTCACGCTTGTCCTCGCCGAGCCTGGCCTTCACCCCGGTGATGCGGCCGGTGCGGTCGTCGACGATCGGGGCGCTCACGTTGCAGCGCTCGTACAGCCGCGCGCCCGCCTTCTGCGCCTGCCGGGCGAGCTGTTCGTCGAAGTCGTCGCGCTTGCGCACCAGTCCGTAGTTCGGGAAGGAGGCGAGATCCGGCCAGTCCAGCTGCAGGCGGACGCCCCCGCCGATGATCCTCAGGCCCTTGTTGCGCAGCCAGCCGGCCTCCTCGGAGATGTCGATGCCCATCGCGACGAGCTGCTTGACGGCGCGCGGGGTGAGCCCGTCGCCGCAGACCTTCTCCCGCGGGAACTCGGTCTTCTCCAGCAGGAGTACGTCGAGTCCGGCCCGGGCCAGGTGGTAGGCGGTGGTGGAGCCGGCCGGCCCCGCGCCCACGACGATCACATCGGCCCTGTTCCCGGAGAGGGCCTCGGAAGGGGACTCTGACTGGGGATCGGACTGGGGCTCGGTCTCGACGGTCACGGCGGGATCTCCCCAAGGTTCGTAATCTGCGTGCCGACCGGCACCGGACATGGGCAGTCTATGCAGCAGAATTGATCACCCGGCTGAAGGGCTGCCTCCCGTGAACAGAGCTCTCCCCGTCGTACGGCTGCGCGTTCCCACCGACGAGGACGCCGTCGCCTGGCACCGGGTCTTCGACGACCCGGACGTCATGGAGTTCCAGGGCGGCAGGCCCGCGGAGCTGTCCGTCTACGAGGAGCTCACCGCCCGCCAGCGGCGGCACGACGCCGAGCACGGCTTCTGCCTGTGGACGATGCTCGACGGCTCCGGCCGGGTCATCGGCTTCACCGGCGCCCAGCCGTGGGAGCGGGACTGGGGCCCCACCGGGGAAATAGAGATCGGCTGGCGGCTCGGCCGGGAGTTCTGGGGCCGCGGATACGTCACGGCGGCCGCCCACACGACCCTGGAGCGGCTGCGCGCGGCCGGCCTGCCGAGCGTGGTGGCCATGGTCGACGCCCGCAACGAGCGGTCCATCGCGGTCGCCCGACGGCTCGGCATGCGCCTGGTGGAGACGTTCGTGACGCCGACGTCGCAGCGGCAGGGCCACTGCTACCGACTCGATCTGTGACCTCACGCACCCGTCACCGAACGTAGTCGATTGTCACGGAAAGAAACGCGACGCTTCCGGGTGGCACCCCCGGCCGGTTACCCTGCCGGGTACCGCTGGGGGTGACGTCTGTGCACATGACACCCAAAACACCCGAAGTACGCGTACCGCGCCTGGTCGGGCTGATGGCCGTGGACGCCCGCGAAACCGCCCGGGCGCGGGGCCTGTTCCTCGACGCGCCGGACCGTCCGGACTTCCACCTCACCGTCGTCGACCACGTCGTGCGCCAGTACCCGCAGCCCGGTGCCGAGGTCCCGCGGGACTCCCTGGTGTACGTGTGGTTCGACTTCCGTCCGGGCGAGGGCGGCGGAGGCGTCCGCGAGCCGCGCGTCCCGAGGCCGCCCACGGGCGGGCTCCAGCGCGAGCTCGACGAGCCGGGCGATCCGTACGCGGTCAGCCTCGCATGACGGCGCGACGGCATGAGGACGTGGCGGCGCGACGGCGCGACCGTCAGGCCTTGAAACCCCGGTGCAGGGCGACGATTCCGCCGCTGAGGTTGCGCCACGCCACCTTCGACCAGCCGGCCGCCCGCAGCCGCCCGGCCAGCGACGGCTGGTCGGGCCAGGCCCGGATGGACTCGGCGAGGTAGACGTAGGCGTCGGGGCTGGAGGACACCGCGCGCGCCACGGGCGGCAGGGCGCGCATCAGGTACTCGGTGTAGACGGTGCGGAACGGCGCCCAGGTGGGGTGGGAGAACTCGCAGATGACCACCCGTCCGCCGGGCCGGGTCACCCGGTGCATCTCGCGCAGGGCCTGGTCGAAGTCCTGTACGTTGCGCAGCCCGAAGGAGATGGTGACGGCGTCGAAGGTGTCGTCCTTGAACGGCAGCCGCGTCGCGTCGCCGGCCGTGAACGGCAACCAGGTGTGCCGCCGCTTGCCGACCCGCAGCATCCCGAGAGAGAAGTCGCAGGGGACGACGTAGGCGCCGGCGCGGGTGAAGGGCAGCGAGGAGGTGGCCGTACCGGCGGCGAGGTCGAGGACCTTCTGCGCCGGCCGGGCGTCGACGGCGCGCGCGACCTCCTTGCGCCACCGCCGGTCCTGCCCCAGGGACAGCACATCGTTGGTCAGGTCGTACCGTTCCGCCACGTCGTCGAACATCGAGGCGACATCTTGCGGCTGCTTGTCCAGGGATGCGCGGGTCACGGGCCCATTGTTGCAGGCGGGGCCGCGGCGTCACGGCAGCAGCCTCGGCTTCTCGCGTACCACCGCACGGGTTCCGTCGCATGTGGGATGTTTCCGGTCCGGAACCCCGGTTTGTTCCGAGATCCGTTTTGGGATCCGTTCCGGGATCCGTTTCGGCCCCGAGCCCGACGCGACGAGAGCGAGTACATGCGCGATGCGGAGTCTCCTGAAGCCGGCGGCCGGGCTCGCCTGCCTGTCCGCCCTGGCCGCCGCAGGCTGCTCCTCGGGTTTCGGCGGCGCCTCGGACGCGGCCCCGAAGGTGCCCGACCGCACCGCCGGTACGTCGTACGCCCCGTACGTGAGCGCCACGACGGCCTCCGGCAACGACTCCGCCGGCTCCCCGGCGACGTACAACCTCGCCTTCGTGATCTCCGACGGCAACGGCTGCACACCGCAGTGGGACGGCATGTACGCCCTCGACGACGAGGAGGTGAGGTCACGGATCGCGCGGCTGAGGATGAAGTCGGGCGGCGCGCTGCGCGTCTCCTTCGGCGGGGCCGACGGCAAGGAGCTGGCGGCGGCCTGTGAGGACGTCTCCGCGCTGGCCGGCGCGTACGGCAGGGCACTGGACGCGGCGGGCTCCACCCGGGCCGACTTCGACATCGAGGGCGACGAGTTGACCGACTCCGCCTCCGTCGCCCTGCGCTCCCGGGCGATCGCGCGGCTGCAGAAGGAGCGCCCCGGACTGGAGGTCACCTTCACCCTGCCCGTCATGCCCTCCGGGCTGGGCGCCCACGGCCTGGCCCTGCTGGAGTCCGCCCACCGGCATGACGTCCAGGTCTCCACGGTGAACCTGATGACGATGAACTACGCCGAGTCGTACACCGGCGACATGGGCGACTACGCCATCGCCGCCGCCGAGGCCGCCCACACCCAGCTGAAGAAGGTCTTCGACCTGTCGGACGCCGCCGCCTGGCAGGGCATGGCGCTCACTTCGATGATCGGCGTCAACGACGTCGCCGGCGAGACCTTCACGCTCTCCGACGCGGCCCAGGTGCGCGCCTTCGCCGAGAAGAAGCGGATCGCCTGGGTGTCGATGTGGTCCGCCTTCCGCGACCAGCAGTGCGTGAAGGGCTCCTCCTCGCGGGGCGACGCGGCGACCGACTGCAGTGGGGTGACGCAGAAGCCGGGGGCGTTCGGGAAGGCGTTCGGAGGCTGAGGGCCGCCGCCGTCAGCGCCTGCGGTGCACGAGCCGGCCCGCGCACACGGTGGCGAGGCAGGCGCCGGCGTCGTCGAGGACGGCGAGGTCGGCGCGGCCGCCCTCCACGACGGCCGCGGGCCGTGCGCCCGGCAGGACGGCGACGTCGTTGCGCGCGGCGGCCTCCCGCAGTCCGGGCGCGTCGGCGTACTCGGCGAGTACGGCCGTCGCGCCGAGCTTCAGGACCTCGTGGACGCGCTCGCGCGGACTCGGCGCCCGGGGCAGCGGCCCTTCGTGCACGCGGGCGGGCCCGAGCACGCCCGGCCAGCGCCGCACGCGCGCGCCGGGGAACCGCCGTTCCAGCTCGGCCAGCGGCCCCACGGCCGCGACCCGGGCGCCCTCGACGACGACGGCACCGCCCTTCACCGGCTCGGCGTCCCAGGCGCGCCGGACCTCGTCCGCGGCGTGAATCGTCAGCACGGGCGGTCCATGTGGCGCCGCGTCAGTTGGAGGCGAGGAGCTTGAGCTCCGGGTGGGCCGTCCCGCCCGCGATCGCCGTCGAGGAGATGTGGGACATCACGCGGTCGTCGGCCGGGTCGTTCGCCGGGTCGTCGTGGACGACGAGGTGCTCGTACGTCGTCGACCGCTGCGCCGGGACCCGCCCCGCCTTCCGGATGAGCTCGATGATCTCCATCCGGTTGGACCGGTGCTTGGCGCCCGCGGAGGAGACGACGTTCTCCTCGAGCATGATCGAACCGAGGTCGTCGGCGCCGTAGTGCAGGGTCAGCTGGCCTACGTCCTTGCCGGTGGTCAGCCAGGAGCCCTGGATGTGCATCACGTTGTCGAGGAAGACGCGGGCGATCGCGATCATCCGCAGGTACTCGAAGACGGTGGCCTGGGTCCGGCCCTTCAGGTGGTTGTTCTCCGGTTGGTAGGTGTACGGGATGAACGCCCGGAAGCCACCCGTCCGGTCCTGCACGTCCCGGATCATCCGCAGATGCTCGATCCGTTCGGCGTTCGTCTCACCGGTGCCCATGAGCATCGTCGAGGTGGACTCCACGCCCAGCCGGTGCGCGATCTCCATGATCTCCAGCCAGCGCTCGCCGGACTCCTTCAGCGGGGCGATCGCCTTGCGCGGCCGCTCCGGCAGCAGCTCGGCGCCGGCACCGGCGAAGGAGTCCAGGCCGGCCTCGTGGATCCGGGTGATGGCCTCCTCGACCGACACGCCCGAGATCCGCGCCATGTGCTCCACCTCGGAGGCGCCCAGCGAGTGGATCACCAGCTGCGGGAAGGCCTCCTTGATGGCGCGGAAGTGCTTCTCGTAGTACTCCACGCCGTAGTCCGGGTGGTGGCCGCCCTGGAACATGATCTGCGTACCGCCGAGCTCCACGGTCTCCGCGCAGCGCCGCAGGATGTCGTCCAGGTCGCGCGTCCACCCCTTCGCGGTGTCCTTGGGAGCGGCGTAGAAGGCGCAGAACTTGCACGCCGTGACGCACACGTTCGTGTAGTTGATGTTGCGCTCGATGATGTACGTCGCGATGTGCTCGGTGCCCGCGTACTTCCGGCGGCGTACGGCGTCGGCCGCGGCGCCCAGCGCGTGCAGCGGCGCGTCGCGGTACAGGTCGAGCGCCTCCTCGGGGGTGATCCGTCCGCCCGCGGCGGCACGGTCGAGGACGGACTGGAGGTCGGCCTTCTCGGTCACCGGCGTCCCTTTCGCAAGGTTCGTAAGGGTTGGACAGGAGGTGTGCGCGAAACGCTCGAAACAAGGGTGGTGGTGGGAGACGGGCGGGCGGACCGAACCAGCCTACGCCAGCGGTTTCACGGTCCCGACGTCAGGCCGCGTGGGCGACGGCCCGTGCCTACCCGGCCTTCGACAGCCGCGCCTGCGGGTGTCCCGACCCGGAACTCTCCGACTTGTACATGAGGTCGTCCCCGACCGGACCGAGGCGGACCGTGTGCTCGGCCTGGACGCAGTTCGGGGGGTTGTCCCCGGCGCCCTTGGACGACAGGACGAGCTCCGTCCCCGTCACCTGCTTCAGCGTGAGTACGTCGGTGCAGACCCCGCCGATCTGGTCCGTGTGGCGCACCGTGCCCGCCTCCTCCCCCACGGCGGCCTGGCGGACCGTCACACGGAAGGTGCCCATCGGCAGGGCGCCGCCGAGGGCGGTGCCCTGGCCCTCCCAGGTGCCGAGGTAGCGGGCGGGGGTCGAGGAGGAAGAGGAGGAGGAAGAGGAGGGGGAGGTGACGGCGGTGATCGGCGTCGAGGAGGGGC